>JAEWZE010000198.1 GCA_023395465.1 Pseudomonadota bacterium
CCGCCGCCCCCGCCGCCCCCGCCGCTAGGGGAGTCGGCTTTGCCGTCCAGGTCGGCGCGTTCAGCAACGCCGCCGAAGCCACGCGCCTGCGCGATCGCCTGCGCGGCATGGGCATCGATGCATTCACCGACACCGTCGCCACCGATCGTGGCCGCCTGACCCGGGTCAAGGCCGGCCCGGTCCCGGGTCGCGACGACGCCGAACGCCTCAAGGCGCAGGTGAAGTCGAAGGTCGGCATCGACGGCATGGTCCGTCCGCATCCCTGACCGGCGGCCACGGCCACCCGTTCCTCTCCCGCAACACGCAACGGAAACCACTGCCATGTGCGGCATCATCGGCATTGTCGCCACCACCGAGGTCGCGACCGCGCTGTACGACGGCCTGACCGTCCTCCAGCACCGCGGCCAGGACGCAGCGGGCATCGCGACCTCCACCGGCACCCAGATGCGCGTGCACAAGGGCAACGGCCTGGTGCGCGACGTGTTCCACCCCAAGGCCATGGCGCTGCTGGAAGGGCGCGTGGGCATCGCCCACTGCCGCTATCCCACCGCCGGCAGCGAAGGCAGCGATGAGGCGCAGCCGTTCTACGTCAACTCGCCCTACGGGATCGCGCTGGCGCACAACGGCAACCTGATCAATACCGACATGCTGCGGCGCGAGGTGTTCGAGCAGGACCGGCGCAACATCAACACCCAGTCCGATTCGGAAGTGCTGCTCAACGTGTTCGCGCACGAGCTCGACCGCAGCCGCACGCTGACGCCGGAGGCCGCGTTCCGCGCCATCGAAGGCGTGAACCGGCGTGCCCGCGGCGGCTACGCCGGCGTGGCCACGGTGCTGGGCCTGGGCCTGGTCGCGTTCCGCGATCCGCACGGCATCCGGCCGCTGGTGCTGGGCAAGCGGGAGACCGAGGCCGGCAACGAATACGCGATCGCGTCGGAGTCGGTGGCGCTCGACATCCTCGGCTTCGAGCTGGTCCGCGACGTCGCCCCGGGCGAAGGCGTGGTGGTGACCCCGCGCGGCGAACTGCATACCCGCCAGTGCGCCGAAGAGGTGGCCAGCGCCCCGTGCATCTTCGAGTACGTGTATTTCGCGCGGCCCGACTCGATGATCGAGAACATCTCGGTGCACAAGGCGCGCATGCGCATGGGCACGGTGCTGGGCGAGAAGATCCTGCGCCTGCGGCCGGACCACGACATCGACACGGTGATCCCGATCCCCGACACCTCGCGCGATGCCGCGCTGGAGATCGCCCACGTGCTCGGGGTGAAGTACCGCGAGGGTTTCGTCAAGAACCGTTACGTCGGCCGCACCTTCATCATGCCGGGGCAGGGCGAGCGGGTGAAATCGGTCAAGCGCAAGCTCAACCCGATCAAGCTCGAGTTCCGCAACCGGGTGGTGCTGCTGGTGGACGATTCGATCGTGCGCGGCACCACCTCGCAGCAGATCGTGCAGATGGCCCGCGATGCCGGCGCGCGCAAGGTGTACCTGGCGTCCGCCGCGCCGCCGGTCCGCCATCCCAACATCTACGGCATCGACATGCCCACGCCCGAGGAGCTCATCGCGCACGGCCGCAGCGAAGAGGAGATCGAGCGCATGATCGGCTGCGACTGGCTGGTCTACCAGGACCTCGCGGACCTGGAGAAGGCGGTGGCCGGGCCGAAGTTCGAAGGCATGAAGTTCGACAGCTCCTGCTTCAGCGGCGAGTACGCCACCGGCGTGGAGCCGGGCTACTTCGAAGGCCTGCGCCAGCTGCGCTCGGACGACGCCAAGCGGCAGCGCCGGCTCGCGCTCTGAGCGGCGCGCGATGCGGACGCTGTTCGACGCCGCGCGCGAGTGCCTCGATGCGGCGGATGTCGACGACGAGATCGCGCTGACCCGGCGCCATGCCGCGTCCTTCGCACGCGGCGAACTCGCCGTGCCGGGGGACGCGGCCGGTCCGGCGCCGATCCGGATGCCGGGCCGTCCGCCGTGCCCGGCGCTGGTGCATCCGCGCGAACTGCCGCGCCGCGGTTTCGGCACGGTGCAGGGCCGCGCCGCGTTCATCCATTCGATCGCGCATATCGAACTCAACGCCGTCGACCTGGCCTGGGATGCGGCCTATCGCTTCCGCGGCCTGCCCGCCGACTACTACGTCGACTGGGTGCGCATCGCCGACGACGAGGCCCGGCATTTCCTGATGCTGCGCGAGCGGCTGCGGGCGCTGGGCCACGACTACGGCGATTTCGACGCCCATAACGGCCTGTGGGAGATGTGCGAGAAGACCGCGCACGACGGGCTGGCGCGCATGGCCCTGGTACCGCGCGTGCTCGAGGCGCGCGGGCTGGACGTGACCCCGGGCATGATCGTGAAGCTGCGCGGGCTCGACGACGACGCCACCGCCGACGTGCTGGAGGTGATCCTGCGCGAGGAGGTGGCGCACGTCGCCGCGGGCAGCCGCTGGTTCCGCTGGTTCTGCGAACGGCGCGGGATCGCGCCGGAGCCGGAGTTCCGCAGGCTGCTGGCGCAGTACGCACGCGCGGTGCTGCACGGGCCGTTCAACGTCGAGGCGCGCAGCGCCGCGGGCTTCAGTGCTGACGAACTCGAAGCGCTGGTGCAGGCGGCCGGATCCGCCTGATCCGCTCAGGCGAGCCGATCGAGCTCGAAACGGCCGTTGTCCACGCGCAACACCGAGCCCTGCTCGTACCAGTCGCCGAGCACGATGCGCCGCCGCGCGCGACCGGCCACGTCCAGCGCGTGGATCGCGGGACGGTGGGTGTGGCCGTGGATCAGGGTCTCCACGCCGTAGCGGGTGAACAGCTCCTCGACCGCGGCGGGCGCCACGTCGGTGATGGTCTCCATCGTGCCGGCCCGCTTCAGTTCGCCCTGCCGCGCCTGGCTGGCCGTGCGCGCCTGCCGGGCGAAGGCGAGCCGCGCCGGCAGGGGCTGCGAGAGGAAGCGCGCCTGCCACGCGGGATCACGCGTCTGTGCCCGGAACGCCTGGTAGGCGGCGTCGTCGACGCAGAGCTGGTCGCCGTGGCTCAGCAGCACCGCGCTGCCGTCGAGCATGACAACGGCCGGATCGGGCAGGATCGCGAAGCCCGCGCGCGCCGCGTAGCCATCGCCGACCAGGAAATCGCGATTGCCACGCTGGAAGGACACCGGCACGCCGCGCTCGGACAAAGCCCGCAGTTTCGTCGCCACGAAGGCGCCGGCCTCCGACGGATCGTCGTCGCCCACCCACGCCTCGAACAGGTCGCCGAGGATGTAGAGCGCGGCCGCCGTGCGGGCTTCCCCCTCGAGGAACTCGCCGAACAGGCGCGTGATGTCGGGTCGTTCCGGGTCGAGATGCAGGTCGGAGATGAAGAGCGTGGCCATGCGGCATTGTAGGGCGGCGTCCCGGCCTCCCGTCACGGCCGGGGCGCGGTGGCGCGAGGTGCGCAAGCTACAATGCCCGGCTTCCGCACACGCTCCGTTCGCCATGACCTGCCGCACCCGCTTCGCCCCCAGTCCCACCGGCTACCTGCACATCGGCGGCGCGCGCACCGCGCTGTACTGCTGGCTGGAGTCGCGCCATCGCGGCGGCGAGTTCATCCTGCGCATCGAGGACACCGATCGCGAGCGCAGCACCCAGGGCGCGATCGACGCGATTCTCGACGCCATGGCCTGGCTGGGCCTGGAGTACGACGAAGGCCCGATCTACCAGACCCAGCGCCTGGACCGCTATCGCGAGGTGGCCGAACAGCTGGTGGCGCAGGGCAAGGCCTACTACGCCTACGAGTCGAAGGAAGAGCTCGACGCGATGCGCGAAGCGGCGATGGCCGCCGGCGCCAAGCCGCGCTACAGCGGTGTCTGGCGCGATCGCCGGGAATCGGCCGAATACCACGCCGCGCGCCGCGACGATCCCAACCGCGTGATCCGCTTCCGCAACCCGCTCGAGGGCGTGGTCGCGTGGGATGACAAGGTCAAGGGCCGCATCGAGATCGCCAACAGCGAACTCGACGACCTGGTGATCTTCCGCCCCGACGGCTACGCCACCTACAACTTCGCGGTGGTGGTGGACGACATCGACATGCGCATCACCGACGTGGTGCGCGGCGACGACCATGTCAACAACACCCCGCGCCAGATCAACCTGTACCAGGCGCTGGGCGCGCCGGTGCCGGCGTTCTCGCACCTGCCGATGATCCTCGACGAGCACGGCGCCAAGCTGTCCAAGCGCACCGGCGCGGCCGACGTGATGCAGTACCGCGACGCCGGCTACCTGCCGCATGCGTTGCTGAACTACCTGGTGCGGCTGGGCTGGTCGCATGGCGACCAGGAGATCTTCTCGATCGCGCAGATGCAGCAGCTGTTCGAACTCAAGGACGTCAACGCCAAGGCCGCGCGCCTGGATCCGGCCAAGCTGGGCTGGCTCAACCAGCAGTACCTGAAAAACGACGACCCGGCCCAGGTCGCGGCGCACCTGCAGTGGCACCTGCAGCAGTGCGGCTTCGATCTGGCCCGTGGCCCGGCGCCGGCCGACATCGTGGTTGCGATGCGCGATCGCGTGCAGACCCTGCGCGAGATGGCCGAGCGCGCCGCGGTGTGGTTCCTGCCGCTGGAGCACTACGACGATGCGGCCGTGGCCAAGCACCTCAAGGCGGGCGCGGACGCGCCCCTGCGCGATGCGCAGGCGCGCATCGCCGCGTTGCCGGCGTGGACGGTCGAGGCCATCGGCGAAGCCCTGCACGCGACTGCCGAGGCCCTGGGCCTGGGCATGGGCAAGGTCGCGCAGCCGCTGCGGGTGGCGATCACCGGCACCCAGGTCAGCCCCGACATCGCGCACACGGTCTACCTGGCCGGACGCGAGGAAGCGCTGCGCCGCATCGAGGCCGCGATCGCGCGGGTCCCGGTCGGCGGTTGAGAACCCGGCGCCGCGACGCCATCATCCGCTCATGGCCAGGCACGACCCCGGGCACGACTGCATCGATCCGCACCACCACGTGCATGACGCGCAGGCGTTCGTGCGCGCGGTCGAACTCGCCTGCCAGGAACGCGGGCTGCGACTGACCCCGATCCGCGCGCGGGTGTTGCGGCTGATCGCCGGCGCCGGCCGCCCGGTCAAGGCCTACGACCTGCTCGACATGGTGCGTTCGGGCGAGGGCGCCGGTGCCGATGCGCCGCCGACGGTGTACCGGGCGCTGGATTTCCTGCTCGCCAACGGCTTCATCCACAAGCTGCAGTCGGTCAATGCCTTCGTCGCCTGCCACCATCCCGACAGCGATCAGCATTCGGTGCCGTTCCTGATCTGCAACCGCTGCCACAACGCCGTGGAACTCGAGGACGCGGACGTCGTCGCCTCGCTCGACGAGCGCGCGCGTGCGCTGGGCTTCGTGCCGCAGGCGCAGACGCTGGAAGTGCACGGACTGTGCGCACAGTGCGCGCAGCTGGACGGCGAGACCGGCTGACGAGGCTTTTTTCCTCGGTGTGCCGACGCCGGATGCGGTGCCGAAGACCGTCGCTAGTCGCCCTTGCGCCTGTCGTCGGCCGCTTCGTCGCGCATGCGCCGCCGGATGAACAGGGCCGTGGCCAGGGGCATGCCCAGGATGATCAGTCCGCCGGCGATGGTCAGCCAGCCGACCGGTTCTGTCAGCATTTCCCGCAGTATCGGATGCATCTCCGGATTCCCCGCTGTGTCGAGACGCGGCCAGTCTGCGACGTGGCCGCGCGGCGGGCATTGCGCCGGATCAAGGCATCGTGGGCAGGCGCGGCGGACACTCGATGGTTCCGCCGCGCCTGATGTCCTTCGCGAGCGCCGCGGCTCAGAAGAACAGGCGCACGCCCGCCGCCACGCTGCGCCCCGGCAGCGGCGCCAGGTCCTTGAGGAACGAGGTGTGCGGCCTGGCTTCCTCGTCGAGCAGGTTGGTTCCGTCGACGAACAGCTCCAGCGCCTGGCCGCTGGCGGTGTCGTGGTGCCAGGCCAGGTTGGCGTTGACCAGGGTGTAACCCGGCGTCGCCGTTTCGTGGGCGGCGACGCGATCCTGGCGCGCATGGCGGATCGCGCCGAGTCCCGCGCGCCAGGCGCCGCCCTCCCAGCGCAGTTCCGCGCCCGCGCGCCAGGGCGCGATCCGCGGCAGGTCGCCCGACAGGGGAAGTTCCGCCGTGTAGTGGTGGGCGTGGTCGCCATGCGGCACCGCGAACGCCACTTCCTGCGTGCCCTCGCCGGTGAGGCGGCCGCGCACCACGTCGCCGAATCCGCGCAGGGTCCAGCGGCCGCTGTCGTTGTCGAGCACGGTCCAGCGCAGGTCGAGTTCGCCGCCGGTGAAGCGTGAGTCGGCCTGGTTCCAGAGGCGGGCGGTGACGCCCCCGTCCTCGATGCCGGTGTCGGCCAGGTAGATGAAGTCGCGGTAGTCCAGCGCGTACAGCGAAGCGCCCAGGGTCAGCGGGCCACGGTGCCAGTGCAGGCCCAGCTCGACCCGGTTGGCGGTCTCGTGGCGCAGCTGCGAATTGCCGAACTCGTGGCTGCGGGTGGCCACGTGCAGGCCGTTGGAATACAGCTCCTCCGCGGTGGGCGAGCGCTGCGCGCGGTCGAGGCCGAAGGACAGGTGCAGGTCCTCGCCGAAATGCCAGCGCGCCGCGGCCGAGAGGCTGGTGGCGTCGAAATCGCGGGACGGGCCGATCGCCGTCGCCGCGTCCACGTCGATCCGGTTGCGGTCGTGGCGCGCGCCGATCTCCAGGTCCAGCGTGTCGAACGTGCGTTGGCCGATCCAGAACAGGCCGACGTCGCGCGAGCGCGAATCCGGGACGAAGGCTTCGTCGCCGACCGCGCGGAAGTCGCGGCGCGAGCCCTGCAGGCCGAACGCGCCGTCCCAGCCGGCCCAGTCTCGATGCACCAGTTCGGCCCGCAGCTCGGTGCTGTCGTTGTCGAACACCGTGCCTACCGCCCGGCCTTCGTATTCGGTGTGCGTGTAGCTGGTGTTGGCCAGTTTCACCCGCAGGGTGTCGAACGCGCCCAGCGCATCCAGGCCGGCGCGCAGCTCGTGGCGGCGCTGGTCCATGACGATGTGGACCGTGTCCTCGTGGCCGTCCTCGTCGCCGTGGTCTTCCTCGCCGTGGTCCTCGTCCTCGTCGCCGTGCGCGTGCTCGTCATGGGCATGGCCGGGCACGCCGTAGCGGCTGTTGTACAGGCTGCTGCCGACGCCGAGGAAACCGCGCTCGCCGATCCAGGACAGGCCGAATGCGGCGCTGTCGGTGCGCATCGCGCTGTTGGCCAGGGTGCCGCCGGCGTCCGCGTCGTGGTCGCCCTCGTCGTGGTCGTCGCCGTGGTCGTCGTCGTGCGGCGCTTCGATCCCGGCATGGCCGGGGATGTCGTAGTCGCCGGTCTCGCGGTGCAGCGCGTCGACATGGAAGACCAGGTTGCCGGAGGACGAGGTGCCGTCCAGACGCAGCATGCCGGTGCGTTCGTCGTTGCCGCTGGCCGCGCGCAGTTCGGCGCGGCCCTGCAGGGGCGTCGCGGTCGCCTGCTCGGGGATGCGGCCTTCGACCACGTTGACCGCACCGCCGATCGCGCCGCTGCCGTACAGCAGCGTGGACGGGCCCTTCAGTACCTCCACCTGGTCGGCGAGGAAGGGTTCGATCGACACCGCGTGGTCGACGCTCACGGTGGAGACGTCGCCCGCGGCCAGGCCGTCGCTCAGCACCTGCACGCGCGCGCCGTCCAGTCCGCGGATGATCGGCCGGCCGACGCCGGGACCGAAGTACGAGGACTGCACGCCGGGCAGGCGATTGACCGTCTCGCCCAGGGTGGCGGCGCGGACTTCGTCGAGGCGGCTGCCGGCCAGCACTTCCACCGGCCTGGTCAGCGACTCGGCGGTCTGCGGAAGGGGCGTGGCGCGTACCATGACCTCGTCCAGGTCCTTGATTTCGGCGTGGCGCGGATCATCCTGGGCGGCGAGCGCGGGCAGGGTGCACAGGGCAAGGGCGAGGGCGGAGGCGAGACGCCGGGGGATGGGGGCGGGGGACGACATGGGGCGGGGCTGGTCCGTGGAGTGGTGATGTTATACTATTACGTATCGGCCATCGCCCACCTGTCAACCTCCCGAACGTCATGACCCCACGAGAACGGCACCACCTGCTCGACCGTTTCGGCGCCGCCGGTTCGCTGGCCTGCGCCGCCCACTGCGCGCTGCTGCCCTTGCTGCTCGCGGCCCTGCCGTCGCTGGGCGTCGCGGTCTGGCTGGGCGACAGCCTGGAGTTCGGCTTCGTGGTGTTCGCCAGCCTGCTGGGCGCCTTCAGCCTGGTCTGGGGCTACCGCCGGCATCGCGCGCTGCGCGCGCTGGGGCTGCTGCTGCCGGGCCTGGCCGTGCTGTGGACGGGTGTGCTCTATGCGCCGCTGCACGAGTCGGTGGTGCCGCACGCGGTGGCGATGACCCTCGGCGGCACCCTGGTCGCGGTCGGGCACCTGGTCAACCTGCGCCTCAACCACAGCCACGTGCACGACGCCAGCTGCGCGCACTGAGCGGCGGCGGCATGTGCCGCCAAGCTGCGTGGTAGACTGCGCCCCCTCGCGCGACCGCGCGGCGGCCGGACACCCCGCGCCGATTTTCCAGATTCAGGAGCAACACGATGGGCAAGGGCGACCGCAAGACCGCCAAGGGCAAGCGCTATTCCTCCAGCTACGGCAACGCGCGCCCCAAGGCCGTGGCCAAGGCCAAGGGCAGCGCAGCCGCGCCGGTGGCGAAGACCGCGAAGACCGCGACCAAAGCTCCCGCCCGCAAGGCGGTGAAGAAGGTGGTCGCGAAGGGCGAATGAGCCTTTCCGTCGCGTGATCGAAGAAGCCCCGCCTCGCGGGGCTTTTTCGTTGTGGGCGTGTCTCGGCGCCTCCTGCACCCGCGCGGATGCGCAGTGCCGGTGCGGCCGTGGACGGCGCGTCCGGGCTCAGTGGCGCTGCGCGCCGGCTTCGACCTCGCGCCAGACCCGCAGCAGGTTGCCGCCGAGGATCTTGCGGATGTCGTCCTCGCCGTACCCGCGCGCCAGCAGGCCTTCGACCAGGTTGGGGAAGTCGGCCACGGAGTGCAGGCCATCGGCCAGTTCGCCGCCGACGCCGTCGAAGTCCGAGCCGATGCCCACGTGGTCCACGCCCAGCAGGCGCACGCCGTGGTCGATCTGGTCGAGCACGGCCGACAGCGGCGTCGAGGGCGTCGGGTGCTCGCGATCCCAGTCCGCCTCGAAGCTTGCCGCGTCCTGCGTGGGCTGCCCGGCCGCGGCCAGTTCCGCGTTGCGCGCATCGAAGGCGGCGCGCGCCCGGAACCGCGCCTGCATGTCGGCCGCCGCCTGCGCGTTGACGAAGGCGGTCCCGAACGGCACCTGCACCACGCCGCCGCGCTCGGCGATCGCGCGCGCCAGCGCATCGCTGATGTTGCGTTCGAAGCCCGGGGTGAAGTGCCGGAACGCCGAATGGCTGGCGATCACCGGCACCTTGCTCAACTCGATCGCCTGCGCGGCCGCGGCATCGGACACGTGCGAGACGTCGACCATGATGCCGAGCCGGTTCATCTCCGCGACGACCTCGCGCCCGAACGGACTCAAGCCGCCCAGCGGGCGCTCGAGGCCGTAGGAGGAATCGGCCAGGCGGTTGGAGGCGCTGTGCGCCAGGGTGATGTAGCGGATGCCGCGCTCGAAGAAGCGCTGCAGCTGCGAGATGTCGTCGCCCAGCGGCGCGCCGTTCTCCATGCCCAGCGGCAGCAGCACGCGCCCGCCGGCGCGCAGCCGTTCCACGTCGGCCGGCGAGGTCAGGATCGCGAAGCGGTCGGGATGGCGCTGGACCAGGGCCTCGATCGAATCGATCTGCGCATGCGCCAGCTGCCGCGCGCGTCCCTCGCGGTCCTCGCTCGCGGAGGTGTAGATCGACATGAAGGCGATATCCAGCCCGCCCTGGCGCGCACGCGGCCAGTCGAACTCGCGGTCGGGCGCGTCCTGGCCCAGGTCGGCCCAGGTCTCGGCGAGGATCCCGGGCGCATCGATGTGGGTGTCGACGATGATCGCGTCCTGCGCCAGCGCGGTCGCGCGCGGCGTGGCGGGCTCGGCGGCGAAGGCGGCCGGGCAGGACAGCGCGAGCGCGCAGGCGAGGGTGGTGCGCAGGACCATGCGTGGTCTCCGGAGTGTCAGCAAAGTCGATGTCCGCCCGCGTAGACGGCGCGCGTCAGCGGGCCGCCCAGCCAGTAGCACAGCTCCGCCGGACGGGCGATGTCCCAAAGGATGAAGTCCGCGCGCAGGCCGGCGCGCAGCACGCCGCGATCGTCCAGGCCCAGCGCACGCGCGCCGTTGACCGTGGCGCCGCGCAGCGCTTCCTCGGGGGTGAGGCGGAAGTGGGTGCACGCCAGCTGCATGGCCTGGCGCAGCGAAAGCAGGGGCGAGGTGCCGGGATTGCAGTCGGTGGCGACCGCCATCGGCACGCCCTGCGCGCGGAACTCCGCGATGGGCGGCAGCCGGGTCTCGCGCAGCACGTGGAACGCGCCGGGCAGCAGCACCGCGACGGTGCCGGTGCGCGCCATCGCCGCCACGCCGGCGGCCGAGGTGTGCTCGACGTGGTCGGCCGAGAGACCGCCGAATTCCGCGACCAGCGCCGCGCCGCCGCCGTCGCTGAGCTGGTCGGCATGCAGCTTCACCGGCAGGCCGAGCGCGCGCGCCGCTTCGAACACGCGCCGGGTCTGCGCGGCGCTGAAGCCGATGCGCTCGGCGAAGGCGTCGACCGCGTCGACCAGCCCTTCGCCATGCAGGCGCGGCAGCCAGTCGCAGACCGCTTCGATATAGTCGTCGGCGCGACCGGCGAACCCGGGCGGCAGCGCGTGCGCGCCGAGGAAGGTGGTGCGCACCTCGACGCCCAGCGACTGGCCGATGCGCCGCGCGACGCGCAGCATCCGGCGCTCGCCGTCCAGGTCCAGGCCGTAGCCGGACTTGATCTCGAGCGTGGTCGCGCCGTCGCCCAGCAGCGCGCGCGCGCGCGGCAGCGACTGCGCCAGCAGCGTGTCCTCGTCGGCGGCGCGCGTGGCGCGCACGGTGGAGACGATGCCGCCACCGCTGCGCGCGATCTCCTCGTAGCTGGCACCCTGCAGGCGCTGCTCGAATTCGGCGGCGCGGTCGCCGGCGAACACCAGGTGGGTATGGCAATCCACCAGTCCGGGCGTGATCCAGCCGCCGCCAGCCTCGATCACGCAATCGGCCAGCCGTTCCGGCTCGCCCGGCAGCTCGGCGCGGCGACCGGCGAACACGATCCGGCCCTCGCGCCATCCCAGCGCACCGTCCTCGATCGTCCCGTATCCCGCATCGCCCTGCAGCGTTGCAAGGCTGGCGCCGACCAGGACGCCGTCCCAGGCCTCAGTCACCGCCGCCTCCGCCATCGCCATCGCCGCTCGCTTCATCGCTGCGTGCCTGGCTGCCGCTGGCGGCGCCCGTATCGCGCCGGCTGCGCCTGGCCCCGGGCGTGCGCAGGCGATCGCGTCCCTTGAGCAGCACCAGGACCGCTGCCAGCAACGCCACGCCGAGAACCGCCAGACTTTGCAGCATCGCACCGCCAGTGAAAGGAACACGCCAGCACGGTAGCCTAACCCACTCCCGCCGCCTGCCGCCCGCCGATGTCCAGCCTGTCCCCGCTGCCGATCCAGTCCGTTGCCGCTGGCTGGCGCCTGCCCGGCATCGCCAACCTGCATTCGCATGCCTTCCAGCGCTCGATGGCGGGGCTGGCGGAGCGTCAGACGCATCCGTCCGATTCGTTCTGGACCTGGCGCGACACCATGTACCGCATGGCCGCGCGCTTCGATCCCGACACGCTGCACGCGGTGGCCACACAGCTGTACGTGGAGATGCTCGAAGCCGGCTACACCACGGTGTGCGAGTTCCACTACCTGCACCACGCGCCGGACGGCAGCGCCTATGCCACGCCCACGGCGATGTCCGATGCGCTAGTCGCGGCGGCGCGCGAGGCCGGGATCCGCCTGACCCTGCTGCCGGTGCTGTACATGACCGGCGGCTTCGACGGGCGCGAGCTCAACCCGCGCCAGCGCCGCTTCGGGCACGACGTCGAGGGTTACCTGCGCCTGTTCCATGCCCTGCATGCGCGTCAGGACGACATGCTGCGTGTGGGCTGCGCGCTGCACAGCCTGCGCGCGGTGCCGGCCGTGGCCATGCGCAGCGTGCTCGATGCGCTGCCGGCGGAGGCCCGCATCCACATCCACATCGCCGAGCAGGTGGGCGAGGTCCAGGACTGCCTGGCGGTGCGCGACCTGCGTCCCGTCGAATGGCTACTGCGCAACGCCGACCTCGACCCGCGCTGGACCCTGGTGCACGCGACCCACCTCAACGACGGCGAGGTGCAGGGGATCGCGCGCTCCGGCGCGACGGTGGCGATCTGCCCGACCACCGAGGCCAACCTCGGCGATGGACTGTTCCGCCTGCGCGACCATCTCGACGCCGGCGGTGCCTGGGGCATCGGCTCGGACTCGCATATCTCGGTGTCGCCGGTGGAGGAGCTGCGCTGGCTCGAGTACGGCCAGCGGCTGGGCACGCGTCGTCGCAACATCGCCATCGGCCCTGGATCGCCCGGCGTGGGTGCGACCCTGCTGTGGGGCGCGCTGGCCAGCGCGGCGCAGGCCACCGGCTTCGATGGCGTCGACGACAGCCTCGTGCTCGATGCCGATGCGCCGGTGCTCGCCGCCGCCAGCGCCGACGACGTGGCCGAACGCTGGATCTTCAGCGGCAACCGGCCGCTGGTGCGTGAGGTACACGTTGGTGGCCGCCAGCTGGTCGCGGAGGGACGCCATCCGCAGCGCGGGACGATCGCGGCGCGCTACGCGGACGCGCTGCGCAAACTGCTGCGCGACTGAGTCGCGCGGACCGGGCGCATGCCCGGGCGTGCGCGGCGGCGCATGACCTGGATCAATGCAGGGGCGGGCCATGGCGCGGCAGGCTTGCCGGCCTCGCCGCATGGAGCAGGACAGCATGAACGTCGACATCGCCATCGTCGGTGCGGGCCCGGCGGGCCTGTGCTTCGCGCGCTCGCTGGCGGGCAGTGGCCTGTCGGTCGCGATCATCGAGAAGCAGCCGTTGGCGCAGATCGCCGAGCCCGCCTTCGATGGCCGCGAGATCGCGCTCACCCACGCCTCGCGCGCGATCCTCGTCCGGCTCGGGCTGTGGGCAGGCTTCGATGCGGACGACGTGTCCGAACTTCGCGACGCCAGGGTGCTCAACGGCGAGGCCGAGACCGGCCTGCGGGTGAGCGCGGACGATGGCTGCAGTCCCCAGCTGGGCTGGCTGGTGCCCAACCACCGCATCCGCAGCGCCGCCTATGCGCTGGTCGCGCAGCAGCCCGGCACGCAGCTGCTCACGGGGCAGGGCGTGACCGCCGCCGCGCGCGAGGGCGACACCGTCGCGCTGACCCTGGAGGACGGGCAGACCATCCGTGCACGCCTGCTGGTGGCGGCCGACAGCCGCTTCTCGCAGGTGCGGCGGATGCTGGGCATCGGCGCGCGTTCCTACGATCACGGCAAGCGCATGCTGGTGGCCCGCGTCGCGATCGAACGGCCGCACCGGCACGTGGCCTGGGAATGGTTCGGCTACGGCCAGACCCTGGCGCTGCTGCCGCTCAACGGCGATCTTGCCTCGGTGGTGCTGACCCTCGCGCCGCAGGACATGTCGAAGGTCGAGGCGATGGACGATGCGGCCTTCGGCGCCGACCTGGCGCGGCGCTTCCGCGGCCGGCTGGGCGCCATGCGCCCGATCGGCACGCGCCACGTCTATCCCCTGGTCTCGGTCTTCGCCGACCGCTTCACCGCGCCACGCGCGGCGCTGGTGGGCGACGCGGCAGTGGGCATGCATCCGGTCACCGCGCATGGCTTCAACCTCGGGCTGCAGGGGCAGGACACGCTGGCCAGCGTGGTGCTGCAGGCACATCGGCGCGGCGAGGATATCGGCTCGCCCGCGGTGCTGGCGCGATACGGGCGCCGCCACCAGCTGGCCGCCTGGCCGATGTACGCCGCCACCCGCCTGGTCGTGCGCGTGTTCACCGACGATCGCGTGCCGGTGCGCGGCGTGCGCGATGCGATCCTGCGCCTGTCCAACCGCGTGCCGCCGCTGCGCCGCGCGATCGCCGCGCGGCTGACCCAGGCCTAGCCCGGCGCTGCCTGGACCGGCATGGCCGAGGGCTGCGGGAACAGGTCGAACCCGGCAGGCAGCGCGCCCTCGAGCTTGAGCAGGAACTGCTTGGTCGGCAGCCCGCCGCCGAAGCCGGTGAGCGAGCCATCGGCGCCGATCACGCGATGGCAGGGCAGCACGATCGGCAGGGGGTTGCGGCCATTGGCCGCGCCCACCGCGCGCATTGCCGTCGGCCGCCCGACGCGCGCCGCCAGGCCGGCGTAGCTGGTGGTCTGGCCGTAGGGGATCGTCGCCAGCGCCATCCACACCGACTGCTGGAACGGCGTGCCCTGCGGCGCCAGCGGCAGGTCGAACCCGCGCCGGCGGCCGGCGAAATACTCCCCGAGCTGCGCGCGTGCCTGCCGCAGCAGCGGGCTGTCGCCTTCGCGCCAGCCGTCGCCGCGGCGGACCGGGTGGCGGTTGTCGCGGAACTCGATCGCGCGCAGCCCCTGAGCGTCGGCGGCCAGGAACAGGGGGCCGACCGGGCTGTCGATGGTGGTGGTCAGGACGTTCATGCCGCTTTCCTCCGTGCGCCCGTGGCGCGGCTGGTGGTGGCCGCCTGCTGCGCCAGCGCGGCCTCGCGCCAGACGTGGATGACGGCGTAGGCGCGCCAGGGGCGCCAGTCCTCGGCGCGCCGCGAAAGGGTCGCCGCGCGCAGGCGCGGGCTGCCGGCCGCGTCGCCGGCCAGGTGCTTCTGCACGACCAGGTCGCCGGCGGGAAAGGCGTCCGGGTGGCCCAGCGCGCGCATCGCGATGTAGTGCGCCGTCCACGGCCCGATGCCGGGCAGGGCAGTCCAACGCGCGACGAAGTCCTCGAGCGCGTGCCCGGCATCGAAATCGACGCGGCCTTCGACCAGCGCCTGCGCGATCGCGCGCACCGTGGCCGCGCGTGCGGTCGGCAGGCCGATGCCCGACAGGTCGGCGTCGGCCAGCTGCTCCGGCCCTGGAAACAGCAGGCGCAGGCCCGCACTCGCGACGCCGTCCGGCAGGGGCGTGCCGTGGCGCTGGGCGAGGCGCGCGGTGATGGTGCGCGCCGCGGTGACGCTGACCTGCTGGCCGATAACCGCGCGCACCGCGATCTCGAACCCGTCCCAGCCGCTGGGCAGGCGCAGTCCCGGCCGCGTGTGCAGCAGCAGGCGCAGCTGCGCGTCGGTGGAGAGCACGCCGGCGATGGCCTGCGGATCGGCGTCCAGGTCGAACATCCGGCGCACGCGTTCGACCACCGGCAGCAGCCGCGACGGCGGGCAGCCGTGCAGTTCGAGCTTCAGCGCATGGCCGTCGCCGCCGCCGCTGCGTGGCCAGGGGCCGACCCGCAGCCAACCCGGCGCCGCGGCGTCGCCCAGCACGCGCCGGTAGGTCGTGGCATCGACCTCCTCCACGCCGGGCAATGCGCGCCCGCGCAGGAAGTCGAGCATGGCTGCGAAATCGTAGGGCGGCCGGTAGTTCAGGCGCAGCGCCAGCACGTCATCCTGCCCCGCGCCGGGACGCTGCCGCAGCGCGCGCGGCGCCAACCCGTAGGCTTCGCGGAAACAGGTGTTGAAGCGGCGCAGGCTGCCGAAGCCGGCCGCCAGCGCGACCTCGGTGACCGGCAGCGCGGTCTCGGTCAGCAGCTGCTTGGCGAACAGCAGGCGGCGGGTGCCGTGCACGCCGATCGGCGGCGCGCCCAGGCGTGCGGTGAACAGGCGACGCAGCTGGCGTTCGCCCAGGTGCACGCGCTCGGCCAGGGTCGCCAGCGGGGCTTCCGCCAGGAACCCCTCGTCGATCAGCTTGAGCGCGCGCGCCAGCGCGCCGTCGCCGCGGCGCCAGCTGCCGTCGGCAGGCGACAGTTCCGGCCGGCAGCGCAGGCAGGGACGGAAGCCTGCCGCTTCGGCGGCCGCGGCGTTGGCGTAATAGCGCACGTTGCGCGACCTGGCCGGCGGGGCCGGGCAGGTCGGCCGGCAGTAGATCCCGGTGCTGGACACCGCGGTGAAGAACAGGCCGTCGAAGCGGGCATCGCGGCTGAGGCGTGCCTGTTCGCAGATGGCGGGATCGGGCAGGGGGGTACCGGGCATGGGGGCAGTCTAGCGCCGCACCCCGACGCCGACTGGCCGTTTCCGGACATCAATGCGCGACGCCGTCGGCAAGCCGGCAGGTCGCGCCGGCCGCGGCGACGCGGTTCTTCGGGCGGGAGCGCAGGCCGCCCCGGAACACCCTGCGTACGCCCGTTACGGCGCCCGCACCTCGTCGCGCAGTGCCGGCAGCAGCGCATCGGCGCTGCCGTCGTGGGCGACCGGCGCGATGCCGACCAGCCGTGCGAGCAGCGGATACACGTCCACGTTGTCGAATGCCGGCAGCACCGCACCGCTGCGGAACGACGGCCCATTGGCGATGAACACCGCGCGCATCTCCGGCGCCGCCGGATCGAAGCCATGCGAGCCGCGCGTGCCGGAGGGACGCCGTGCCAGCCACTCGCGCGGCAGCGCGTCCCAGCCCGTCTCCATCTGGCAGACGATCGGCGGAATCCGCGGGTGCGTGCCGTAGTGCCAGCGCGCGGGCAGCTCGTGCCGGCGCCAGCATGCGTAGCGGTCGTGGCGCCCCAGCAGCTGGCGTTCGGCGGCCGCCTCGCGCCCGGGCAGCGGGCGGAAGCCGACGACCTGGCCAGCCGTCACCATTTCCGCGTCGCCCGGATCGGCCATGTCCTCGATCACGACCACCTGGCCGTCCGCCACCTCGGCCATGCCGTGGTCGGACACGATGACGATGTCGGTGCGCGCGCGGGTGCCGTCGCGTTCGAGCCGGCCCAGCAGGTCGCCGATCGCGGCATCGACCTGGCGCATGGCGGCGCGCAGCTGCGGCGAGCGCGGACCGTGCGCATGCGCGGCCGAATCGGGGTGCTCGAAGTACAGCGTGACCAGGCGCGGCCGCGTGGTGTCGGGTTCGGCCAGCCAGCCGGCGACGGTGTCGACGCGCGTGGCGATCGTCCGCGTCTCGTCGTAGGCATGCCAGCGCCGCGGCCGCACGCCGGCGACCGCCGCCTCGCTCCCCGGCCACGACAGCGTGGCGGTCGGCAGACCGGCCTTCTCCGCCGACACCCACAGCGGCTCGCCGCCCCACCAGCCGGCGTTGCCCACCGCATCGCGATCCTTCAGGGCGAAGCCGCCCAGCGTCTCGTCGCGCATGGTGTTGTGGACGATGCCGTGGTGGTCGGGACGCAGCCCGGTGACGATGGTGTAGTGGTTGGGGAAGGTCAGGGTCGGATAGGACGGTGTCATCCACTGCGCGCGCACGCCGTCGGCGGCCAGGCGGTCGAGGTTCGGCGTATCGCCGCGGCCGAGGAAGCCGGGGTGGACCCCGTCCAGGGACACCAGCAGCACGGTGGTGGGGGCGGTGTCGGCGCGATCCCCTGTCGAGGGCAGGCTGGAGCAGGCCGACAGCAGCAGGAGCAGCGGAAGCAGGAAACAGCGGATGCGGGTCATCCGGCCATTCTAGGAAAGAATGTGACAGCGCGAGGACTTGCCGGCAGCGGTTGCGCACCGCGCCACGCTGACGCCCGTCTGAATCCGCCGCGCGCGTGGCGTTGCATGTGCGCCGCGCTGCCCTATGTTGGTGAGCGGCCGTCCGGCCGGAATCCGCTTTGGAGGTGCCCCATGACCTGTCGCCTGTTGGCCGCGCTGCTCGCCGGCGCCGCGTTCGCCGTCGCCGTTCCCGCCACCGCGCTGGCGCAGGAGGATGAGCCCGAGGAGGCCGCGGCCGCGTCGAAGAAGAAGGGCGATCCCGAGGACCGCTTCTGCATCCGCGAAACCGGCTCGCGCGTAGTGGCCACGCGCAACCGCTCGAAGAAGTCGGAAGAGGAATGCGTCAACGCCGCCGGCCGGGTCTACACCCGCGAGGACATCGAGCGGACCGGTTCGGCCGACGTGCGCGACGCACTGCGCCGCCTGGATCCGTCGATCTTCTGAGCGACCCGCCATCTCCGCCACGACACGCCCGGCCTGCGCCGGGCGTTTTCGTTCCAGGCTTCGGTCGCGCCGGCCGCGCAAGGCGGGCAGCGCGAGCAGCAACGCCGGCAGCAGGCACGCCGGGCCCAGCGCGTCGCCCCCAGGGGCGGTAGGCGCGCACGGCAGCGAGCGGCGAAGACGTTGGGCCAGTGCGTGCGATCAGCACCTGAGTCCGTCGAGCAGCCTTCCCAGCGAGGCCCTGTAGAACGCCTGGAAGCGTCGGTCGTCGTAGCTGAAGCGGCCGGCGCGGTACAGGGCGACCAGCCCGTGCGAATGCGCCCACAGCGTCATCGCGATGTCCCAGGCGTCGCCGCCGCGCAAAGCGCCGGCCTGCTGCGCCTCGATCACCGCGTCGTGCACCACGTTGAACGTCGGCGAACGGCGCGCGCGGAAGTCCTCGGGAAAGCGCCGCGCATCCTCGCGCGGCACCGAGAAGGCGTGGTCGAACAGATGCGGATGCGCCAGCGCGTAGTCCAGGTAGATCATCTGGATGGCCAGCAGCTGCGCGATGGGATCGCCGCCGGACTTGCGCGCGTCCCAGTGGCGGGCGATCTCGCTGAAGCTGTCCTCGCTGATGCGCTTGAGCAGCGCGTCGCGATTGGGGAAGTGGCGGTAGATCGCCATCGGCGTGATCCCCACCGCGTCGGCCACGCGTCGCATGCTGACCGCGGCCGGGCCTTCGCGTTCGAACAGGGTGCGGGCAACGGCGAGGATGCGGCGCGCGGTATCGGGGCGGCTCATGTATACAGCGTATACCCGGCGCGGCCGATGTCGCGAACCGGCGCCGCGAGGGCCGCGATCGGGCCGGTCGCGCAGCCGCGGACGGTGGCGGAGGGCATGCCCGCGGCGCACACTTCCAGGCTGCGCTCCACACCGGAATTCCCTGCATGAACGACCCCCGCCACGATCCATCCCGCAGCGTCCGCGCGCCCCGTGGAAACAGCCTGACCTGCCGCAGCTGGCTCACCGAGGCGCCGTTCCGGATGCTGCAGAACAACCTCGACCCGGACGTGGCTGAACGCCCGCAGGACCTGGTGGTCTACGGCGGCATCGGCCGCGCCGCGCGCGACTGGGCGTGCTACGACGCGATCCTCGACACGCTGCGCACGCTGGGCGACGACGAGACCCTGCTGGTGCAGTCGGGCAAGCCGGTGGGCGTGTTCCCCACCCACCCCGACGCGCCGCGCGTGCTTATCGCCAACTCCAACCTGGTGCCGCACTGGGCGACCTGGGAACACTTCAACGAACTCGACCGCAAGGGCCTGATGATGTACGGCCAGATGACGGCCGGCAGCTGGATCTACATCGGCAGCCAGGGCATCGTGCAGGGTACCTACGAGACCTTCGTGGAGATGGGCCGCCAGCACTACGGCGGCAGCTTGCAGGGTCGCTGGATCCTCACCGCGGGCCTGGGAGGCATGGGCGGCGCGCAGCCGCTGGCCGCCTCGCTGGCGGGCGCCTGTTCGCTGACCGTCGAATGCCGGCAGGCGGCCATCGACTTCCGCCTGCGTACGCGCTACGTCGACGAGCAGGCAACCGATATCGACGACGCGCTGGCGCGGATCGCGAAACACACGGCCGCGGGCGAGGCCAGGTCGATCGCGCTGCTCGGAAACGCCGCCGAGATCCTGCCCGAGCTGGTGCGGCGTGGGGTGCGTCCGGACTGCGTCACCGACCAGACCAGCGCCCACGATCCGGTGCACGGCTACCTGCCCGTCGGCTGGACGGTGGAACGCTGGCTGGACGCGCAGAAGTCCGAGCCCGAGACGGTGCGCGATGCGGCCAAGAAATCGATGCGCGTGCACGTGGAGGCGATGCTCGCCTTCCACGCGGCCGGCATCCCGACCGTGGACTACGGCAACAACATCCGCCAGATGGCGAAGGACGAAGGCTGCGCCAACGCCTTCGATTTCCCCGGCTTCGTGCCGGCCTACGTGCGTCCGCTGTTCTGCCGCGGCGTGGGGCCGTTCCGCTGGGTGGCCCTGAGTGGCGATCCCGAGGACATCCATCGCACCGATGCCAGGGTCAAGGAGCTGATCCCCGACGATCCGCACCTGCACAACTGGCTGGACATGGCGCGCGAGCGCATCAGCTTCCAGGGCCTGCCCGCGCGCATCTGCTGGGTGGGCCTGGGCCAGCGCCACAAGCTCGGCCTGGCCTTCAACGAGATGGTGCGCAACGGCGAACTGAAGGCGCCGGTGGTGATCGGGCGCGACCATCTCGACAGCGGCAGCGTGGCCTCGCCCAACCGCGAAACCGAAGCCATGGCCGACGGCAGCGACGCGGTCAGCGACTGGCCGCTGCTCAATGCCATGCTCAACGTCGCCGGCGGCGCGACCTGGGTGAGCCTGCACCACGGCGGCGGCGTGGGCATGGGCTATTCGCAGCACAGCGGCGTGGTGATCGTCTGCGACGGTACGGTCGAGGCGGACCGCCGCATCGAACGCGTGCTGTGGAACGATCCGGGCACCGGGGTGATGCGCCATGCCGATGCCGGCTACGAGATCGCCAGGCAGTGCGCGCGGGAGCAGGGGCTGAAGCTGCCGATGCAGTGACCGCCGGCCATGCGGCGCGCCCATTCACCGCGACCCCACGCGCCAGGCACTAGCGTGCGGGCCGCAGGCGCGGCTTTCGCAGCGGTTGGCGCGCGCCCGTCCCGATCCACTACCGGAGATTGCTGGCCATGGCCCTGCTCGAAGACATCGGCGATGCGATCGCGCGCGAGCTGGCGCTGCCCGACGTCGACACGCTGACCGTGTTGATGGTGCGCGTGACGGTGGCCGCCGTGCTGGGCGGGCTGGTGGGCTGGGAACGCGAGGCCAAGGGGCGCGCGGCCGGGCTCAAGACCCATATCCTGGTCTCGATCGGGTCGGCGCTGTTCGTCCTGGCGCCGCTGCTGGCGGACATCGATCCGGCCGAGGTGACCCGCGTGATGCAGGGCATCGTCTCGGGCATCGGCTTCCTCGGCGCGGGCGCGATCCTCAAGCTCGACAAGGAAGAGCGGATCGAGGGCCTGACCACCGCCGCCGGCGTGTGGATGACCGCCGCCATCGGCATGGCTGCCGGCATGGGCCAGGAGATGGTGGCGCTGATCACCACCGTGGTGGCGCTGCTGGTCGTCGGCGTGCTGCCGCGGCTGGGCCGCATCCGCCACGGCAACGGCGACGGACCGCGGCGCGACATGGGCGAAACCTGAGCGTCGCCGTCGTCCGCGTTCGATGGATCGGACCGGGCGCGTGCGACAGTCGCCCAGCCACCGGCGCGCGCGCCTGCGTGGTGCCGCAACGCCCGGCTATCGCTGCAGGCAGTTCCGGTAGCGCGCGTCCACGCGTTCGGCGAACCAGGCGGTGGTGAGTTCGCGGCTGATCTTGGGACTGTCGAGGCGGATCCCCGGCACGAGCGCGCGCGGCAGCGGCGAGCCTTCATGCGCTTCGGCGATGGCGAACACGCCGCGGAACAGATCGGTGTCGTTGAAGTCGAGACGGTCGCCGCGCTCCAGCGCCCGGCGGATCGCGCGTTCGTCCATGCCCAGCTGTGGAGCCAGCGCCCGCACCGCAGCCTCGGTGCGTCCCGGCCGGTCGAGCGGGGCGCCGGGGGCCAGCAGGTCGCCGTCGAGTTCCAGCGGCAGGCCGCTGGCGCGGCTGGCGGCCGCCTGGAATGCGGCGTTGCGGCTGGCATAGCGGCCGGCGTTGTAGTCGGCGAAGCGATGGATCTTGCGCACGTAGGGCGTTTCGTAGCCGAGCAGGTGCGCGATGCCGAAGTACAGTCCGCCGCGCCGGCTGAAGACCTCGTTGCGGATCGAGGCTTCGACCGGCCACGGATAGCCGGCCGCATTGGCCTCGGCGAACGGGATACCCACCTGCATCGCGCCCCCGGTCTGCACCGGATTGCGCCCGGCGAACAGGCGTTCGCCCATCGGCACGCGTCCGATCAGGTCTTCGTAGAGTTCGCTGAGCTCGCGCTCGGTGCGCACGCGGGCCAGGCGCTCACCGTAGCTGCGGCCATCGCCGGAGGGCAGCTTGAGCGCCGCGTCCACCAGCAGTTTCGGGATGTGCAGCGCCGCGGCACGGCGATCGATCTCGCCGCGGGCGATGCCGGGCAGGCCGGCGACCGGCGGGTCGGCCTTGTAACCCGACTCCTGCTCGATCACCGCCAGCACCGCGCAGATGTTCTCCACGCCAGGCGCGATGCGCTGCGCGGTGAAGGCGACCTGGATGTCGCTTGCCCAGCCGTCGCGGTCCGGCACCGTCGGCGGGATCCGCCGCTGGACGTCGGCGCGCAGCGCATGCGGGTCCGGGGCCGGCGTGGACGGTGCGCGCGTGGCACAGCCGGAGAGTGCAAGCAGCGCGCCAAGCACGCAGCCCCAGCGGGCGGCGGGTAGGTCGCGTGCCGGCGCTGGACGTGCGTGTGGAGGTGCCAGGCGCCTGGCCGATGCTGCGCGACAGGCGCGCGCTTGCGTGGCCGCAGTGGGCCGCGGATGCCTCACGCCGATCTCCTGTCAGGGCAGCCGGCATGATGGCGGTGCCCGGGCCGGCCCACAAGCCGGCCCCCGGCAGATGGCCGCAGCGGTTGCGGCTCAGCCGTTCGGGTCGTCGAACAGCGCCTCGTAGTTGCCGACCGCCGCGTGCATGTCGGCAACCGGCGCTGAATCGGCGGGGTTCGCGTGCAGGGCTTGGCTGCCGGCCATGAGCCGCGCCAAGACCGCGTGCAGGGCGACATCCGGCTCGGTTTCGAGCTTGCAGTTGGCGAACATGTATTCGATGGCGGCATCGATATCGGTGGCGCGGGCGACGACGGTGGCCGGGTCCGGATCCGCCTCGACGCCGGCGATGGCGACGCGGACCCGCGACATGCCCTCGATCAGCGGCGCGTCCGGCGTCCAGGGCGTGTGCCCCTCGGGCACCGGGAAGTCCATCCCAGCCTGTCCGTGATGCGGGTCATCGTGTGCATGCGCGTCGTCCGCGGCGTGCGCATCGACCTGCGCGGCCGCCACGCTGTCGGTGCCGGTCGCCGCGGCCGTCGCCTCGCCGTCGCCCGCGCATCCTGATCCAAGGGCAGTCATCGCCAGTGCGAGCGCAAGACCCAGCGGAACCCGTTTCAAGTGCATGACAACACCTCCAGGGCAGTGGGGGAGGGCTCCATCCTGGGATGCCGGGCCGGCCGGCACCCTGACTTGGGTCAAGCGGCGAGGGCGCACGGCGGCGGCAGGGCGAGAGGCCCGGGACGGAGAGGTGTGGACTGCGTCGGCATCCGCATCAGGGCGTGCATCTGTTCACGCGCTGGCCGCGAAACCCGGTCTGTGCTATAATTCCAGCCGTAACCCGTTGTAATTATTCAATTTATGGAGGAAGCAATCAAAAATTACCTGAAGCGTTCATTTCTTTCCCTGATTCCCCGCGGCCATCGTCGTCGCCGACCGTCCCATGCGCGCGCCGCGTTCGCGCCGACGGTAAGCATCACCCGCCTCCAGTCCGGCCTGCCGCAGGCGTTCCCCGCGGCCATCCCCGAATACGACGGTCACCGCAGCCGCCGCCGCCGCCGCCCGCATGCAGGCTATACCCGCGGCCGCTACCTTGCGCGAACGCTGCCCATGGCCGGCAGCAGCCAGCCGCTGTTCCGCGTCACCTGACCGGCACCTGCGCCGCAGCCCGCAGCGCGTCCTATCCGATTTCCATCGCGGCCAGTATCTGCAGGCGGCCCTGGTAGGCGTCCCAGTCGGCCTGGCTCTTGGTCGGCGCGCTGGCGTCGGCATACAGGTGGATGCGGTCGGTGTCCTGGCTGCGCGCGTGGCTGAGCAGCTCGGCCTTGGTCGGACTGAGGGCGGCGAACCGGACCGCGTGCGGTGCGTAGTCGACGTGGGCCTCGGTGCGCATGCCCAGCGGCTTGTACAGCCGGTTGAGCACGACATGGCCATGCCCCTCCACGCGCTCGATGCAGTACGGCAGGAAGACGCGGCGGAACTCCTCGGTGGCCTGGCCCATGGCATCCCCCTGCAGACGTGTGGCCTGCAGTCTTCCGCAGGAGGCCGCGGCAGGCAACCGGTGCCTGCCGTGGCCGTCCGCCGGGACAGCCCCCCCGACGCGGAGGACACGCCGTGCGGCGGGGCCTGATCCGCATCGCGGACGCGGCGGTCAGCTGCCGAGTTCGAGCAGGCAGTCGAAGCCGCCGAAGATCATGCGCTTGCCGTCGAAGGGCATGGGGTTGGACGGATCCATGCGCGGGTCTTCCATCATCTTCTTCATCCCGGCGTCGCGGGTGGCCTTGTCCGGCCACTCGATCCAGGAAAACACCACCGTCTCGTCGGGGCCTGCCTTCACGGCGCGCGCGAAGTCGGTGACCTTGCCGGCGGGCACGTCGTCGCCCCAGGCCTCGATCACGCGGGTCGCGCCGAATTCGATGAAGCAGGGGTCGAAGCGGCGGGCGTGTTCGAGGAAGGTCTGGCGGTTGGCGGTGGGAACGGCGATCACGAAACCATCGATGTACGGCATGGGACGCTCCTGGCTGGGGCGGCGCTGGCCGCCGGGTGGACGGCGGGCAATCCGCCCGTGTGCTGCAGCGACGAAGCGCAGGCGCGGATTTCGACACGACGCTCACGCAATCGCCATGCACCGCGCCGCGGTCCACGGGCGCCGTGCGGGTTCATCGGCCGTTGTGGTCGCCGGCGGCCCGCGCCCTACACTGGCACGCCCCCCTGCAGTCGCGCGGCAGTGACGCCCGCCGGCTGTCCCGCCCGCGGACGTGCGTTCATGTGCAAGCGTTTTTCCATCCTCCTGCTGGCCAGCCTGCTGTTGCTCGGCTGCCGTGCGCAGGACGACACCCAGGCCGCGACCGTGGAGGTCGCCAGCCCGGAGGAGGGCGGCGCGGTGAGCACCGCGCCGGTGCAGGTGGATGGCGCCGAACCGCCGCTCGAGGCCGAAGTCTCCGAACCGGTACCCGACGAGCCCGAGGGCGTCGACTGGTCCCCGCTGGAGCTCGCGCCGGGCGTGGCCTCGGTGAGCTGCGAACTGGACTACGTGCGCGAGGGCGACGGTGCGTCCCTGGAGACGTTCGACCAGGCGGCCGTGACCGCCGCGCTGGGCGAGTGCGCCGAGCGCGGCGTGGTCCGGCTGCGCTATTCCGGCAAGATCAACGCCGCCTTCGCCTCGTTGATGCAGCGGGTGACCGAGGTCGCCGACACGCTGGACATCGGCAAGCGGGTCCTCGACATCGATTCGAGCGGCGGCATGGTCGAGGATGCGATCCGCGCCGGCGACCGCATCGCCGAATCGCGCTGGACGGTCTGGGTGCGCGAGGACGCGGTCTGCCACAGCGCCTGCGTGTTCATCCTCGCCGCCGGCGACATGCGCATGGTCAGCGGCCGGATCGGCATCCACCGCATCATCCGCATGAGCTCGACCGCGTCCACCCGCCTGGAACTCAACCGCGAACTGCGCGTGGTCTACGACCGGGTGCGCGACTACCTCGAACGCAACGGCGCCGCGACCGCGGTGGCGGACCTGATGATGGCGGTGCCCAACCGCAACCTGCGCCTGCTGACCGGCGACGAGCTCGCCCTGTACGGGCTGGACGGCATCAACCCGGCCCAGGACGACCTCGACCGGCTGCGCCTGATGCGCCAGTGCGGCGAGGACTTCGTTTCCCGTCGCGACGCGTTCGTGCGGGCCTTCGACACCAGCTGCAAGCCCGCCAACGCCGACCTGGAGACGCTCAACGCCTGCGGCCTGGACCTGCGCAAGGACTATGGCTTTCCCGATGCGATCTGCCCGACCGAGAGCCCGCTGTCGGAGTTCGATGCGCTGCTGGTCGCCGACAAGCCCGAGCACATGGGCCGGCGTGCGCTGACGCCGGTGCAGGAAGGCGAGCAGGGCGGCCAGGCCCGCCGCGAGGAGCCCGAGCGCGACGACGCCAGCGGCGACGCCGACTGGCGCTGACCGCGCCGCGCCTGCTCAGGCTTCCGTGCGGCCCGTTGCCGGGAGCGTGTCCCCGCTGTCGATGAAGCCGCCGGATTGCCGCGCCCACAGCTGGGCATACAGCCCGCCGGCCGCGACCAGCTCGCCGTGCACGCCCTGCTCGACGATCGCGCCCTGGTCCATGACCACCAGCCGGTCCATGGCGGCGATGGTGGACAGGCGGTGGGCGATGGCGATGACGGTCTTGCCTTCCATCAGCCGGTACAGGTTTTCCTGGATCACCGCCTCGACTTCCGAATCCAGCGCCGAGGTCGCCTCGTCCAGCACCAGGATCGGCGCGTTCTTGAGCAGTACCCGCGCGATCGCGATGCGCTGGCGCTGCCCGCCGGAGAGCTTGACCCCGCGTTCACCGACGTGGGCGTCGTAGCCGCGCCGGCCCTGGCCGTCGGTCAGCTCGAGGATGAACTCGTGCGCGCGCGCCTGGCGTGCGGCCTCGACCATCTCGTCCTCGCCCGCGTCGGGACGGCCGTACAGGATGTTGTCGCGCACCGACCGGTGCAGCAGCGAGGTGTCCTGGGTCACCACGCCGATCTGCGCACGCAGCGAATCCTGCTGCACGCTGGCGATGTCGGTGCCGTCGACCAGGATGCGCCCGCTCTCGCAGTCGTGGAAGCGCAGCAGCAGGTTGACCAGGGTCGACTTGCCTGCGCCCGAGCGCCCGACCACGCCGATCTTCTCGCCGGGGCGCACGTGCAGGTCGAGATGGTCGATCACCCCGCCGGCCTTGCCGTAGTGGAAGCCGACGCCGGCGAACCGGATGTCGCCGCGCACCCGCGCCAGCGCGGGCGCGCCTGCGGCGTCGTCGACCGTGGGCGGCAGCGAGATCGAGCCGATCCCGTCGTGCACCGTGCCGATGTTCTCGAACAGCGTCGACAGCTCCCACATGATCCACTGCGACATGCCCAGGATGCGCAGCACCAGCGCGACCGTGACCGCGATGGCGCCGGCGCCGACCGCGCCCTGGTGCCACAGCCACAGCCCCAGCACCACGGTGGCGAACAGCAGCGCCATGTTCATCGCGTACAGCAGGCTGTAGACGTGGGTGGCCAGCCGCATCTGCGGATAGACGGTGGTCAGGAAACCGTCCATCGCCTCGCGCGCATAGGCCTGCTCGCGCCTGGAATGGGAGAACAGCTTGACTGTGGCGATGTTGGTGTAGCTGTCGACGATGCGCCCGGTCATCTCCGAGCGCGCATCGGCCTGGGCGCGCGAGATCTTCTCCATGCGCGGCACGAAATGCAGCATCAGCAGCGCGTAGCCGGCGATCCAGGCGGCGAACGGCAGCATCAGCCGCCAGTCCGAGGCGGCGGCCACGGCCAGGGTGCCGGCGAAGAACACCAGCACGTAGTTGCCGATGTCGAGCAGCTTGACCACCGTCTCGCGCACCGCCAGCGAGGTCTGCATCAGCTTGGTGGCGATGCGCCCGGCGAACTCGTCCTGGAAGTAGCCCATCGACTGGCGCAGCAGGTAGCGGTGCACGTTCCAGCGGATCCGCATCGGGAAGTTGCCGAGCAGCGTCTGGTGCTGGACCAGGGCGTTGAGCAGCACCGTCAGCGGCAGCGCCACCAGCACCAGCACGCCCATCCACAGCAGTCGGCGGCTCTCCTCCGCCAGGAAGGTGTCCGGCGTGGTGCTGCCGAGGCGGTCGACCAGGGAGCCGACATAGGCGTACAGCGACAGCTCTGCGACCGCGATGCCGGCCGTGGTGAGCGCCATCAGCAGCAGCCATTTCTCCGTGCCGCGCGTGTAGTGCCGGCAGAAGGCGTACAGCGAGCGCGGAGGCTGCGCCGGGGGATCCGGCGGGAACGGGTCGAGCCGGGATTCGAACCAGCGATACATGGGATGGGGG
>JAEWZE010000201.1 GCA_023395465.1 Pseudomonadota bacterium
CCCGCCACGCAGTGGGTCGAGGCGCTGCCGCTGGGCAATGGCCGGCTCGGGGCGATGGTCTGGGGCGGCGGGCGTTCGGAACGCCTGCAGCTCAACGAGGACACGCTCTACGCCGGCCAGCCCTACGATCCGACGCCGCCAGGCGCGCTCGCCGCGTTGCCGGAAGTGCGCAGGCTGCTGTTCGCCGGACGCTACGCCGAGGCCGAGGCGCTCGCCGACGCCACGATGATGGGCCAGCCGCGCAAGCAGATGCCCTACCAGCCGCTGGGCGACCTGCTGCTCGATTTCCTCGAGATCTCCGACCTCAACGGCTACCGCCGCGAGCTGGACCTCGATCGTGCGCTGGCCACCAGCAGCTTCGAGTCCGGCTGGAAGCTGCAGCACCGGCGCGAGGCCTTCGTTTCGGCCGCGGACCAGTGTCTCGCGGTGCGCCTGTCCACCAGCGAGCCGGGACGCGTGCGGGTGCGGATCGGCCTGGGCAGCGACCATGCGCAGGCCGCGGTCGGCGCCGATGGCGAGCACGGCCTGCTGCTGCGCGGCCGCAATGGCGACGCGTTCGGGATCGCCGGCGGGCTGGAGTTCGCCGCGCGCCTGCGCGTGCTGGCGCGCGGCGGCAGGCAGCGCCGGCTGGGCGAGCGCATCGAGGTGGACGGCGCCGACGAGGTGGTGCTGCTGCTGACCGCGGCGACCGGGTTCCGTCGCCACGACGACATCGGCGGCGACCCGGAGGCCATCACCCGGGCGCAGCTCGACGCCGTCGCGGGCAAGTCCTGGGACGCGCTGCTGGATGCGCACGTGGCCGAGCACCGGCGGCTGTTCCGCGGCATCGCCATCGACCTGGGCACGGCGGCCGCAGCCGTCGCCGAACTGCCCACCGACGCGCGCGTGGCGCGCTTCGCACAGGGTGGCGATCCGGAGCTGGCCGCGCTCTACCACCAGTTCGGCCGCTACCTGCTGATCTGCAGCTCGCGCCGCGGCACCCAGCCGGCCAACCTGCAGGGCATCTGGAACGACCTGCTCGCGCCGCCATGGGAGAGCAAGTACACGATCAACATCAATACCCAGATGAACTACTGGCCGGCCGAGGCCAACGCGCTGGCCGAGTGCGTGGAGCCGCTGGAGCGCATGCTGTTCGAACTGGCCGAGCGCGGCGCGCGGACCGCGCGGGCGATGTACGGCGCGCCGGGCTGGGTGGCGCACCACAACACCGACCTGTGGCGCGCGACCGCGCCGGTCGACGGCGCGCAGTGGGGCATGTGGCCGCTGGGCGGGGCCTGGCTGCTGCAGCAGCTGTGGGATCGCTGGGACTACGGGCGCGACCTCGACTACCTGCGCCGCGTGTATCCGCTGTTCAAGGGCGCGGCCGAGTTCTTCGCCGCGACCCTGGTCGAGGATCCCGGCACCGGCGCGATGGTCACCGCGCCCTCGATCTCGCCGGAGAACGTGCATCCGCACGGCGCCGCGCTGTGCGCGGGGCCGTCGATGGACGCGCAGATCCTGCGCGACCTGTTCGGCCAATGCATCGAGGCCTCGGCGCTGCTCGGCGTGGATGCGGCGTTCGCCGATCGGCTGGCCGCGATGCGCGAGCGCCTGCCGCCGCACCGCATCGGCAAGGCCGGCCAGCTGCAGGAATGGCAGGCCGACTGGGACATGGAGGCGCCGGAGATCGACCACCGCCACGTCTCGCACCTGTACGCCCTGCATCCCTCCAGCCAGATCAATCCGCGCGACACGCCCGCGCTCGCTGCCGCGGCACGCCGCTCGCTGGAGATCCGCGGCGACGAGGCCACCGGCTGGGGCATCGGCTGGCGCCTGAACCTGTGGGCGCGGCTGCGCGACGGCGAGCGCGCGATGAAGATCCTGCGCATGCTGCTCAGTCCGTCGCGCACCTATCCCAACCTGTTCGACGCGCATCCGCCGTTCCAGATCGACGGCAACTTCGGCGGCACCGCCGGCATCACCGAGATGCTGGTGCAGAGCTGGGGCGGCACGGTGTTCCTGCTGCCGGCGCTGCCGCGCGACTGGCCGACGGGCGAGCTGCGCGGGGTCCGGGTGCGCAACGCCGCCGCGCTGGACCTGGCCTGGCGCGAAGGCGCACTGGCCTCGGCCACGCTGCGCAGCGAGCGCGGCGGGCGCTACCGGGTCGACTATCGCGGCCATGTCCTGGCGCTCGAACTGGGCGCCGGCGAAGCTGCGACGCTCCGCGTGGGCGGCGACGGACTGCTGCGCGCATGAGCGCGACTGGCGGAGTCAGGCCCGGATGCCTCGAGGCGGCCACAGGCGCAACGGTTTCCGGGGCAACCGATACGCCGCCGTTTTGCTGCACTGCAAACAGCGCTCGCGGCGACTCGGGCTACCCTGTCGCGCTGGATGACTGCGCTGTCATCCAGCGCTGACACCGGGGTTGCCTTGGGCGTCGTTCCGCCGCGCCGCCGTGCCTGCAGGGCAGGGCAGTGGGCTGTAGAGCGGCGGCCACGGGTGCGATGGCAAAGGCGATGGACCGGGCAGCGGATCCGGCGGTTTCCAGACAGAACAAGAGTGCATCCCGGGGAGGGAATACATGAGCAGTCCCAACGCATCAGGTGAGAACACCGGCTTCATCATCCTGATCAGCCTGGTCGCCACCATCGGTGGCTTCCTGTTCGGCTACGACAGCGGCGTGATCAACGGCACCGTCGGCGGCATCACCGCCGCGTTCGATTCCGATGCCGCGGTCACCGGCTTCAACGTCGCCTCGATGCTGCTGGGCTGCGCGATCGGCGCCTGGTTCGCCGGCACCCTGGCCGACCGCTACGGCCGGCGCACGATGCTGCTGTGGGCGGCGGTGTTCTTCATCGTCTCGGCCTGGGGCTCGGGCATCGCGAGCGGCTCGGTCGAGTTCGTGATCTACCGCGTGCTCGGTGGCCTGGCGGTGGGCGCGGCCAGCGTGATGTCGCCCGCCTACATCAGCGAGGTGGCGCCGGCGCGCTATCGCGGGCGGCTGGCCACGGTGCAGCAGATCGCGATCATCTCGGGCCTGTTCGCCTCGTTCCTGAGCAACTACCTGCTCGCGAAGACGGCGACCTCGTCGATGGCCGAGCTGTGGCTGGGCTACGAGGCCTGGCGCTGGATGTTCTGGGCCGAGCTGGTGCCGGCGTTCCTGTTCCTGGTCATGCTGTTCTTCATTCCGGAAAGCCCGCGCTACCTGGTCGCGCGCGGCCTGCGCGAGCGCGCGCACAAGGTGCTGGCGCGGCTGTACGGCGCGGTGCAGGGCGAGCGCAAGCTGGTCGAGATCGAAGGCTCACTGGCCACCGACCATCACCGCCCGCGGCTGTCGGACCTGGTCAGCAAGGCCACCGGCCGGATCCGTCCGATCGTCTGGGTCGGCGTGGGCCTGGCGACGTTCCAGCAGCTGGTCGGCATCAACGTGGTGTTCTACTACGGCGCGGTGCTGTGGCAGGCGGTGGGCTTCTCCGAGAGCGACGCGCTGCTGATCAACGTGCTGTCCGGCGCGCTCAGCATCGGTGCCTGCATCGTGACCGTGCTGCTGATCGACAGGGTTGGGCGCAAGCCGCTGCTGTGGATCGGTTCGGTCGGCATGGCGGTCACGCTGGGCCTGGTCACCTTCGCCTTCGCCACCGGCGGGGTCGATGCGGCGGGCAACCTGCAGCTGACCGATTCGATGGGCCTGCTGGCGCTGGTGGCGGCCAATGCCTACGTGGTGTTCTTCAACATGTCCTGGGGTCCGGTGATGTGGGTGATGCTGGGCGAGATGTTCCCCAACCAGATCCGTGGTTCGGGCCTGGCGGTGGCGGGGCTTGCGCAGTGGACCGCGAACTTCCTGATCACCTGGACCTTCCCGATGCTGCTGGCAGGCATCGGCCTGGCCACGGCCTACGGCATCTACACGGCGATGGCGGTGCTTTCGGTGTTCTTCGTGTTCAAGTTCGTGCAGGAAACCAAGGGCCGCGAGCTGGAGCAGATGCAGGGCTGAGGCCTTGCAACGGTCGCCGCCGGCAGGCGGCGACCGGCAGCCGGACGCGGCATCGGGCGCGCGACGCCGCGCATGCGGGGCTCACGCGTCCTGCCCGGTGAAACCGCCGGTGGCACCCTTCGCCGGCTGTCGCGGTGCAGTTCGACGTCGGGACGCGGGCGCCGGCGCGCCTGACGGCCTGCCTTGTCCATACTGGAGCGTGCAATGCAGCTGTCGGGCCTCGATATCGGCATCGTGCTGGCCTACCTGGCCGGGGTGTTCGTGCTGGCGCAGTGGGTCTCGCGCGAGAGGGCGGGGCACGCGAAAGACGCCGACGACTACTTCCTCGCCAGCAAGTCGCTGCCCTGGTGGGCGATTGGCGCCTCGCTCATCGCGGCCAACATCTCGGCCGAGCAGATCATCGGCATGTCCGGCTCGGGCTTCGCCATCGGCCTGGCGATCGCCTCCTACGAATGGATGGCGGCCGCGACCCTGCTGATCGTCGGCAAGTGGTTCCTGCCGGTGTTCCTGCGCAACCGCATCTACACGATGCCGCAGTTCCTGGAGCGGCGTTACGGCAGTCGCATCCGCACGGTGATGGCGGTGTTCTGGCTCGGCCTGTACGTGTTCGTCAACCTCACCTCGATCCTGTGGCTGGGCTCGCTGGCGATCGCCCACGTGGCCGGCATCGACCAGATGGCGGCGCTGCTGGCGCTGGCCGGTTTCGCGCTCGCGTTCCAGCTGTACGGGGGGCTCAAGGCGGTGGCGCTGACCGACATCGTGCAGGTCGTGCTGCTGGTGGCGGGCGGGCTGCTGCTGGCGGGGATCACGCTCGACCGCATCGGCGAGGGCGCCGGCATCTGGGCCGGCTTCCAGCGCCTGCGCATGGAGGTGCCGGGGCACTTCCACATGATCCTTTCGCCGGAGAACCCCTACTACAAGGACCTGCCCGGCATCAGCGTGCTGGTCGGCGGCATGTGGATCATGAATCTGAGCTACTGGGGCTTCAACCAGTACATCATCCAGCGCGCGCTGGCGGCCAGGGACCTGGCCGAGGCGCAGAAGGGCGTGCTGTTCGCCGCCTTCCTCAAGCTGCTGATGCCGGTGATCGTGGTGGTGCCGGGCCTGGCCGCGGTCCTGCTGGCGCCCGACATCGGCCGCCCCGATGCCGCTTACCCGGCAATGATGTCGCTGCTGCCGGCGGGCATCCTCGGCATCGTGTTCGCGGCGCTGATCGCGGCGATCGTCTCGTCGCTGGCCTCGATGGCCAATTCGATCTCCACCATCTTCACCCTCGACCTGTACCGCCCGCGCGGGCAGGGCGACCAGCGCCGGCTGGTGCGCACCGGCCGCATCGTGACGGTGGTGGCGATGGCGCTGGCGGTGCTGGCCGCGCGCCCGCTGCTGGGCAGCTTCGACCAGGCCTTCCAGTACATCCAGGAATACACCGGCTTCTTCACGCCCGGCATCGTGGTGATCTTCGTGCTCGGCCTGTTCTGGAAGCGCGCCAACGAGGCCGGCGCGCTGGCCGCGGCGATCGGCTCGTTCGCGCTGTCGATCGTGCTCAAGCTGGCCTGGCCGGCGCTGCCCTTCATCGATCGCGTCGGCCTGGTGTTCCTGCTGGCGCTGGGGCTGGCGGTCGCGGTGTCGCTGCTGACCCGGGCCGCGCCGGAGCAGGACATCATCCAGACCCGCGACGTGGACTACCGCACCCGCGGCGCGTTCAATGCCGGCGCGCTGGCGGTGCTGGCGATCCTGGCCGCGCTGTACGCGCTGTTCTGGTAGCCGCGTCGGCGGTACGAGGCGCGACGCGTTTGCAGCAGCGACCTCGACTGCGACCCTGCGGGACAGCCCGCAACGACCATCACCCGGTGCGGCCCCGCATCGTCATCTGCTGCGATGCCGCGTCCGGCGCTTGTCGCTGCTCAGACGCCCCACAAGCGCGTGCGCCCGATGCCAATGCAGGCACGGGCGCGGAATGCCAATGCAGGGGCTGACGCGGAATTCCGATGTGGGAGCGGCTTCAGCCGCGATCAGGCAGGAGCGGGTCCACGGACGCAATGCAGGCGCGACGCGATTGCGCCGCACTTGATCCAGGTCAGACAGCCCGCAAGCGGCGGGCCGCATCATCCCGCGTTGCAGGACGCGGGACGGATGGGAATGAAGCCGAACAGAGCGGGCGCGACTGGTCCCACGACGGGTGCGTGGCGCAGGCTCCATGCTGGGTGCGCGTCGGACGTGGCGGTCGCTGTACGCACAGGAGGCGCGACCGGCGACGACGACGGCGCATGAGCTTCCACGACCTGCGCAGCTACCTCGATTGCTTGTCCGCACGCGATGACCTGCTGGCGATCGATGCCCCCGTCGATCCGGTGCTCGAGAGCACCGCCCTGTGCCTGCGTGCGCTGCGTGAGCAGGGTCCGGCGCTGCTGATGCGCCAAGCCACCGGCTCGCGCCATCCCCTGCTGGGCAACCTGTTCGGCCATCGCCGCCGCATCGAGCTGGCGCTGGGCAACCGGCCGCTGTCGTCGCTGCGCGAGCTCGGCCAGCTGCTGGCGCGGCTCAAGGAGCCGGACTGGCCCGGTTCGATGCGCGAGGCGCTGCACGCCTGGCCGGGCCTGGCGCAGCTGGCGCACGCCGCGCCCCGGCGCGTGCAGGCGGCCGCGTTCTGCGAGCAGGTGTTGGAGCACGACGAGGTCGACCTGTCGCGATTGCCGCTGCAACACTGCTGGCCCGAAGACGTCGGCCGGCTGCTGACCTTCGGCCTGGTCGTCACCCGCGGGCCGCAGCGCAAGCGCCAGAACGTGGCGATCTACCGCCAGCAGCCGATCGCGCGCAACCGGCTGATCATGCGCTGGCTGCCGCATCGCGGTGGCGCGCTCGATTACGCGGCCTGGTGCCGGCAGCATCCCGATCGCCCGTTCCCGGTGCTGGTGGCGATCGGCGCCGATCCGGCGACGATGCTGGCGGCGGTCGCGCCGATTCCCGACACCCTGTCGGAGTACGAATTCGCCGGGCTGCTACGCGGCGAGCGCACGCGCGTGTGGCACAGCGCGACCACCGGGCTCGACGCGCCGGCCGGCGCCGAAATCCTGCTCGAAGGCTGCATCCATCCCGGCGACACCGCGCTGGAAGGCCCGTTCGGCGACCACACCGGTTACTACAACGCGCAGGGCACCTTCCCGGTGCTGACGGTGGAACGCATGCGCATGCGCCACGGCGCGATCTACCACGGCAGCTACATGGGGCGGGCGCCGTTCGACGAGCCTTCGGTGCTGTCGGCGGCGCTCAACGACGTGTTCGTGCCGATCCTGCAGCGCGTGTTCCCGGAGATCGTCGACTTCCACCTGCCGCCGGAAGCGTGTTCGTACCGCATCGCGGTGGTCTCGATCCGCAAGCAGTACGCAGGCCACGCGCGGCGCGTGATGATGGCAGTCTGGTCGTACCTGCGCCAGTTCACCTACACCAAGTTCGTGATCGTCACCGACGAGGACATCGACGTGCGCGACTGGGGGCAGGTGCTGTGGGCGCTGTCCACGCGCGTGGACCCGGCGCGCGACATGCTGCTGGTCGAGAACACGCCGATCGACTATCTCGACTTCGCCTCGCCCGTGGCCGGCCTCGGCTCCAAGCTCGGGCTCGACGCGACGCGCAAGTGGCCGGGCGAATCGGACCGGGAATGGGGCCGTCCGATCCGGCCCGATCCGCAGGTGGAACGCCGCGTCGACGCGCTGTGGTCGCAGCTGTCCGCCAGCCGCGCGCAGCCCAACGTTCCGGCCATGCGACGCGGCGCTGGGCCGCTGTCCGACGCCATCGACACAGGGAGTCGCTGATGCAACTGGTATGTCCCGCAGGCAACCTGCCCGCGCTGCAGGCCGCGATCGACGCGGGCGCCGATGCGGTCTACGCGGGATTCCGCGACCAGACCAACGCGCGTGCGTTCCCGGGACTGAACTTCGACGAGCAGGAGCTGCGGCGTGGCATCGCCTATGCGCATGCGCGCGGGCGGCAGGTGTACCTGGCGCTCAACACCTATCCCGACAGCGTGCGCCTGCCGTACTGGCAGGCCGCGGTGGACCATGCCGCGGAACTGGGCGTGGACGCGATCATCGCTGCGGAGATGGGCGTGCTCGACTACGCCTGCCGCGCCCATCCGGCGCTCGCGCGGCACCTGTCGGTGCAGGGATCGGCCACGACGGCGCCGGCGCTGAAGTACGCGTACGAGCGCTTCGGCATCGCCCGGGCGGTGCTGCCGCGGGTGCTGGCGCTGCAGCAGGTGCAGCGCCTGTGCGCGGCCTCGCCGGTGCCGCTGGAGGTGTTCGCCTTCGGCAGCCTGTGCATCATGGTCGAGGGCCGCTGCCAGCTCTCGAGCTACGTCACCGGCGTCTCGCCCAACCGCCACGGCGTGTGCTCGCCGGCCAGCTTCGTGCGCTGGGACGAACATCCGGACAACAGCCGCAGCGTGCGCCTGAACGGCATGCTGATCGACCGTTTCGGCGAGGCCGAGCCGGCCGGCTACCCCACCGTGTGCAAGGGCCGCTACGCCGTGGGCGGCGAGGTGTTCCATGCGCTCGAGGAACCGACCAGCCTCAACACCCTGGAACTGCTGCCGCGGCTGGCCGAAGCCGGGGTGGTGGCGCTGAAGATCGAGGGCCGGCAGCGTGGCGTGGCCTATGTGCGCGCGGTCGCCTCGACCTGGCGCCAGGCGATCGACCGCTACCGTGCCGATCCGCAGCGCTGGACCACCGAGGCGTCCTGGCAGCAGGCGCTGGCCGCGCATGCCGAGGGCCAGCAGACCACCCTCGGGCCCTACCACCGGGCCTGGCATTGAGCGCATGCAGGGGAACACCGCAATGAAACTGAGCCTGGGGCCACTGCAGTACTTCTGGCCGCGCGAGCAGGCGCTCGCGTTCTATCGGGACGTCGCCGGCTGGCCGGTCGATATCGTCTACCTCGGCGAGACGATCTGCAGCAAGCGGCGCGAGCTGCGCCTGCAGGACTGGCTGTCGATCGCGCACGATCTCGCCGACGCCGGCAAGGAAGTGGTGCTTTCGACGCTGGCGCTGATCGAGGCCGAATCGGAGCTGGGCGCGCTGCGCCGCCAGGCCGGCAACGGCACGTTCCGGATCGAGGCCAACGACATGTCGGCGGTGCAGGTCTGCCGCGAGCACGGGCTGCCCTTCGTCGGCGGGCCGACCCTCAACGTGTACAACCACCGCGCGCTGGCGATGCTGATGGACGACGGCCTGTACCGCTGGGTGCCCGGCGTCGAACAGGGCCGCAGCCTGCTGCAGGAACTGCGCCAGGCGCTGGAGGCCGAGGGCGGCACGATGCCCGAACTGGAGATGCTGGCCTGGGGCCGGCTGCCGCTGGCGTACTCGGCGCGCTGCTTCACCGCGCGCGCGCTGGACGTCGCCAAGGACCAGTGCGGCTTCCGCTGCATCGAGCATCCCGACGGCCTGCCGCTGGCCACGCGCGAAGGCGAGCCGTTCCTGACCATCAACGGCATCCAGATCCAGGGCACCGAGGTGACCGACCTGCTGCCCGAGCGCGACGCGCTCGCCGCCTGCGGCGTCGGGATCCTGCGCATTTCGCCGCAGGCCCACGGCATGGACGCGGTGCTGGCGCACTTCCGCGACGGCCTGTCCGCACCGCAGCCGCCGGCGCCGCTGGGCGCGCGCAATGGCTACTGGGACGGGCGGCCGGGCAAGGCGACGCTGGCGCAGGCCTGAGCAGGCGCGCGCGTGCGACACGACTACGGATCGGCGTCGCCGCGCCAATGCGCGCCCAGGCTGCCGCTGCGACGCAGGGCCGCCTCCAGCAGCTGCGTGGCCAGGCGGCCCTGCCAGCCGTAGTCGGCCGTGTCGTTGCGCAACAGGCGCAGTGCCGAGGTCAGCCCGACGCCGTCGCGGACCGGTCCGAACGTGTTCCACAGCAGGCTGCGCAGGCGCGCCATCGCCTCGGCGCCCGCGGGCGTTCCGGTCGCGGCCCAGCCGTGCGCGCTGCCTGCGGCCGCGGATCCCGGCACTGCGCCTGCCGTGGCCAGCCGCCGCCCCAGCCGCCGTCCGAACACCAGTCCCTCGAGCAGCGAGTTGCTGGCCAGGCGGTTGGCGCCGTGCACGCGGTTGCAGGCGACCTCGCCGACTGCGTAGAGACCGGGCACCGTGGTGCGGCCATCGCGGTCGGTGGCCAGCCCGCCCATGTGGAAGTGCGCGGCCGGCGTGACCGGGATCGGCTGCCGCGCAGGATCGATGCCGTGCGCGCGGCATGCCGCGTACACGGTCGGGAAGCGCACCGGCCAGGCCGCGCCGAGCGCGGTGGCGTCCAGCCACGCGCCGCCCTGTCGCTGGCGTTCGCGCCAGACGCGACGCGCGACCAGGTCGCGCGGCGCGAGGTCGGCCAGCGGATGCAGGCCGGCCATGAGCGGATCGCCGCGGTGGTTGCACAGGCGCGCCCCGGCGCCGCGCAGGGCCTCGGTGACCAGCGGCAGCGACTGTCCGCCAACGGCACTCCCGGGCACCGCCAGCGCGGTCGGGTGGAACTGCATGAACTCCAGGTCGCGTGCGGCCGCCCCGGCCGCCAGGCCCAGGGCCAGTCCGTTGCCGTCGGCGCCGGCCGGATTGGTGCTGGCGGCGAACAGTGCGCCGAGTCCGCCGGTGGCGAGGACCACGGCATCCGCTTCGAGCGTGGTGGTCGCACCGCACGCGTCGCGCAGGCGCAGGCCGGCGACGGCGCCGCCGCGCAGCAGCAGGGCCTCCGCCTGCCGGCCTTCGTGCAGTTCGATGTGCGCGGCCGCGCGCGCGGCCTGCTGCAGGGTGCGCAGCAGCACCGCGCCGCTGGCGTCGCCTCCGGCATGGACGATGCGGTGGGCGTGGTGACCGCCCTCGCGGCCCAGGCGCAGGCGTCCGTCATCTTGGTCGAAGACCAGGCCCAGCGACTGCAGCCACGCGATCGTGGCCGGTGCCTGCCGCGCGAGGTAGCGCACGGCGGCGGCATCGTTGTGAGCGGCGCCCGCCACCAGGGTGTCGTGCACATGCGCAGCCGGCGAATCGCCCGGGCCGATCGCCGCCGCGATCCCGCCCTGGGCCAGGGCGCTCGCGCTGTCGGTGCCATCGCGTCGGCGCGCGAGCACCCGCACCGGACGCGGCGCGGCGGCCAGGGCCACCGACAGCCCGGCCACGCCGGCGCCCACCACCACCAGCGGCGCCACTGGACCTGCGCTCACACCCGGTCGCGCCGGCCCACCGCCAGCATCCGCTCCAGCGCGGTGCGCGCGCGCGCGGCGATGTCGGGCGGCACCTGCACCTCGTGCCGCAGGTCGCGCAGGCAGGCGTGGATGCCCGGCAGGGTGATCCGCTTCATGTGCGGACACAGGTTGCAGGGTTTGATGAACTCGATCTTGGGAAAACGCGCGCGCAGGTTGTCGGCCATCGAGCATTCGGTGATCAGCGCCACCCGTGCCGGCTGCTCGCGCTCCAGCCACGCGCCCATTGCGGTCGTCGAACCGACGAAGTCGGCCTCGTCCTGCACTTCTGGGGGGCATTCTGGATGCGCGACGAGGCGCGCGTCGAAGCGCTCGCGCGCGTGCCGCGCCTGCTGGCCGGTGAACTGCTCGTGGACCTCGCAGCGCCCGTCCCACAGGACCAGCTCGATGCCGGTCTGCTGTGCGACATGGCGGCCGAGGAAGGCGTCGGGCAGGAAGATCACCCGGTCCGAACCCCATTCGGCCGCCATCGCCTCGACCACCTGCGCGGCATTGGCCGAGGTGCAGCAGGCGTCGGATTCGGCCTTCACCGCCGCGCTGGTGTTGACGTAGGTGACCACGGGCGCGGCCGGGTAGCGGTGACGCAGTTCGCGCACGTCGGCGGCGGTGATCGAGGCGGCGAGCGAACAGCCCGCCTCGAGGTCCGGGATCAGCACGGTCTTGCCGGGCGCCAGGATCTTCGCGCTCTCGGCCATGAAGTGCACGCCGGCCAGCACGATCAGGTCGGCGTCGCAGTCGGCCGCGGCCTGCGCCAGCGCCAGCGAGTCGCCGGTGACGTCGGCCACGCCGTGGAAGATTTCCGGCGACTGGTAGCTGTGGGCCATGATCACCGCGCCGCGCTCGCGCTTGAGGACGTTGATCGCGTCGATCCACGGCAGGTGCAGCGGCCACTCCAGGCAGGGCAGCAGCGGCTCCAGGCGCGCGCCGAGTTCGGCGTACCGCGTTTCCAGCTCCGGGCGCCAGCGCGGCGTGGACTCAGGCACGGTAGGCCTCCCGCGCCGCGCGGGCGAAGCGGGCGCCGCGATGCAGGACGATCCGCAGCGCCAGTGGCACGGCCTCCCAGGGCATGCGGTCGAGCAGGTTGCGCACGGTCAGCCCGAGTTCGGTGTCGCCGGTGAGCACCAGCCGCCGCTGGAAGAACAGGGTGTCGGCGTCCTCCAGTCGCGCGGCGAGCAGCAGCAGGTCGGTCGCGGTGCCGCGCACGGTGGCTTCGGCCTGTGCGTCGACCACGTGCAGGCGGCCGTCACGCCATTCCAGGACGCAGCGCTGTCCCAGGTCCGTCACCTCGATGCCGAGGCGCCGGCCGACGATTTCGTCTAGCGCGCTGCCGATGTGCCCGGGCGAGAGCGCCTGCGTCAGCGCGCGCGCCACGACACGGTCGCGCAGTTGCGCTGGCGCAAGGTGCAGCAGCGGCCGCCAGCGGGCGGGAGGCGGGATCAGGCGCAGCAGGGCGTGGGATCGGGTCATCGGGGCGTCGCATGGCTGGCGGAAGACGGAGGGGGCGTGCCGCGCCGCGGCGCGGGCGGCATGGGCGTCCTGCTGGCGCAGGGCATCGGTGAACAGCAGCGAGGCCAGGCCGTCGGCAGTGTCGGGCGACACCTTCAGGCGCCGCGCGAGCCGACGCGCGCGCTGGCGCACCTGCACCTCGCGCGCCTCGTCGCGCAGCGGCCGGCCGAGTGCGCGCTTCTGGCGTCCGGCGGCCGCCGACATCACCCGGCGCAGCGCCAGCAGCCCGAGCATGCCCTCGTCGATGCGATCGATGCCGTGGCGTGCGCAGGCAAGCAGCAGCGGCGCCAGTGGCGGGACGATCGGCAGTGGCGTGGCGGGAAGCGGCGGCTGCATGGGATCCCGGTGGTGAGGCCTGTTCGCAGGCCGGCCAGGCGCGCGCCGCCCGGCCAGGAGAGGCAGGCTAGGGGGCCGCCGATCGCCGCGCGCTGACCCAGGTCAAGCGTCGCCGGGGGAGTCGGGCGGTCGATCGCGCCCGGCGTCGGGATGCAGGGCGCGTGCGGCCGGGCGGACCTCGGCTTCGAACACCGCGCGCGCCTGTGCCTGGTCGAAGTCGGCATGCCTGCGCTTGGGCACACCGTAATCGGACAGGGTCAGGTGCGCGTCGGCCTGTACCCCGGCCTGCGCCAGGCAGGCGCTCACGCAGTGCAGCACGCAGCCGTCCAGCGCCAGGATCGGCCGGCCGGCCTGCGCGGTGCGCACCAGCCCGGTGACGCCGCCGCCGACGCCGGCGATGCACGACATCTCGGCCTCGCCCTCGCGGTCGAGCCACAGCGCCAGCTGGTTGGCCATCTGCGCGGCGCTGGAGCAGCCCGAGCACGAGTACACCAGCGGCGGCCTGGCTTTCCTGGACATCGGCAACCCCCTCAGCAGTCGGGCGCGGCTTGCGCGCGCAGGCGTCGTTGCCGGCGCGCCATCGCGCCGGATGCGCCGGGCCCGATCGTGCGTCCGCGCATCGCTACGCCGCCGGCAGCAGTACCCGCAGCCGCGCCTGCAGGTGTTCGAAATAGCGGTCGATGTAGCTGATGCCGTTCTCGCGGTCGATCAGGTATGGATTCATCAGGGTGTGGCGCAGGATCACCAGGCGGCCGGCGTCGTCGCCCTCGTCGCGGCTGTCCGGATCGATGCCGAGCGCGTCGAGGATCTGGCGCATGTCGTGCTCGCCGACCACGTCGCGGCGCAGGGTGGTGATGGAGGCGAAGAACTGCTTGACCTGCAGCGGCTGGCCGGGATCGCAGCGCAGCTCGTCGTGGAGCCGGCGCAAGAAGGCGTTGGCCCGGGCCAGTTCGCGATTGCCGTGCGGATTGAGCGCCAGGCAGACCAGGTTGCTGTCGGGCGGGAACGGCACGAGCGCCGCCACCGTGCCCGCCATCTCCGCGGCGAACCGTTGCGCGCGCGCCTGGAAGGCCTCGGCGGCGAGGACGGTCTGGCGCGGCAGCAGGCCGAAATTGGCATGGTCGAGCGGCAGCACGCGATGGCTGACGTACACCGCGGCGGCCATCGCGCCGGACTTGGAGCCTTCCGGGACGAGCTGGCCGAGCTGCCGGTAGCGGGCGGCATAGTCGCCGGCCGCGCCGGACTGGAACACGTAGTCGGCCGCCTCGGCGAGCAGCGGCAGCGCGCGCTGGTCGCGGCAGACGAAGGCGCCGGCGCCGTAGGGCAGGTAGCCGAGCTTGTGCGGATCCACGGTCACCGAATCGACCTCGGCCAGCGCGGCGAACGCGGCATGCACCGCCGGCTGCGGGAACGCGGCGAAGCCCTGCCGCACCTCGTGCAGCGGCCGCAGGCTGCCGTCGGGATTGCGGAACAGCGTGGTCAGGTAGCCGCCCCAGGCCGCGTCCACGTGCACGCTGAACCCCAGGCCCGGCGCGCGGGCCCGGGCTGCGACGACCGCGTCGACCGGATCGACCGTGCCGTATTCGGTGGTGCCGAGCACGGCGACGGCCATCAGCACCGGCTGGCGTTCGCGCGCGCACTGCGCGAGCGTGGCTTCCAGCGCATCGGCGTCCAGGCGCATGCCGCGCGTCGGCAGCAGGCGCAGCTGGTCGCGGCCGAGGCCGAGCATCTTCAGGCCCTTGCTCCACGAGTAGTGCGCGGTGATCGGCGCCAGCACCAGCGGCACGCGCAGCTCGCGGTGGCGCGCGAAGAATGCCACCAGGCCCAGCTGTTCGACGCGCTGCGCCTGCACCTGCGCGCTCCAGTGCGCACGTTCCGCGGCGGGTTGCGCTGCGAGCCACTGCTGCCACTGCGCGAACAGCGCGATGCCCGCTTCGGGCGCGAGGTTGAAGGCCTGCCAGTCGTCGCCGGGCAGGGCCAGGTCCGGCACGGCGGCGGCGCGCAACGCCACCGGGAAGGCCTTGAGCGCCAGCGCCAGCCGCAGCGCCTGGTAGTTGGCCAGGGTGCCACCGGAGGTGAGATGGCCGAACGCGCAGTCGGGCCGGGCCGGATCGTCGGGCCAGCCGAGCATGCGCGCCAGCTGCAGGCCGACCTGCATTTCCAGCTGCAGGGTCACCGGCGCGGCGTCGCCGCTGACGTTGTTGGGGTTGTAGGGCAGGGTCAGGATCTGCGCGGCCAGCCCCGGCAGCAGCAGGTCCGAGACCATGTGGCCGATGTAGCGCGGGCTGTGGAAGGGCACCGAGCGCTTGAGCGCTGCCGAGAGCTGGTGCAGTTCGCGCCGCATGCGCGCCTCGAAGGCCTGGTACTGCGGATGCTGGGCGGCGCGCGTGGGGATCGCCGGCGGGTCCTCGGGATGGAAGTTGCGGCGCCAGTGCACGTGGTCGCGCAGGAACTCGACGATCAGCCGTTCCAGCAGCGAGTCGTTCTCGGCATAGGGGCCGAGGAAGCAGGCGTCGAGCGTGCGCTGCCCGTCCTCCGGCATGGGATCGGAATCGAAGGGCGCGGCGAAGGGGACAGGCTGCATGGGGCGAGCGTAGCGGCGCGCCGCGGGCCACCCCATGACCCAGATCAACCGGCAGGCAGGTGCCCGGCGGCGCCGCGCACGCCCGAGGGCGGTCGCGCCGGGCGGCGGTCTTCTTCGCGCAGGGCAGGGTCGCGCCGGCCGCTGCGGCTTCGCCGTC
>JAEWZE010000022.1 GCA_023395465.1 Pseudomonadota bacterium
CCATGTCCGACGTGCGCAGCACCGCGAAGTTGGCGCGCTCGATGTTGGGCTTGTGGTTCTTGCCGATGCGCTTGAGTCCGCCCAGCACGTGGCTGGCGGCGTCCTCGGAGGCCTTCATGTAGCCGCTCTGGGCCAGGTCCAGCAGCACGTTGGCCAGGGTGCCTTCGGTCTGCTGCAGGCGCACCCCACCGACCAGGTCGGCCGCGTTTTCCTTGTCCGCCAGCCAGCGGGCGCGCTGCGAAGAGGCACCCTTGGTCGACAGAACGTACACCGACGAACCCGTGGCCGAACGGTTTTCAGCCGCATCGGCGTGGATCGAGATGAAAATGTCCGCCTTGTTCGCACGCGCCTTCTGCGCGCGCATCGGCAGCGGAATGAACACGTCACTGTCGCGGGTCAGGTAGGCCTTCAGGCCCGGCGTCGCATTGACCTGACGGGCCAGTTCCCGCGCCACCGCCAAAGTGACATCCTTCTCACGCTTGCCGGTCGGGCCGATCGCGCCCGGATCCTGGCCGCCGTGGCCGGCGTCGATGGCGATTACCAGCGGGCGGCCACCGGTGGCGATCGCAGGCTTCGGTGCGGGCGCTGGGGTCGCGGCTGGCGCGGCGACGGCGCTGGCCGCAGCCGGCGCGGCCACGGTGGATGTGGACGGCACCGCGCGCGGCAACGACGGGATGTCGGTTGACTGCGGCTGCGGCGGCGATGCCGGATCTGGGGCGGTGGCTGTCGCGCGGGCCACCTGCTGCGCGGTCGCCATTGCAGCGACCAGGCGCGAGGTGGCCGCGGCGGACGCCGCCGAGGGGTCGGGTGCAGGCTGGGGCGCGGGCGTCTGCGCGACGGGGGCCGGCGCCGCTGCGCTGCTGCCGGCGGTCTGCGTGGTGACGCCTGCCGAGGCGGCGGCGATGCGGGCGATCGGATCGGCCTGGCCGTCGCCGGGCCACTCGATCACCAGGCGCGTGCCGTCCGGCCCGGCCTCGTAGCGCGGCTTGAGCGCGGCCACCGGTTCGGACAGGTCGAACACGATGCGCAGGGTGCCGGGCTCGGGCTGGCCGCTGCGGATGGTCTTCACCACGCCTGCGGGCGCCGGCAGGGCGAGCTTGCCCGCGGCGCGGCTGGCCGGCAGGTCGACCACCAGGCGATCGGGGTTGGCGAGGGAAATCAGCCGGTATTCGGCTTCGCGGTCCACCCGCAGCTCGGCGCGGGTGCCGGTGGGCCCTGTCTGCAGGTCCACCGCGCGGATCTCGGCCGCCTGCGCGAGGTTCCACAGCAGGGCCGCCAGCAGCGCTGCGGCCAGCACGATCTGTTGGACGTTGATTCCCCGCGTGCGCATGGTCTGTAGTCAATCACCGTTGATACAGATTTGCAACGCAGTTTTCCTTTCAAAACGGCAACCTGCCGCTGCTTCCTATGGGTCCGGTTCAGGTATCGGACGCAAATCGACCGTCTCGGCCACGCGCTGGAGCCAGGTCCGGCCCCGTTCGCTGGCGGCGAGAAGGTCCGCCGCCCGGCCGCTGCCGTCGATGGCCAGGTGCAGGTCCAGGTCGGCCGGCGGCAGCGCGCCGGTCCCGCGGTCGGGCCATTCGACCAGCCACAGCGCGGCCGCCGCGTCGTCCAGGCCCAGGTATTCCAGTTCCCCGGCCGCGCCGATCCGGTACAGGTCAAGGTGCAGCGCCTCGCCACCGGCGGCCAGGGGATAGCGTTCTACCAGGGTGTAGGTCGGGCTGCGCACGGTGCCGGTGATGCCCAGTGCGCGCAGCCACGCGCGCGCCAGGGTCGACTTGCCGCTGCCGAGGTCGCCGTGCAGGTAGACCACGGCGGGGACCGGGGCCGTGGCGGCCAGTGCCGCCGCCAGCGCGCGGGTCGCGGCCTCGTCGCGCAGATGCAGCCGGGTCATGGCGCCGCCTCCACGTTCGCCCACTGCCGCAGGGCGTCGAGCAGATCGCCCGGCAGCAGGCCGCGCTCGCCGCCGCGTGCCGCCGTATCGCCCGCCGCCGCGTGCAGCAGCGTTCCGCAGCAGGCCGCCTCGAACGCGTCGAGTCCCTGCGCCCACAGCGCGGCGATGCAGCCGCTGAGCAGGTCGCCCATGCCGCCCACCGCCATGCCGGGATTGCCCGCGGCGATCACCCGCGGCGTGCGTTCGGGCGCGGCCACGATGCTGCCGGCGCCCTTGAGCACGACCACGCAGCCATGCACCTGCGCCAGCAGCCGCGCCGCCGCGAAGCGGTTGGCCTGCACCTCTGCCACGCTCACGCCGAGCAGGCGCGCCGCCTCGCCCGGATGCGGGGTCAGCACGGTCTGCGCCGGCAGCGTCCGGGTCGCGCCGGACAGCAGGTTCAGTGCGTCGGCATCGAGCAGTACGCGGGAGGCGTCGGCCAGCACGCGCTGGTACAGGCCCTGTCCCCAGTGGGACTGGCCGAGACCCGGCCCCAGAGCCACGACCCCGGCGCGCGCGAGCATCGCGTCGAGCTGGGCGGGTGATTCGATCCCGCGCACCATCGTTTCCGGTCGCCGGGCCAGCACCGCGGCCACGTGTTCGGGCCGGGTCGCCACACTGACCAGGCCTGCGCCGCAGCGCAGGGCCGCATCGGCGGCCAGCATCACCGCGCCGCCAGTGCCCAGGTCCCCGCCCACGCACAGCACGTGGCCGCTGTCGCCCTTGTGCGCATCGCGCCGGCGCGGCGCCAGCCAGCCGCGCAGGTCCGCCGCCACCAGCCGCCACGCCGCCACCGGGGCGTCGGCCAGGCAGGCCTGTGCGTCGAGCGTGGCCAGCGACAGGCGGCCGGTACAGCGTGCGGCGACGCCGGTCGCGAGGCCGGCATGGGCGCCCAGGAACTGCAGCGTGTGCGCGGCGTGCACCACCGCACCGGGCGCGCTGCCGGTATCGGCCACCAGGCCGCTCGGCGCATCCAGCGACAGCACCTGCAGTCCGGCCGCGTTGATCGCTTCGATCAGGGCCGCCGCATCGGCGTCGGGCGCACGCGTCAGGCCGATGCCGAACAGCGCATCGACGATGAGGTCGGCATTCCCGAAACCTGCATCCGGACCGGCGAACTGGCCGCCGGCCTCGAGGAACGCCGCGCAGGCGCGCTGCGCCAGCGGCGTGCGCGGCGCGTGCGACGCGAGCCGGAGTACGCGCACCTCGCGCCCGGACCCCAGCGCGTGGCGCGCGAGCTCGTACCCGTCGCCGCCGTTGTTGCCCGGTCCGCAGACCACCACGATGCGCTGCGCGTCCGGCCAGTGCGCCAGCAATTCACGCCAGGCCGCCAGCCCCGCGCGCGCCATCAGCGCGAAGGCATCGCCGCCGGGCGGCGTCGCGCACGCTTCGACGGCGCGCAGGGCGGCGGTGTCGTAGAGCGGCGTGCCGCGGGGGTCGGGATCGGCCTGCATCGCGCGGATTCTATACTTGCGCGGTGTCCGACCCCGCCTCCCACGCTGCCCCGCGCGCGCCCGACGTCGCCGACCCTGCCACGCTCGCGCTGCGCATCAAGACGCTGGCGCGCGAGGCCGGCTTCCAGCGCTGCGGCGTGGCCGGCGTCGAACTCGGACAGGACGAGGCCTTCCTGCGCGACTGGCTGGCCCAGGGCCTGTACGGGAGCATGGAGTGGATGGCGCGGCATGGCGACAAACGTTCGCGGCCGCAGGAGCTGGTGCCCGGTACGCTGCGGGTGATCTCGGTGGGGCTGGACTACGGACAGGATCCCGACGCTGCCTGGCGCACGCTCGAGGACGGCGAGCGCGCCTACGTCGCGCGCTACGCGCTGGGCCGGGACTACCACAAGCTCATGCGCAACCGGCTGCAGAAACTCGCCGAGCGCGTTGCCGACGAGATCGGTCCCTTCGGCCATCGGGTGTTCGTGGATTCCGCGCCCGTGCTGGAGCGCGCACTCGCGCGCAACGCCGGCATGGGCTGGATCGGCAAGCACACCTGCCTGATCGACCGCGATGGCGGTTCGTGGTTCTTCCTCGGCGAGATCTATGTCGACCTGCCGCTGCCGATCGACCCGCCCGCCAGCGCGCACTGCGGCAGCTGCGTGCGCTGCATCGAAGTGTGCCCGACCGGGGCGATCACCGCGCCGCACCGGCTGGACGCGCGCCGCTGCATCTCCTACCTGACCATCGAGCACGAGGGCAGCATCGACGAGGCGCTGCGCCCCCTGATCGGCAACCGCATCTTCGGCTGCGACGACTGCCAGCTGGTCTGCCCCTGGAACAAGTTCGCGCAGCGCAGCGACGAACCCGATTTCCGCGCGCGCAACCGGCTCGACCAGGCCACACTGGCGGAGCTGTTCGCCTGGACCGAAGCAGAGTTCCTGCAGCGCACGGAAGGCTCGGCGATCCGCCGCAGCGGGCATTCGCGCTGGTTGCGCAACATCGCCATCGCCCTGGGCAACGCGCCCTCGACGCCCGGGGTGATCGCAGCGCTGGAGTCGCGCCGCGGGATCGAGGATCCGGTCGTGCGCGAGCACGTCGAATGGGCGCTGCGGCGACACGCGGGCACCGGCCCCGACGGCGCCGCCGCGCAGGCGGCCGGTTCCGCCACGGACCTTGCTCCTGCAGCTGCGCCGCGTCGCGACTGACATTGCCGCCAGCGACGCGCCAGGGCGCGTCGAATCGCTTCGCCAGGGGATTCCGCACGGGCCTGCAGAACCCGCAGCGCCGTCGCCCAGGCGCGGTCAGCCGCGCGAGAAGATCTCCGCCAGCAGCGCGCGGGTCACCGGATCGTCGGCCTCGCCCTTGCCTTCCAGCGCCGGCAGCAGGCGGCTGGCCAGCTGCTTGCCGAGTTCGACGCCGAACTGGTCGAAGGCGTTGATGCCCCAGGCCACCGATTGCAGGTAGACGCTGTGCTCGTACAGCGCGACCAGCGCGCCCAGGGAGTGCGGGGTCAGCGCATCGAGCAGGATCATCGTGCTGGGACGGTTGCCGGCATAGGCGCGGTGCGGATCGTCGCTGGCCTGGCCGTTGGCCAGGGCTTCGGTCTGCGCCAGGAGGTTGGCCAGCAGCGCGCGATGGTTCTCCGCATGCCCGTCCTCGCTGCGGACCACGCCGATGAAATCGGCCGGCACCACCTGCGTGCCCTGGTGCAGCGCCTGGAAGAAGCTGTGCTGGGTATCGGTGCCCGGACCGCCCCACCATACCGGCACGGTATCGACCTCGAGCGCCGCGCCGTCCAGGCGCACCGACTTGCCCAGGCTTTCCATCACCAGCTGCTGCAGGTAATTGGGCAGCAGCTTCAGGCGCTCGTCATAGGGCAGCACCGCCTGCGTGGCGAGGCCCAGCGCGTTGCGGTTCCACAGCGCGGTCAGCGCATGCCAGACCGCGAGGTTGTCGCGGAGTGCCGCCGTCGCCGCGTGCCCATCCATCGCCGCGGCACCGGCGAGCAGTTCCTCGAACCGGTCCATGCCGATCGCCAGCGCGACCGGGAAGCCCACCGCCGACCACAGCGAATAGCGTCCGCCCACCCAGTCCCACATCGGCAGGATGCGTCCGGCGTCGATGCCGAACGCGGCCGCGCGTTCGACGTTGGCGCTCACCCCGTACACGCGGCTGTCGTCGCCCAGCCAGTCGCGCACGATGCGGCCGTTGAGCAGGGTTTCCTGGGTGCTGAAGGTCTTGGAAATCAGGATCGCGGCGGTGCGCCGTGGGTCGAGCCCCGCCAGCACCCGCTGCGCGGCGTTGCCGTCGACGTTGGACAGGAAATGCACGCGGAACCGCGCACCGGGCAGCGCCAGCGCATCTGCCACCAGGCGCGGCCCCAGGTCGGAGCCGCCGATGCCGACGCTGACGATGTCGGTGACGTCGCTCGCGGCCAGCGTATCGATCAGCGCCGCCATGCGCGTGCGCGCCTCGCGCGCGAGCGCGGCGCATTCGCGCGCCACCGGCGCCGCGGATGCGTCGCCGCGCAGCGCGGTATGCAGCGCCGCGCGCCCCTCGGTCGGATTGACCGTCTCGCCATCGAGCAGGCGTCGCATCGCGCCGGCCAGGTCCATCCGTCCGGCCAGCGCGAACAGTGCATCCAGCGCAGCGGCGTCGTAGCGCTGCCGCGCGAAGTTGGCATACAGCGGCCCTGCCCGCAGCGTCAGCGACTGCGCGCGCGCGGGCTCCTGCTGGAGCAGCGTCGACACGGGGGTCGACGCGAGACGTTCTGCATGGGTACGGAGGGTCGCGAAATCCGACATGGACGGGCCTGCCTGTTGCCTGGAAGTGGACGATGCAGATTCAACTGCAACCATGCGCATGGGGTGCCTGCGCGCGGATCGCGGAGTATAGGGCGATCGTCGACGCGTCGATGTCGATCCGGTGGCGCGATGGATCCGGGACGGCGGCCCCGCCGTCGACGCTCAGGCGCGCGCGTCGAATTCCAGGTTGTCGATCAGGCGCGTGCCGCCGATGCGCGCGGCGACCAGCGCCACCAGCGCGCCGCTGGCCGTTCCACCCGGCTCCGCCAGGTCGTCGCGCCGCACGGCCGCGTAGTCGACCTCGAAACCATGCGCGCGCAGGCGCGCGGACGCGTCGGACTCGACCTGCTGCACGGGCATGCCGGCCCATACCGCCTCGCGCATCGCCTGCAGCGTGCGGTGGATCTCCGGCGCGATCGCGCGCGCGGACG
>JAEWZE010000025.1 GCA_023395465.1 Pseudomonadota bacterium
GCCGCAGGCCACGCGCGCGCTGATCGCGCCGGGGGTCGCGCCGAGCACCAGCAGCGCGCGGCCGAGGATGTCGTTGTCCGCGCCGCCGCCCAGCACCGCGCCGCGCAGCAGCAGGTCGACCGTGGCCACGCCCTCGGGATCGGCGACGATGCGGCCGGGACTGGTGCCGACCGCGCCATCCTGGCGTGCGCCCGCCAGCGGATCGTAGTAGCGGCCCGCGCTGCGCGCGTCGACCGCGCTGCAGTCGCCGCGCTCGTGCACCTGCAGGCCGTGCGCGCCGTTGCGCACCAGGCCACCGACCTGGCCGCGCACGCGCACGCCTTCGGCGGCCTGCACCAGCACCATGCGCCCGCTCACCAGGCTGCCGGAGGCCGAGGCCAGGTTGGCGATGGCGCGCGTGACCGTACCCGCTTCGGCGATCTGCCGCGGTGGCGGCGGCGCCGGTCCGGCTGCGGGTCGGGGGGCGGAGGCGCAGGCGGCCAGCAGCGCGGCCGTGCAGGCGGCCAGCAACAGGCCGCGGGAATGGGGGGATCGGGACATGGATGGGGGCATGGCTCGGGACTGGCTGCGGAAGCGTTGGGACCATCCGCGCCGCGCAGGGTTCAACCGCGGCGCGGGCGACGGCTGGCGCCGAGTTTGCGCGTGACCGTGTTGCGACCGAGTCCAAGCCGGGTCGCGGCCTCGGTGCGGCGTCCACCGGTGTGCTCGAGCGCGGCCTCGAGCAGGGCCCGGTCGAAGCGCTCGCGGGCGTGCGCATGCAGGTCGCTGGCGCCCGCGGCCAGCTGCTCGCGTGCCCAGGCACGGAGCACGCCATCCCACTCGCTGCCGGCGCCGGGCCGACCGGCCTGCAGCATGCCGTCGAGGTCGGCCGTGGTGATCGTGTCCGCCGGCGCCAGCGCGGCCAGCCGCCAGCACAGGTTTTCCAGTTCGCGCACGTTGCCCGGCCAGTCGTGCGCCAGCAGCCGCTCGGTCGCGGCCTTGGAGAAGCGCTTGGGCGCGGCGGCGAAGCGCTCGGCGGCGCCGTGCAGGAAGCGCTCGGCCAGCGCCGGCACGTCGCCGCGCCGCTCGCGCAGCGGCGGCAGGCGCAGGCGCACCACGTCCAGACGGTGCAGCAGGTCGGCGCGGAATCGGCCTTCCTGCACCAGCGTCTCCAGGTCTTGGTGGGTGGCGGCGATCACGCGCACGTCCACGCGGATCAGCTCGCGCCCGCCGACGCGGAAAAATTCGCCCTCGGCCAGCACCCGCAGCAGCCGGGTCTGCAGCGAGGCCGGCATGTCGCCGATCTCGTCCAGGAACAGGGTGCCGCCGTCGGCCTGTTCGAAGCGGCCGATATGGCGGCGCGCGGCACCGGTGAACGCGCCCGCCTCGTGCCCGAACAGCTCGCTTTCCAGCAGTTCGGCCGGGATCGCGGCGGTGTTGAGCGCGACGAACGGCTGGCGCGCACGCGGCGACTCGCGATGCAGCGCGCGCGCGACCAGTTCCTTGCCGGTGCCGGTCTCGCCGGTGACCAGCACGCTCAGCGGCGCCTGCGCGAGCCGCCCGATCGCGCGGAACAGCTGCCGCATCGCCGGCGAATCGCCGACCAGCACGTCGCCGGCCGGTTCCACGTCGGGCGCCGCCTCGGCACCGGCTTCGGCGCGCTCGCCCAGCACGCGCGCCGCCAGGCCCACCGCCTCGTCCAGGTCGAAGGGCTTGGACAGGAACTCGTAGGCGCCACCGCGGAACGCGCCCGCGGTGCTGGCCACGTCGGTATAGGCCGACATCACCACCACCGGCAGCTCCGGGTGCGCCTGCTTGATCTTCTCCAGCAGCTTCAGGCCGTCCTCGCCGGGCATGCGCACATCGGTGAACAGCAGCTGCGGCGTGGGGCGGGAATCGAGCGCGGACAGCGCCGCATCGGCCGAGTCGAAGCCGGAAACGGCGTAGCCGGCGTCGCTGAGCGCGGTCGCCAGCACGAAGCGCACCGAACGGTCGTCGTCGACCACCCACACGGATGCGGCTTCACCGCTCATGTTCGCCCCCTCGCTGCACGGCCACGTCGGTGGCGGAATCCGGATCGCCGTCGCCGTTGTCCGGGGACAGCGGCAACAGCAGCGTGAATACGGTATGGCCGGGGCGCGAACGGTAGGCCAGCGAGCCGCGATGCTCGCGCGCGACCTGCTGCGCCATCGCCAGGCCGAGCCCGCTGCCGTCGGCGCGGCCGGACACCAGCGGCAGGAAGATCTGCTCGGCCAGCGCCTCGGGCACGCCGCGGCCGTCGTCGACGATTTCCATGCGTAGCGCCAGCGGATGCACCTGCTCGCCGATGCGCACCCCGTACTCGGCGCGGGTGCGCAGGTTGACGTTGGCCGCGCCGGCCTGGATGGCGTTGCGCACGAGGTTCCAGACCGCCTGCACCAGCCGGTCCGGATCGCCGCGCAGCGGCGGCAGGCTGGGATCGTAGTCGCGCGCCAGGCGCACCGCCCAGCCGGCCTCCTGCTCGGCCAGGCGCACCACCTGCTCGAGCACGCCGTGGATGTTGAGCGGCTGGTGCGGGCGCGGCGGCGCCGGCGAGAGCAGTTGCTCGACCAGCTGGGTCAGCCGCTGCACTTCCGAGGCGATCAGGTTGACCAGCTCGCGCGCGTCGGCATCCACCGTGCGCCGGCCCAGCAGCTGCGCCGCGCCCTTGAGCCCGGCCAGCGGGTTGCGCAATTCGTGTGCCAGGCCCTTGAGCGCGGCCGACAGCGCCAGCGGCAGCGCGCGGGTCGGATCCTCGCCGGGGAACTCGTCGACCGGATGCGCCTCGAGCAGGGTGCCGCCGTCGGCTTCGCGGGTCAGCCAAACGTCGGCGAAGCGCGGCTCGCCGCCCAGGAAGGCCAGCGCCACGCGCCGCAGCCGGCGCGGGCCGTCGGCATCGTCCAGCGCCTGCAGCGCGCTGCGCAGGCTGTCGCCCTCGGCCTCCAGCGCCACCAGCGGCTGGTCGGGCAGGCGCTTCTGGCTGACGCCCAGCCAGCGCGCGAAGGCCTGGTTGCAGCGGGTGACGCGGCCATGCCGGTCGGCCAGCAGCACCGGGGTGACCAGCGTATCGAGTACGGCATCGGCAGGGACGGGTGGCGGCATTGCACCAATATAGTGCTTTGCGGGGACGCGGGGCCGACGCGCCGGCACTCAGAACGTCACGACGACCGTGATGGTATCGCCGTGCGGGCCGATGTTCGGATCCTGTCCGGGGGGAATCCGCCCGAAGACAGGAAAGCTTCGCTGCCAGGGTTGCCCCGTCCACCACCCTCCCACCGTGCCACCCGCGATCTGCGTGCCGCCGGCGCCATTGCCCCAGACGGTGGTGCGCGACGCATCGGTGTACAGGTTGTACTGCAGGATCGACGGGCCCTGGCGGAGGGTGCGGGCGGCGTAGGTGCCCGAGCTGCCCTGTCCCAGGGCGATGTCGACATACACGCCGAAAATATCCTCCAGCCAGTACGTCGCCCTGCAATCCACGCGCACGCCGCCGGTGCTGTCCACCGGGCCTGTCCCGGTGACGGGGTCGTAGCTGCCGAAGTTGATGGAGGTGGCCGAGACCCGGCAGTCGCCGGCCTGCGCGAGCCCGCCGGCGGCGGCCAGCAGGCAGGCCAGGACGAGGCGCGCATGCCGCACGCGACGTGCCTGCGGCCGGACGGGGCGGCGCGATCGGGATGGCGCGCGGGTCATGGTTCCCCCTGTGGGGCGATGCATTCGACGATCCCCAGGTCATGGATGCCCGCAGCCTGCGCGGCGGGCACTTCGATCGCGCATTCGGCGATGGCGCCTTCGCTTTCCACGCGCGCCCGGTGGCGGCCGGGCGGCAGCTGTTCGAAGTAGAAGCGGCCACCCGCGCCGAGCGGGCTGGTGTAGGTGCTGCCGGCGTGCTCGAGGTGCAGCAGGCCGAACGCGGCCGGGCGCGTGCCGCCGGCATCGCGCAGGTGCAGCAGGCCCGACAGCGCGCGCAGCGGCTGCACGTCGAGCACGGCCACCGCGCCGGTGTTGCGGAACACCGACAGCTGCGTGGCGCCATTGATGATCTCGTGGTCCAGCGGCACCTGCGCCGGGTCGAGCGCGACCTGGTTGGCGTAATAGGGAATCAGGTCGCGCACCAGCAGGTCGCCGCGCGCGTCGGTGCGGCCGACGGCCTGGTTCTCGCGCAGGATCGGCACGCCGGCCACGCCGGGCACGCGCACCAGCGCGAAGCCGCTTTCCATCGGCGGGGTGGCGAACACGCGACCGCCAACGCCGACCACGGCGCCGCTCAGCAGCAGGCGCGCATCGCTGCGGCCGCCGAAGTGGCTGCCCTGCAGGGCGTAGCGGCCATGCCGGCCCTGGTACTCGACCTGCCCGAAACCGCTGTTGCCGATGGCGTCGTGCTGCAGGCTCAGGTCGTAGCCCCAGCCGGTGCCGACCGGGCGCGGGCGTCGCGCGTCCACGCCGTAGCCGTGGCTGCGCGTCTCCGCCTGGCCCGGGGCGCGGAGGCGCTGTTCGCGGGCGCTGAACGAGACGCTGTGACGGTCCAGGGCGACACTGAGGCTGAGCAGCGCCGACACGTCCTCGTACAGGCCTTCACTACGCTGCACGGCCAGCAGCAGCTGGCTGCCCGGCGACAGCCGCCAGGTGGAGGACAGGCTGGCGTTGCGCTCGGCCGCCAGGCCCTCGCGCCGCTGGCGGCCGTAGCCCAGCTGCAGCGACATCCGGCTGGCCGGCGACCAGGACAGGGTGCCGTAGGCGTCCTCGCGCAGGCGCGCGCCGAACAGGTCGAACGGCGAGCCCAGCAGCCGATAGCCTTCGCTGAAGCGGCGCACGCCCAGCGACAGGCCCGCGCGCGGACCGCCGTAGCTGTAGCTGAGCGAGGTCGCATGGCCACTGCCGGCGTCGTCGTCGCGACTGCGCGCGAGCGCCGCGCCGAACTCGCCGATGTCGGTGCGCAGCGCGAGATCGAACCCGGCATTGGCGAAGGCGTCGTCGCCCTCGCCGCGCACGCCGAGCGTGAGGCGGTCGCTCAGCCCGCGCCGGTACCAGGCCTGCCAGGCCGCACCATCGCCAAAGTCGTCATCGCGATCACCGCCGCGCACCGCGCCCACGCGCAGTGCGTAGTCCGACAGGCCCGGCGCCAGCAGCCCGGTGCCGCCGTAGTAGCTGGCGCTGGCCAGGTCCTGGCGGTTGCCGAAGGGGTCGCGGATCACCACGCGCACGTCGCTGCGGCCGGGCGGCACGCCGAGGTTGTCGAGGTTGATCGGCCCGGCCTCGACCGGGCGGCGCCCGATCAGGGCGCCATTGGCATAGACCTCGACCACGCCCGGCGTCTCGATCACGCCCTGGTAGAACGGCTGCGGGAAGGTCACCAGGTAGGGGTCCTGGTCGAAGGCGCGGGCCACGCCGACGCCGCCGAGCACGGCGCCGCCGCCGAGCGGATCGCGCGCCACGGCGACCTGGTCGCCGATCGTCCAGCGCCGCAGGCTCGAGGGCTGGTCGATCTCGATCCGGCTCAGCCCGCGGCGCCAGCCGAAGCTGCGGTCGCGGATCGCGGTGCTGCGCAGCGCCGCCGGGCCACGGCCGATGGCGGCGTCCACGAACAGGGTTTCGAGACCGGCGCCGGTGCCCTCGGCGCCGCCGTCGCCCAGGGTCGCGGCGTAGTTGGCGAAGGCGGTCCAGGACGGGGACGACGGCGCGGCGCGGCCGCGCGTGCGCAGGTCGATCGACTGCGCCGGCATGTCCGCCGGGCGCTGGCGCAGGTCCAGGCGCAGGTTGTCGCGGTCCACCACCACCTCGATGCCGCGCCCCAGCGCCGCGGCTTCGACGAAGTCGCGGCCCTGGATGCGCTCGGCCGGCAGCGCGGTGGGATCGAGGCCGGCGGCCAGCAGCGCCTCGCGGTCGACCAGTACCCGCTCCCCGCGTACCACCACCGCGGCGATGCCGCTGCAGCGTGCGTTGAGGCACAGGTCGAGCAGCAGCACCTCGTCGCGCACCTGCGCGAACGCGGTCGAGGCCAGCAGCAGGGCGACGACAGCGGAAGTCCGGAGCTGGCGGCGCCGCTTCAGCCGCCGCATGCGCGCGGACCGGCCGGCAGCGCGGCGGCGAACGTCTCGCCGGTTTCGGGGAGTTCGAGTTCCACCCGCACCGCGCGCGCGCAGGCACCGGCCGGCACGGCCTGCGCCGGCAGCGGCAGGCGCGCGCCCGCCAGCACGTAGCCCACCGTGACCGGCAGCTCGCGCAGGGTGTCGCCGTCCGCGTCCAGCAGGCGCAGGCGGGCCTCCTGGGGCGGCAGGTAGTGCGTGCCGGCGTTGGCCACGGTCAGCTGCAGGCCGTCCGCGCCGAGCGCGGCAGTGGCCAGGCCGGCTTCCGCGGCGGGGGCCGACTCCGACTGCGCGGCAGGCTGCACGAACACGGGCACGCTCAGGCGGGTGAGCACCTCGACCTGCACGCCATCGCCGCCGCCCGTGGGCAGCTGCTGCAGCTCGACGCGGTAGGCCCGCTCGGCACTGACGGCCGGGGCGAGCGTACCCACGCGCAGCCGCGCCTGCTGCCCGGGCTGCACCGTGAACACCAGCGGATGCACCACCACCTCGTCGCTGGGTTCGAGCTGCCAGCTGCCGTCGGCGGCCATGGTCCAGCGCTTGACCGACGCCTCGAAGCTGAGCGGGCGCTGGTCGGCATTGCCGAGCACCAGGGTCTCGATCGCGCGCGCCCGGTCCAGGTGGACCCGGGTCGGATTGAGGCTGAACTCGGCGGCGGTGGCGCTGCCGGCGGCCAGGGCGTTGAACGCCAGGCACGCGGCGACGACCGCGCGCCAGGCGCGTTGTCGTTCGACTTTCAAGGGAAATCCCCGCAGGAAGCGGGACTGCCGCGGCAGTCCCGCGGGCGATCAGAACGTGACCGAAACCTGCACGGTATCGGTGTAGCTGCCGATCGCGGCGTCCTGGCCGGCCGGGATGCGGCCGTAGGTGGTCAGCTGCACCGGCGTCAGCGACGTGGTGAAGGTCGGGATCGCCTGGGTGTTGGTCGCATCGCAGCCCCACGGGGTGGCGCGGCCGGCGTCCTGGTAGATGTCGTAGCGCAGGCGCAGGGCGGCGCCGCCGTCCATCTGGCGCAGCGGGTTGGCGCAGCTCGAACCGGTGGCCGGGTTGCTGCCCTGGTCGAGCGCGGCGACGGCGGTGGCGGTGCCGCGGGTGCAGCGCACGCTGACCGTGCCGCTGGCGTCCAGCGGCGCAGCCGCGTTGGCGTCGGCCGGATCGTACTGGCCGAAGGCGAGGTTGGTGGCGCTGACCGTGCAGCTCGAGGCGACGTTGGCAGTGACCTGGAAGCTGGTCTGCTGCGGCGACGGGCCGGCGAAGGCGCTGCCGGCGGCAAGGGAGGCGCACAGGGCGAGGAGCAGGCGGGACTTGGACAGGATCATGGCGTTGGTGTCTCCGGTACGGGATGGGATGCAGGCAGGTGCCGCGGGCCGCAACCTGGCCTTCGAAGCAAATCGAATGCCAAACCTGACGGTAACGGCCCCGGGAAGCAGAAGCTGAGCATCGAATCCGTGACGCCGAGCGCACTTACGTTGTATCCGAAACACGTCACGACGGGAACCCCAAACCGGTCAATCTTTGGTAGGCATTTAGTCACGCTTCCGGATGGCGTCCACAAGTGACGCATGGCGTCACCCCAAACCCGTCCAGCGCGCAGGGGCGTGACCTCCGCCCCAGTTCCGGCATCTGCCTTGACGCAGGCCCAACAGTTGCAGGCGCAGGCTGCCGTTAGTCCGGTCATGCGCCCATACCTGCCCCTGGCGTTCGCCCTCGCCATTGTCTTGGCCGGGCCCGCCTCGGCCCGCGATTCCGCATTGACGGTCAGCGTGCAGGTGGTGGACCGCCGCCCCGCAACCGGACTGCTCGATGCAATCCCCGTGCCGCCGCAGGCCCGGGTGTTCGACCGGCGCGTCAGCAGCCGCAGCTATGCCTTCTCCGGGCCGGCTGCGGCGGCCGCGGCGTTCTACGCCGAGCGCATGCCGGCGCTGGGATACCACGCCCTGCACCGGCACGACGGCGCATCGGCCCGGCAACTGTGGAGCGACGGACGGTCGCGGGTGCGGCTGCAGATCGATCCGGCGCTGGGCGGCGAGTTCACCCGCATCCGCGTCGACGTCGGCCTCGCCACCGCATCGGCGGCCGCCCCCGGAGCGCCGGTCGCCGCGCGCTGACGCGGCCTGCAGCGTCGCCGGCTGGTCCGGCAGCCCACCGCCACGGTGGACAGCGCCGGTCGACGGGATACCCTTCGGCCATGAACCTCGGCTACCACGAAACCAGCGGCGTCCCGCTCGATCCGGTGACCTCGCTGTACCGGCTCGGCGCCGGCGGGCCCAGCCTCACCGCCGCGGTGGCCGGGGCCAGGGCCAGCCGCCGCAGCCTGGCCGTGCTGCATGTCGACATCGACATGCTGCAGCTGATCAACGCCAACATGGGCGAGGCGGTGGGCGACCAGGTGCTGGCCGCGGTCGCGCAGCGCCTGCGCAAGGCGATGCCGCACGGCGGCTCGCTGTGGCGGCTGTCGAGCGACGAGTTCATCGCCTGCGTCGCCTACCGCGAGGGCGAACCCAACGGCGAGGCGCTCGCCGACCTGTTCCGCGACGCGCTGGAAGCGCCACTGTCGATCCCGCCGTTCACCCTGCCGGTGACGGTCTCGATCGGCATCGCCGTATTCCCCGTACACGGCAGCGACGCCGCCGCGCTGCTGGCCAGCGCCGAGCGCGCGCTGCTGGAGATCAAGCGCGGCGGCCACAACAACGTGGGCCTGTACTCGGGCAGCGCGGCCAAGAGCACCTCCGAGGGCGGGTTCGCCGACCGCTTCGTCGAGGCGCTCGGCAACAACGAGATGCGGCTGTACTTCCAGCCGCAGGTGGCCGCGCAGGACGGCGGCCTGGTCGGCTTCAGCGCGCTGCTGCGCTGGGATTCGCCGCACCACGGGCTGCTGCGGCCTAACCGGTTCCTGGGACGGGTCGAGCGCGCCGGACTGTCGAGCCAGCTGGGCCTGTGGGTGATCGACGCGGCGATGCAGCAGCTGGTGCAGTGGCGCGAGCGCGGGATCGACTACCTCAGCCTGTCGGTGCATATCGACAGCCTGCTGCTGGCGCGCGCCGACTGCCTGGACGTGATCGGCGAACGCCTGCACCGGCACCAGCTGCGCGGCAGCGCCTTCGAGTTCGAACTGCCCGAAAGCGCGCTGGCGCTGGACGCGCATCGCATCCTCGACACCCTGGGCGGCCTGCGCGCGCTGGGCAGCACGCTGGCGGTGCAGGACTTCGGCACCGGCGGGCTGAGCTTCGCGGCACTGGCGCAGTACCCGCTGGACCGGCTCAAGATCGGCCGCAACTTCATCCGCAACGTCGACAGCGACCCGCGCAGCGCGGCGATCGTGCGCGGCATCATCGCCATGGGCCATCGGCTGGGCATGAAGCTCACCGCCAAAGGCGTGGAAACCGAGGCCGAGCTGGGCTTCCTGCGTCGCAACCACTGCGATTTCTTCCTCGGCCACCTGTTCAGCCCGCCGCTGCCGGCCGACCTGCTCGAGCCGCTGGTGCAGCGCCGCTTCCTGCTGCCCTCGGCCTTCGCCGCCACTCGCCCGGAGCGCACCCTGCTGCTGCTCGACGACGAGGAGAACATGCTGCGCTCGCTGGTACGCCTGTTCCGGCGCGACGGCTACAAGGTGCTAACCGCCAACACCGTGCGCGAGGCCCTCGACCTGCTCGCCAGCAACACCGTGCAGGTGATCGTCTCGGACCAACGCATGCCCGACATGAGCGGCACCGAGTTCCTGGCCAAGGTGCGCGAGCTGTACCCGGACACGGTGCGCATGATCCTGTCGGGCTATACCGACCTCGCCACCATCACCGAGGCGATCAACCGCGGCTCGATCTACCGTTTCCTGACCAAGCCCTGGAACGACGACGAACTGCGCAGCCACATCGAGGAGGCGTTCCGCGCGCACGAGCGCCACGCCGACGGTACGTATCCGGGCTACTGAGCCTGCGCGGCAGGCGCGTCCTGTGCGTCCGTCCCTTCCGGCTGCACCACCGGCAGCACCAGGCGGAACGTCGAACCCGCGCCGAGCTCGCTGCTGACCTCGATGCGGCCGTGGTGCTTGGACACGATGCTGTAGGCGATCGCCAGGCCCAGCCCGGTGCCGCGGCCGATCGGCTTGCTGGTGTAGAACGGGTCGAAGATGCGCGGCAGCGCCTCGGGCGGGATCCCGCAGCCGCTGTCGGCGATGCTGATCCAGGCCTCGCCGTCCTCGGCGCCGGTGGCGATGTCGATGGTGCCGCGGTGCTCGATCGCCTGGCCGGCATTGATCAGCAGGCACATCAGCACCTGGTTGATCTCCGACAGGTGGCATTCCACCAGCGGCAGCTCGCCGTAGTGCTTCTCCACCCGGACCTTGTACTTGAGGTCGTTCCAGACAATGTTGAGGGTCGATTCCAGGCCCTTGTGCAGGTCCGAGGGCCGCATCGGCTCGCCGCGGCCGACGTAGGAGAAATCCTTCAGGTCCTGCACGATCTTGGTCACGCGCTCGATGCCTTCGCGCGACTCGGCCAGCAGCTTGGGCAGGTCGCCGAGGATGAAGTCGATGTCCAGGCGCTCGCGCTGGGCGCGCACCTGGTCGCGCGCCTCGGCCGGATCGCCCGACTGCAGCGCCTCGTCCTGGCATTCGATCAGCGCGAACAGCGCACCCATGTACTCCTGCAGCGTGCCCAGGTTGGAGTGCACGTAGCCGATGGGGTTGTTGATCTCGTGGGCCACGCCGGCGGCGAGCAGGCCGATCGAGGCCATCTTCTCCGACTGCAGCAGCTGTTCCTGGGTACCGGCCAGGCGGCGGTGCGCGGCCTGGAGTTCGTCATGCCTGCGCTGCAGTTCGGCCTGCCCCGCGTTGCGCTGGGAGACATCGTCCAGGGTCACGTAGTAGCAGTCCGGACCGTCGCCAAGCCCGAGCCCGTTGCGGACCACGATCTCCAGCACGATCCCGGCGGTCGTGGCGACCTCGCCTGCCCAGCGGCCCGCCGAGCGTGCATGCGTCCAGGCGTCGGCGGGGAGCAGGGCCAGGAGGTCGAGGGGCTCGTGGCCGGGGCTGACCCGCGCGGCCAGTGCCCGGGCCGATGCGTTGGCACGGCGCAGCCTGCGCTCGCCATCCAGCAGCACGGCGGCGTTTTCCGAGGTTCCGAACGCCCACGCCAGCTCGCCGCCGTCGGGCGGGGCCGTGCGATCGTCCTGGGTGTCGTGACCGTGTGCGCTCATCCGACTCCGAGACAGCGGGCCTGGGGTCTGGCGCCCGCCTGTCCACGTGAATCGTACACGCCGGTGGACTCGACGCGGCCGATATGGCGCAGCGCCCAGCCCACTTCGCGGCGACGGCGCGAGAGCAGCACGCCGTTGGCCTGGTTCTGCAGCCGCAGCGCTTCGATCCGCCCGGCGGCCTCCACACCCGGTTGCGCCGACTCCGCGCGCCGCAGCGCGTCGAGCTTGGCCGCGGTGGAGGCCAGCAGGGCATCCACGTCGTTGTCCAGCAGCGCCCGGCGCTCGGCCTCCAGCGCGCGTTCTAGCGCTTCGAGCGGATGTTCGGCGGCGAACGCGGCGTCCATCGTCAGCCGCCCAGCTGGTGCTCGAGGTCGAGCATGCGCGAGGCCACGGCCTGCGCGTCGACGCGGTAGCTGCCGTCGGCGATCGCCGCACGCAGCGCGTTCACCCGCGCCACGTCGATGCCGGCCGGGCCTGCACCGAGCTCGCGCTCCAGCGCCTGCAGCCCTTCGGCCTCGCCGGTGAGGCGCACGCTTTCGGTGGCCGCGACCGGCGCATTGCGCTCGGCGCTGCTGGCGCGGGCCGTCGGCAACGGCCGGCCGGTGGCTTCGGATGGCCGCGCGATGGGCGCACTGCCGTCGATCTTGTGGGTCATGGCCCGCTCCTGGGGATGCCTGGTCGAGCACTGTAACGGCGCCCGTGCCGGGAACTTGAACCCGGAGGTGAAATCGGGGCTCGGCCGGTCACGGCAGCAGCTCGACGATCCCCTCGGCGACCAGCCGCCCGCGCAGGACCCGGCGCGAGGAGGCGTTCTCCACGCCGATGCGGCCGCCGGGCTGGGCCGGCCCCAGCGCGCGCCCTGGCATCCGCACCTCGACCCCGCCGGTGCGCGAGACCAGCACCACCGGATCGCCGCGGCGCAGCGGGGCGCCCAGCGACAGGTCGTGCTCGGTCGGCACCACGCCCGGGGCCAGGGCGCGGCTCGGCACCCGCCCCACCAGCGCGGCCGGGTCCTCGAACGTCGCGCCGGCGGCGGCCCCCACGTCCCGGCGCTGCACCACCAGCTGGTCGGCGGTGATCGGCACCCCGCTCGCGGCCGGCGTCCGCAGCACCACCACCTCGGCCTCGCGGCGCACCCGTACCGGCACGTACAGCTTCCAGCCCGGGCTGTCGTCGCAGCGCACCTGGGCCGTGGTCGGCCCGGTGGCCACGGCCTGCAGCGGTTGGCTGCACTGCCGCAGCCGCAGCGAGTGCGCCAGCACCGCCTCGGCCGACTGGGCGTCGCCGGCGCCGAGCGCGGCGATCGCGGCCTCGGCGATGGTGTCCAGCGGCTGCATCGTGGTCGCCAGCGCCGGGCCGGCTGCTCCGACCAATGCCAGCAACAGCCCGAGCACGGCGCGATGGCGCCGGGCGAGACGGAGTGCCTTGGGTTGGAGAACGGGCACGGATTGCTCCTGTGTGGCGGATCTACTGGGTCGCTTGCTGCAAGTGCCGTGCCGGGGTTTTTCGGACCGAGCGCCCTTTGGAAAAGCGGGACTTCGGGTGGACCGCAGCGCCACGGGGGGAGGTGGTGCACCGCTCGGGCAGACATCCATGTCCGCACTCGCGGCCGCGGCACATCCATGTGCCGCTTGCACCACCTCCCCCCGCGTCGCTGCGGCGTCGCTGGCGTTGGTTCAAGCCTTCGGGCAGGACAGCCCGACCAGCTCCGATCTCCAGAGACAGCACGCGCGCGTCGCCCTTCCCGTGGCCAACCAGCCGGCTCCGCAAGACGGGACGGCTGACCGGAGTCCTCGAACACATGGGCAGGCGAGCCTCGTCCTGGCGGCCGGGGGTCGCGACGAGCGCGCCATGGATGGCGCACGCCCGAGTCAGGGCAGGAAGCCCTGACCGAGGGAAAAGCGGCCCCCGGCCGACAGGACGAGGCGTCCATCCGGAGGCGGGAGCCCGCTTTGGGGATATCACCCCTTGGCCAGCCAGCGGCTGTTGCGGCGCATTTCGCGGGGGGATGGCAGGGCTTCCCGTCAGGGCGTGACACGTCACCCGACCCAAGACCCGGGAGCCTCAAGATCCGCCCGGCGCGGCCGACACCCTGTTCCATGAGCCAGGACCTGCTTGACCGCATCGACCAGCGTACCCGCCTGGCCGGCCACAACCGGCTGGCGCTGCTGCTGTTCCGCCTGGGCAGCCGTCAGCTTTTTGGCGTCAATGTGTTCAAGGTCAAGGAAGTGCTGCAGCGGCCGCCGCTGTTCACCCTGCCGCAGCTGCCCAAGGCCTTCGCCGGCGCCGCCGACGTGCGCGGGCGCAGCGTGCCGGTACTCGACCTGGCGCGCGCGATCGGCCACGGCGACGACGAGCCCGGCGAGCCGCGCTACCTGGTGGTGACCGAGTTCAACCGCACCGTGCAGGGCTTCCTGGTGGCCGGCGTGGACCGCATCGTCAACATCGCGGTCGAACACATCCAGCCGCCGCCCGACCTGGGCGGGGAGCACCACTACCTGACCGGCGTGGCCCGCCACCAGGGCGAGCTGATCCAGCTGATCGACGTGGAAAGCGTGCTGGCCGAGTCCGCCCCGCGCGGCAGCGACCTGGGCACGCTGGTGCCGATGGCCGCGAACGGCGCGCCGCGCCAGGTGCTGGTGGTGGACGACTCGCGGGTGGCGCGCAACCAGATCCGCGTGGTCCTCGAGCAGCTCGGGCTGGAGGCGGTGCTGCTGTCGGACGGCCGCCAGGCCCTGGACCACCTGCAGGCGCTGGCCCGCAACGGCGAACCGCCCGAAGAACGCTACGCGATGGTGATCTCCGACATCGAGATGCCGTCGATGGACGGCTACACGCTGACGACGGAAATCCGTCGCGACCCGGCCCTGCGCAGCCTGTTCGTGCTGCTGCACACCTCGCTGTCGGGCGTGTTCAACCACGCCATGGTCGAGCGCGTGGGCGCCGACGACTTCGTGCCGAAGTACTCGGAGAACGAGCTGGCACAGCGCGTGAGCGCGCGCATCAGCACCTTCGGCTGAGGCCGGCCACGGCCAACGAAGCGCCCAGGCTGTTGAATTAGAACGCGTTCTTTCGCCGCCTGCCGCACGAGGCCACGCCTCGACCGGGTCTCCGGCTGACGTACTTCGCCCGCATCCTGGATGCGCCCTCGCGCTCGGCCATCCCACCGGGGCGCGCCCCTGGATGTCGCGGCCGGGGCCCGTCTTCACCGCCGCCACCCCGCTTCTGGCACAGCGCTTGCCTGCCTTCCCGGGCGTATCCGCCCCCGGAGGGCCCATGTCCGACTTCCTAGGCATCCACGGCACCGCGCTCGCCCTGCGCGAGCAGCGCCTGCAGCTGCTCAGCGCCAACATCGCCAACGCCGACACCCCGGGCTACCAGGCCCAGGACCTGGATTTCAACAGCGCCCTGTCCGCGGCGCTGCATCCGGCGACCGCGGCTGGCGGCGATGCGATCACCGCCGCCAGCGAGGCCGCGCGCTTCGCGCGCCCCTCCTCGCAGCCCAGCCTGGACGGCAACACCGTCGACGGCGACCGCGAGAACGCCACCTTCGCCCAGGCCACCCTCGAGTACCGCGCCTCGATGTCGTTCGTCGAATCCAAGGTGCGCTCGATGCTGACCGCGATCACCGGCCAGTGAGCGCCATGACCGGAGCCCGCCCATGAGCAACCTCCCGATCTTCGACGTCGCCGGTTCGGCGATGAACGCGCAGTCGGTGCGCCTTTCGACCATCGCCTCCAACCTGGCCAACGCCAATTCCGTCTCGGGCAACCCCGACGAGGTGTTCCGGGCCAAGCAGCCGGTGTTCTCGGCTACGCCGATCGACGGCAACCCGGCCCTGGCCGGCGTGCGCGTGGACGAGGTCCTCGACAGCGACGCCGCGCCGCTGCGCCGCTACGAGCCGGGCCATCCCCTCGCCGACGGCCAGGGCTACGTGTACGCGCCCGACATCGATCCGGTGGCGCAGATGGTCGACCTGATCTCCGCCTCGCGCAGCTACCAGGCCAACGTCGAGGTCTTCAACAGCGCCAAGGAACTCGCCATGGCCACCCTGAACATGGGCCGCTGAGCGCGCCCTTCCGAGGATTCCAGATGACCACGATCACCGGCAACGACTACGCCGCGCTCGGCCTCGGCCAGCAGCAGGCCACGCGCAGTTCCGCGCTCGGCCAGGCCGATTTCCTGCACCTGATGACCGAACAGCTCAAGAACCAGGACCCGCTCAAGCCGCTGGACAACAACCAGTTCCTCGGCCAGCTGGCGCAGTTCTCCACGGTGCAGGGCATCGAGGGCATGCAGGGCGCGATGACCGCCATGGCTAGCGTGATGGAGTCCGACCAGACCCTGCGCGCGGCCACCCTGGTCGGCCACGACGCCATGGTCTCGGTCGATACCGTGCCGCTGGCCCAGGGCGCCGGCCTGCGCGGCGAAGTCGTGGCGCAGGCGGCCGGGCCGGTCACCCTGGACGTGGTCGACGCCAACGGCGTGCGGGTGCGCCGGATGACGGTGGAAGCCACGGCCGACGGCACCGCCACCTTCGACTGGGACGGCCGCGACCAGGCCGGCAACACGGTGGCCGCCGGCAACTACAGCTTCCGCGCCGTGACCGGCGCCGCCGATCCGTCGGCCAGGGACGCCAACCTGCTGCCCATCCGCGCCAGCGCGCGCGTCGACAGCGTGTCGATCGAACCCGGCGGCCTGTTCCTCAACCTCGCCGGCATGGGCAGCGTCCCGCTCTCGGCCGTCCACCGCATCGGCTGACGCCAAGCAGTCCGCCCCGCGCGGACCTTCCTTCCAAGGAGCACACCATGAGTTTCCTGATCTCGCTGAGCGGCATGAACGCAGCCTCGGCCGACCTCAACATCACCTCCAACAACATCGCCAACGCCAACAGCACCGGCTTCAAGCAGTCGCGCGGCGAGTTCGGCGACGTGTTCGCCGCCACGGCGCACGGCCTGTCCAACAACACCATCGGCGCCGGCGTGCGCCTGCAGCGCGTGGCCCAGCAGTTCGCCCAGGGCAACGTCGACTACACCGGCAAGTCGCTGGACATGGCCCTGACCGGCGAAGGCTTCTTCACCCTGGCCGGCAGCAATGGCGTCTCCTACAGCCGCGCCGGCAACTTCGGCGCCGACCGCGAGGGCTACGTGGTCAATCCCACCGGCCAGCGCCTGCAGGTGTTCCTGCCCAACGCCAGCGGCGACGGCTTCGACACCGGCCGCATGGCCGACCTGCGCCTGGCCACCGGCGATGCGCCGCCGCGCGCGACCAGCGAGGTGTCGCTGGGCCTGAACCTGCCGGGCAACGCCACCCCGCCGACCGCCGCGCCGTTCGACGCCAACGACCCGGACAGCTACAACCACACCACCTCGGTCACGGTGTACGACTCGCTGGGCGCGCCGCATTCGCAGTCGATGTACTTCGTGCGCACCGCCAACCCGAACGAGTGGCAGGTACATACCCGCATCGACGGCGTCGACGTGGGCGGCGCGCAGACCCTGGAGTATTCCAACACCGGCGCGCTGATCGCGCCCGCCAACGGCGAGATCACGCTGCCCACGCACACCATTCCCGGCGGCGCCGCGGCGCTGGACCTGACCCTGGACCTGGAGCGCTCGACCCAGTACGGCGACCGTTTCGGCGTCTCGGCGCTGGTGCAGGACGGCCATTCCACCGGGCGCCTGAGCAGCATCGAGGTCTCGGCCGAGGGCGTGGTCGCCGCGCGCTACAGCAACGGCGTGTCGACGCCGCTGGGCCAGGTGGCGCTGACCAACTTCGCCAACCCGCAGGGCCTGCAGCCGATCGGCGACAACGCCTGGGCCGAGACCCACGGCTCCGGCCTGGCCCGCCGCGGCGCGGCCGGCACCGCCGAGTTCGGCGCGGTCCAGGGCGGCGCGCTGGAAGCCTCCAACGTCAACCTGACCGAGCAGCTGGTGAACATGATCACCGCGCAGCGCAACTTCCAGGCCAACGCACAGATGATCCAGGCCCAGGACGCGCTGACCCAGACGGTCATCAATATCCGCTGACGCGGATGGGATTCGGAATTCGGGATTCGGGATTCGGAACAGCGCTACGACGCGACCGGATCCCACCCGAATCCCCAATCCCCAATCCCGAATCCCGGCTCCCATGGACAAATCCCTCTACATCGCGATGACCGGCGCCAGCGCCACGCTGCGCGGCCAGGCGACGGTCGCGCACAACCTGGCCAACGTCGACACCACCGGTTTCCAGGCCGCGCTGAGCGGTACCGTCGCCGCACCGGTCGAAGGCCCCGGCCTCGCCTCGCGGGTCGCGGTCAGCCAGCGCACGCTGGGCGTGAGCGACGCCGCGGGCGCGCGCACCACCACCGGCAATCCACTCGATGTCGCGCTCGCCCAGGGTCACTGGCTGGCGGTGCAGGACCGCAACGGCGGCGTGGCCTATACCCGCGCCGGCGACCTCCAGCTCAACGCCAACGGCCTGCTGACCACCGCCAGCGGGCTGCAGGTGCTGGACGAAGGCGGCGCGCCGATGGCGCTGCCGCCCTCCGATGCGATCGAGATCGGCGGCGACGGCACCGTCTCGGTGGTGCCGCAGGGCCAGCCGATGGCGACCATGGCCGCGGTCGGCCGCCTGCAGGTGGTCGCCATCGACACCCGCGCGCTGGCCCGCGGCGACGACGGCCTGATGCGCCTGCCGCCCGGCACCGAGCCGCCCCCGCCCGCTGCCGGCAGCGTGCTCGTCGCCGGCGTGCGCGAGGGCAGCAACGTCGACGCGGCCGGAATGCTGGTCTCGATGATCGAGCTGGCGCGCCAGTTCGAGATGCAGGTACGGGTCTTGCAGAGCGGTGACGAGACCGCCCGCAGCGCCAACACCCTGCTGTCCTCGCGCTGAGCGCACCCACCTTCACTGACGGAATCCCGCCATGACCCAGGCTCTATGGATCGCCAAGACCGGCCTCGACGCGCAGCAGACGCGCATGGCGGTCATTTCCAACAACCTCGCCAACACCAACACCACCGGCTTCAAGCGCGACCGCGCCAGCTTCGAGGACCTGCTGTACCAGACCACCCGCCAGCCCGGCGGCGCGACCTCGGAGCAGACCAGCCTGCCCACCGGCCTGCAGGTGGGCACGGGCGTGCGCGTGGCCGCGACCTCCAAGGAGTTCGCCCAGGGCAGCCTCGGCCAGACCGGCGGCGCGCTGGACGTGGCGATCAACGGCCGCGGCTTCTTCGAGGTGCTGCTGCCCGACGGCAGCACCGCCTACACCCGCGACGGCAGCTTCAAGATCAACGCCCAGGCCGAGCTGGTCACCAACTCCGGCTTCCCGGTGCAGCCGGGCCTGCAGCTGCCCGAGGGCGCGCAGTCGATCACCATCGGCGCCGACGGCACGGTGAGCGTGCAGCTGGCCGGCCAGCCCGAACCCGTGCAGGTCGGCGCGCTGACCATCGCCGACTTCGTCAATCCCGCCGGCCTGCAGGCCAAGGGCGAGAACCTGTTCGTGGAGACCGGCGCCAGTGGCCCGGCGCAGAGCGGCGCACCGGGCGAGAACGGCACCGGCCTGCTGGTGCAGGGCTCGCTGGAAGGTTCCAACGTCAACGTGGTCGAGGAACTGGTGTCGATGATCGAAACCCAGCGCGCCTACGAAACCAATGCCAAGGCGATCTCGACCATCGATTCGATGCTCGCCTACCTGAGCAACAAGCTGTGAGCACGCCGATGAAAGCGATCCTCGCCTGCGCCCTCGTCCTGGTCCTGGGCGGCTGCGCCGCCACCCTGGGCGATGCGCGGCCCTTCGCCGCCGCGCCCGGCCCGGCCCGCGGCTACGCGGTGGCGCCGCCCGTCGCCGCCCCCGTGCAGGCCCCGGCGGCCGGCGGCGGCTCGATCTATGCCGCGGCCGGCGGCGGCAACCGCGGCATGTCGCTGTTCCAGGACAACAAGGCCCGCGGCGTCGGCGACCTGCTGACCATCGTGCTGGTCGAGAACACCCGCGCCAGGACCAATGCCCGCACCTCGGTCAGCAAGGAAAGCGGCGTGGACATCGCCGCCCCCACCATCTTCGGCCAGGACATCACCTACAACGGCCGCCCGCTGCTGCAGGCCGGGATCGAGGGTTCGCGCGACTTCGCCGGCGCCGGCGACAGCGCACAGAGCAACCAGCTGGCCGGCAACATCACCGTCAGCGTCGTCGAGGACCTCGGCAACGGCAACCTGCGCGTGGCCGGCGAGAAGCAGATGCGCCTGAACCAGGGCGACGAGCTGGTGCAGATTCAAGGCCTGGTGCGGGTGGCCGATATCGGTCCCGACAACCGCATCAGCTCCGATCGCGTCGGCGAGGCCCAGATCCTCTACGGCGGGCGCGGCACGCTGGCGCGTTCGAACGCGATGGGCTGGCTGGGCCGGTTCTTCAACTCCGCCGCATTCCCCTACTGAGGCCGCGAACATGCAGACGACGATCGCGACCCGGACGATGCCCGCGCTGGCCTGCCTGCTGGCGGCCCTGCTGTGTGGCGCCGCCGCGCCGGTACAGGCCGAGCGCATCAAGGATCTGGCCCAGGTGGCCGGCGTGCGCGGCAACCCGCTGGTCGGCTACGGCCTGGTGGTGGGCCTGGACGGCAGCGGCGACCGCACCAGCCAGACGCCCTTCACCGTGCAGAGCCTGAAGACCATGCTCGACCAGCTCGGCGTGACCATCCCGCCGGGCGTCAACCCGCAGCTCAAGAACGTGGCGGCCGTGGCGATCCAGGCCGAACTGCCGCCGTTCGCCAAGCCCGGCCAGACCATCGACGTCACCGTGTCCTCGATCGGCAACGCCGGTTCGCTGCGCGGCGGCAGCCTGCTGATGGCGCCGCTCAAGGGCGCCGACGGCCAGGTCTACGCGATCGCGCAGGGCACCCTGGTGGTCAGCGGCTTCGGTGCCTCGGGTCGCGATGGCTCGCGCATCTCCACCAACGCGCCCAACGGCGGCAGCATCCCCAACGGCGCGATCGTCGAGCGCGCGGTGCCGGGTGCGGCGCCGAGCGACGTGGTCACGCTGAACCTGCACGAGTCCGACTTCACCACCGCCTCGCGCATCGTCTCGGCGATCGACGGCGCCTTCGGCCCGGGCCGCGCGCGCGCGCTCGACGGCGTCACCATCGAGGTCACGCCCCCGGCCGGCGACCGCGTCGGCTTCCTGGCGCGGCTGGAAACGCTGGACATCACCCCCGGCGCCGCCGCCGCCAAGGTCATCGTCAACGCCCGCACCGGCACCGTGGTGATGGGCGGCGAAGTGTCCGTGCTGCCGGCAGCGGTCTCGCACGGCTCGCTCACCGTCTCGGTCACCGAGAGCGTGCAGGTCAGCCAGCCGGAGGCCTTCGGCCGCGGCGGCACGGTGGTCGCGCCGCAGTCCACGCTGGAGGTCAGTCAGGACGGCGGGCGCATGTTCCTGTTCGAAGGCGGCTCGTCGCTGGAGTCGATCGTGCGCGCGGTCAACGCCGTCGGCGCCGCGCCCGGCGACATCGTCGCGATCCTGGAAGCGCTCAAGCGCGCAGGTGCGCTGCGCGCCGAACTCGAGGTGATATGAGGGTGAAGCCGGGATTCGGGAATGGGGAATCGGGAATCGGCAGAGCGCCGGTTCCCGTTGTCGTTTCCGGTCCCCGCAGGCACGGCGCTTGCATCGCCCTCCACATGCAAAGCAACGCTGCCCCAGCCACGCTGCATCCGCTTTTCCGATTCCCCATTCCCGATTCCCGATTCCCGGCCTTCTGATGCGCCTGCCCGCCACCAGCCCGTTCGACCTCAATCCCGCGCAGGCCACGCCGCGCGCGGACATCGAGAAGGCTGCGCGCGAGCTGGAAACGCAGTTCGCGCAGATGCTGATCAAGTCGATGCGCAGCGCGTCGCCCGGTGGCGGCCTGGGCGGCGACACGCGCTACCGCGACATGTACGACCAGCAGCTGGCGCGCGAGCTGGGCAAGGGGCGCGGCCTGGGCCTGGCGCCGATGATCATGCGCCAGCTCGAGCGCAGCACGGGCACCACCACCACCGGCGTCGGCGCTGGCGCCCTGCCGTTGCGGGCGACCGGCGCGCCCGCCGCGGCGATGCCGCTGGCGCCCGCGGCCGCGATGCCGGCGATGCTGCCGCTTGCGCCCACGCGATCGGGCGTGTCGATGCCGGGCATGGACCTGCAAGCCTTCGCCATGCCGGCGCCGGCGCTGCGCCCGCCGGATTTCGACAAGGCCGCGTTCGCCGGAGTCGAAGACGGACCGCTGGACGCGAGTTCGCCGGAAGCCTTCGTGCAGTCGATCTGGCCACAGGCGCAGAAGGCCGCCGCCGAACTGGGCGTGCCGGCCAAGGCGCTGGTGGCCCAGGCCGCGCTGGAGACCGGCTGGGGCCGGCGCTTCGCCGGCCGCGAGAACACCTCGTCGCTGAACCTGTTCGGGATCAAGGCCACCGGCGGCTGGAAGGGCGAGCGCATGGGCGCGCGCACCCACGAATACGTCGGCGGCAAGCGCGTCGACGAACGCGCCGAATTCCGCGCCTATGGTTCGGTGTCCGAAAGCTTCGCCGACTACACCCGCCTGATCGGCAAGGACCGCTACGCCGCCGCGCGCGGCACCGGCAACGACGTGCATCGCTTCGCCAGCGCGCTGCAGAAGGCCGGCTACGCCACCGACCCGTCCTACGCGGCCAAGATCACCGCCATCGCCAACGGCGCCACGCTCAACCGCGCGCTCGCCGCGATGCCGGCGCGCAACGATGCCGGCGTGCAGTACGCAGCGGCACCGCCGGCCCCGGCCGCCACCACCACGGTTGCGGCGCTCGCCGCCGGCCCCAGGGGATAAGCCATGACCGGCATGCTCAGCTCCGGCACCTCCGCGCTGCTCGCGTTCCAGCGCGCGCTGGGCACCGTCAGCCACAACGTCGCCAACGCCACGACGCCCGGCTACAGCCGGCAGCGGGTCGACCTGGCCGCGCGCCCGAGCCAGGCGGAAGGCAGCAGCTGGGTCGGCCAGGGCGTGCAGGTGGCCGCGCTGCAGCGGCTGGCCGATGGCCTGGTGTTCGCGCGGCAGGTGGACAGCAGCGGCGAGCTGGGGCGGCTGCAGCAGCTGTCTTCGCTGTCGTCGCGGGTCGACAGCCTGATGTCGGACTCGGCCACCTCGCTCGGCGCGCCGTGGTCGGCGTTCTTCGCGGCCACCGAGGGCGTGGTGGCCGAGCCCACCTCGACATCCGCGCGCAGCCAGCTGCTGGCATCGGGCGAACAGCTCGCCTCGCGCTGGCGCTCGATGGACGCGCAGATGGCGACGATCGAGGGAGAGGTCGGCGCGCGCATGCAGGCGCAGGCCGCTGCCGCCAACGCGCTCGCCGGCGAGATCGCAGCGCTCAACGGCCAGATCGCCGCCGCCGGCAGCAGCGCTTCCCCGGACCTGCTGGACCAGCGCGCGCTGCGCGTCGACAAGCTCGTGTCGCTGGTCGGGGGCAGCACGGTCGAGCAGGACGACGGCTCGCTCAACGTGTTCACCCCCGGCGGCCAGGCGATGGTGCTGGGGCAGGCCTCGATGGCGCTGTCGACGGTCGTCGATCCGTACCGCCCCGACCGCCTGCAGATCGCGCTGGACAGCCCCGGCGGCCCGATCCAGCTCCCCGCCTCGGCGATCAGCGGCGAGATCGGAGGCCTGGTCGAGTTCCGCGGGCGCGTGCTCGATCCGATGCGCGCCGAACTCGGCCGCCTGGCCGTCGCCTTCGCCGAGGGCTTCAACCAGACCCAGCGCGCCGGCGTGGACTACAACGGCGCGCCGGGCAGCGACATGTTCGCGCTGCCGCCGCCCCGCGTCGACCGCCATGCCGGCAACAGCGGCAGCGCCACGCTCACCGCGGCCATCGGCGACGTCGGCGCGCTCAAGGGCCATGACCTGGTGCTGCGCTTCGAGGCCGGCAGCTGGAGCGCAGCGCGCGCCAATGGCGGCGAACCCGTGCCGGTGACCGGCAGCGGCAGCGCCGCCGACCCGCTGGTGGTCGACGGCGTCGAACTGGTGGTCGGCGGCACGCCGGCCAACGGCGACCGCTTCTCGCTGCGTCCCACCTCCGGCGCCGCCGGCGGCCTCGACGTGGTGCTCGACGATCCGCTCGGCATCGCCGCGGCGCGTCCGCTGCAGGCCAGCGCGGACCCGGCCAACCTCGGCGGCGCCAGCGCCGGTGCGTCGCGCATCACCGATCCGGCCGCGTTCGCCGGCTTCGCCGGAGCGAGCGTCGAGTTCATCGATGCCACCCAGTACATGGTCGACGGCGACGGTCCGTTCGCGTGGACGCCGGGCACGCCGGTCAGCGGCGAGGGCTGGTCGCTCGAACTGGCCGGCACGCCCGCCGCCGGCGACCGCTTCGATCTCGTCGCCACGCCGCCGCGTTCGTCCGACAACGGCAATGCACGCGCGCTGGCCGCGGTCGACACCGACGGCATCCTCGACGGCGGCAGCGTCGGCCTGACAGCGGGCCTGGCCCAGCTCACCGGCCGCGCCGGCAGCGAGGCGCGCCACGCCAACCTCAGTCTCGAGGCGCAGGGCGCGATCCACGCGCAGGTCGTCGCCGAACGCGAGTCGGTGTCGGGCGTCAACCTCGACGAGGAAGCCGCCGACCTGCTGCGCTACCAGCAGGCCTACCAGGCCGCCGCGCAGATCATCAAGGCCGCCGACGAGATGTTCCAGACCCTGCTCGGCGCGGTGCGCTGAGGCCGCATGAGGACCCCCGCATGAGACTGTCCACCGCGCAGATCCACAACCAGGGGCTGCAGGGCATGCTGCAGCGCCAGCAGGCCATCTCGAAGACGCAGCAGCAGATGGTCACCGGCAACAAGCTGGTCACCGCCGCCGACGACCCGTCCGCCTTCTCCAACGCACAGCGGCTCGACCACGCGGTCTCGCAGCTGGAGCAGTTCGGCAAGAATGCCGGCCACCTGGAGCGTCGCCTCGGGCTGCAGGAGCACGCGCTGTCGGATGCCGGCGACCACCTCATCCGCGCGCGCGAACTGGTGATCCGGGCCAACACGCCCACGATGTCGAACGAGGACCGCAGGGTCATCGCGGTCGAGATGCGGCAGCTGCGCGCCGAACTGATCTCGATCGGCAACCGCGACGACGGCGCCGGCCGCGCGCTGTTCGCCGGGACCCGCGACGGCGTGGTCCCGTTCGCCGACAACGCCGGCACCGTGAGCTACGCCGGCGACTCGGGGCGCAACGATGTCGACGTCGCGCCCGACTTGGCCGTGGCCGACGCCGACCCGGGCAGCGCGCTGTTCCTGCGCGTGCCGGTCGGCGACGGCATCGTCCGCGGCAGCGCCGGCGCCGCCAACACCGGCAGCGGCGTGCTGGCCTCGGCCAGCGTGACCGACCACGGCAGCTGGAATGGCGCCGGCGTCACCGTCGAGTTCATCGACGGCGCGAACTACCGCGTGCTTGACGCCGGTGGCAGCGAGGTCGGCACCGGCACCTGGCAGACCGGCCAGACCATCGGCGCCGGCGGCGTGCAGATGCA
>JAEWZE010000243.1 GCA_023395465.1 Pseudomonadota bacterium
CGACCAGTGCATCCGCCAGCGCTGCTTGACCCCGACCAGGCCCAGCGAGGCCGCCAGCGCGATCGCCGCGAACAGCCACAGGCCCGGCGCATAGCTGCCCGACTGCTGCTTGACCACGCCCAGCCCGGCGGCGAGCAGGAACCCGCCGACGCCGCCGGCCATGCCGATCAGGCCGGTCATCAGCCCGATCTCCGCGCCGAAGCGCTGCGGCACCAGCTGGAAGACCGCACCGTTGCCCGCGCCCAGGCACAGCAGGGTGAGCACGAACAGCGCCACCGTCGCGCCGGCGCCGCCGACGCCCAGGGCCGCTGCCGCGACCAGCGCGGTGACCGCCACGTAGACCATCTGCAGCGTGCGCGTGCCGCCGATGCGGTCGGCGATCACCCCGCCGATCGGGCGCATCACCGAGCCGGCCAGCACGCAGGCGGCGGTGGCCCATCCGGCGATCTTCGGCGCCAGCCCGAACTCGTCGTGGAAATAGCCGGGCAGGGCGCTGGCGAACCCGGCGAAGCCGCCGAAGGTGATCGCGTAGAAGCCCATGAACCACCACGAATCGCGGTTGCCCACCAGCACGCCGGCATAGTCGCGCAGGCTCTTGCGCGCCACCGGCACCGGCGCGTCCTTCGCGCACAGCGCGAACACCACCAGCACCGCGACCAGCGGGATGCAGGCCAGGCCGAATACCGTCTGGAAGCCGAACATCGTCGCCAGCAGCGGCGCGAACAGCGCCGCCAGCACGGTGCCGGAATTGCCGGCACCCGCGATCCCCAGCGCCGTGCCCTGGTGCTCGGGCGGATACCAGCGTGAGGCCAGCGGCAGCGCCACCGCGAACGAGGCGCCGGCCACGCCCAGCATCAGCCCCAGCAGCAGGACCTGGCCGAAGCTGTGCACGCCCAGCCGCCAGGCCACCAGCAGCGCGGCGATCACCAGCACCTGCGCGAGCAGCCCGGTGCGCCTGGCACCGATGCGGTCGGCCAGCAACCCCAGGAACAGGCGCAGCACGGCGCCACAGAGGATCGGCACGGCCACCATCAACGCACGCTGCTGGGTGTCGAGCAGCAGCGCCTCGGCGATCTGCACCTGCATCGGCCCCAGCAGGTACCAGACCATGAAGCTCAGGTCGAAGTAGAGAAAGGCCGACAGCAGGGTGGGCGTGTGGCCGGCCTGCCAGAACGATCGGTTCATCCGTGCGCGCTCCTTGGAGGAGGGCCGCTGCCCGCGGGCGCGGCCGGAAGGGGAAGGCGGAACGAAAAACGGCGTCCTCCGGTGTGGGCCGGAGAGACGCCGTTGTCGGCGACCGGGCTGCCGTCGTTGGCGGCCGGTCGAATGGTGGCCGGGCGCGGCTTTGCGCCCGACGGTTATTGCATCGCAACATGCATGCCAGCCGCTCGAAGACGGTTGGCGCCGGTGGCAAAAGACCTCAGGATCAACGAGTTGGACGAACGGGCGGCACCGCGGGGCGGTCCGGCGGTGGCGGGAAGCCCTTCCCGGACTGCACTATTGTGGTGCGCTCATTGCTCTCGATTGGTGCAGTAAGGCGAACTGCGAGCGGAACGTCAGCGTCTCTTGTGACTAGCTCCCGCATCCGGGCGGCACCGGCCCGTTGCGCCATCCAGAGCGCCCGGCGGCGCCGGGCCGGCCTCATTCCCAGCGCATGCCGTCGAACAGCACGCTGGTGCGCGAGTCGCCGCGCGGCAGCGACACGCCGGCCTGCAGTGCCGCCAGCCGGTAGGAGTCGATGCGGTGCACCTCGGCCAGCAGCGCGTCGTCGCCGGCGGCATCGGGGCCCAGCCAGCCCCAGCGCCGGAACTGGTGCAGGAACCAGCGCCCGTCCGACAGCCAGGGGAAGTTGACCGCGCCATCGCCGTGGAAGCGCAGGCGGCTGTCGCCGGCCGGCCGCAGGCAGTCGGCGAGCTGCGCCGCGGGCAGGTCGATCGCGCCCTCGGCCAGCCAGGTGGCGGCCTGGCGCCGATGCTCGGGATCCTCGTCGAGCCAGCGGCAGGCCTCGAGCACGGCCGCAGTCAGGGCGGTGGCGGTGTTCGGCTCGAGCGCGGCGAAGCTGCGCCGGCAGGCCAGCACCTTCTCCGGGTGGCCCGGCCAGATCTGGTCGCTGCGGATCACGCGCACGCCCGCGCCGAGCGCTTCGGCCCGCGCCGCCCAGGGTTCGCCCGCGCAGTAGCCGTCGATCTCGCCGCGCGCGAGCGCCGCGGGCATCTCCGCCGGCGACAGCGTGAGCGCCTGCACCTCGTGCAGCGGATCGATGCCCTGCGCGGCGAGCCAGTAGTACAGCCACATCGCGTGGGTACCGGTGGGGAAGGTCTGCGCCAGCCTCGGCGCGTGCGCCGTCGACACCCGCAGCGCCTCGCGCAGCGACGCGCCTGCGCCCAGGGCCTGCGCGGCGCCGGGCGCCAGGACGATGGCCTGGCCGTTCTGGTTGAGCACCATCAGCAGCGCCATCTGCCCGCGCGGGCCGCCGATGCCGGCCTCGATGCCGTAGACCATGCCGGCCAGTGCGTGCGCGGCGTCGAGTTCGCCCGACAGCAGCTTGTCGCGCACGGCCGCCCACGAGCCCTGCCGCAGCAGCTCCAGGCGCAGTCCGTAGCGGCGGTCCAGGCCGAGCCTGGCCGCCGCCAGCAGCGGCGCGCAGTCCACCAGCGGCATGTAGCCCACGCGCAGCTCGCGGGGCCTGGCGGGATCGCGGCTCATCCGAGCAGGTCCGCCATGGACACGATCCGCCGCGCCAGCTCGGCCAGCTTCAGGTTCTGCCGCATCGCCTGCTGCCGCAGCGCCGCGTAGGCCTCGCGTTCGCTCATGCCGCGCTTCTCCATCAAAAGCCCCTTGGCCTGCTCGATCGTCTTGCGGTCCTGCAGCTGCTGCTGCACGCCTTCGAGCTGCTGGCGCAGTTGCGCTTCCTGCTCGAAGCGCGCCAGCGCCAGCTGGATGATCGGGCGCAGGCGCGAGGGCGCCAGGCCGTCGACCACGTAGGCCGCGACGCCCGCGCCGACCGCGGCGCGGATCAGCTGTTCGTCGTCGTTGGCCGAGAACATCACCACCGGCCGCGGCGCGTGCCGGTGCAGCATCGCCAGCTGTTCGAGGGTGTCGCGCGAGGGAGAATCGACGTCCAGGATCACCACGTCCGGCCGGTGGGTTTCCACCGCTCGCAGCAGCGCGGTCGGACCCTCGATCCCGTCGAACACCTCGTGCCCGGCCGCGACCAGCGCCGCGCGCAGGTCGCCGATGGGCTTGGCGGTGTCGTTGATCAGCAGGATGCGCGGCATGCGCGGCTCGGCGGCTGGCGGGGAGGGGCGTTCGGCGCTATGTTGCCTTGCAACATAAGCGCAACCAGCGCCGATTGCCAAGGGAGCCGCGATGCCGCTCTATCCGATGTTCGCCGATCTGTCCGGCCGCGAAGTGCTGGTGGTGGGCGGCGGCGAGGTGGCGCTGCGCAAGATCGAGGCGCTGCTGCAGGCCGATGCGCGGGTGCGCGTGCATGCCCGCGAACTGCATCCGCAACTGGCCCGATGGGGGGCGGAGGGGCGGCTGGAGCGGCTGGACGGCGCCTTCGACGAGGCCTGGCTGGCGCGCTGCCGGCTGCTGGTGGTGGCGACCGATGATGCCGGCGTCAACGCGCGGCTCGCGGCGCTGGCCGAGGCGCGCGGCGTGTTCGTCAACGTGGTCGACGACGCGGGCCTGTCGAGCTTCCAGGTGCCGGCGGTAATCGACCGCGCGCCGCTGCAGCTGGCGATCTCCTCCGGCGGCGCGGCGCCGATGCTGGCGCGGCGCCTGCGCGAACGGCTCGAAGTCGAACTGGATCCCGCGCTGGGCGCGCTGGCGCGGCTGTTCGCCACGCACCGCGCGGCGATCCGCGAACGCCTGCCCGACCTGGCCCGGCGGCGCCGCTGGTTCGATGCGGTGATCGATGGCGCGGTCCCGGCGCTGCTGCGCGCCGGTCGCGACGCCGAGGCGGCCGAGGCGTTCCTGCGCATGCTCGAGCCCGGTGGCCTGGATGGCGCCGGCGGACGCATCAGCCTGGTCGGCACCGGGCCGGGCGACCCCGGCCAGCTCAGCCTGGCCGCGCTGCGCGCGATGAACCTCGCCGACGTGCTGCTGGTGGACGCCGGCGTGGGCGCCGCGGTGCTGGCGTTGGCGCGCAAGGACGCCGAACGCGAACCGGCGCCGGCGGATCCGGCGGCCGCCCAGGCGCAGGTACTGGCCCATGCCCGCGACGGGCGCCACGCGGTGTGGCTGCGTCCCGGCGACGGCTTCCGCGTCGCGCCCTTCGCTGCGGTCGCCGCGGCGCTGCGGCAATCGCCATGGCCCTGCGAACTGCATCCGGGCATCGCGCCGGACGGCGGTTGACCGGCGGCGTTCGCAGCCGCCCCGCGCGGCACGGCGTGGCCGCCAGCGGGTGTCCCGGGGCGAACGGCTGCCTGGCCGCTAGACCGTCGCCAACGCGCCGAGGTCGCTGCCCGAGGCCAGCGCCAGCCGCTGCAGGTCCTGCTCCAGCCGCGAGATCCGCTCGGCCAGCACTTCGGTTTCGGCCGGGCTCACGTGCACCAGGCTTTCCAGCAGCTCGGACATCTGCCGCAGCCGGCTGCGGTGATCGTCGAGCTGCAGGCGTCCGCGGCGCGCGCGCAGTTCTTCGTGCGGCGCGATGCGGGCGTCCGCGGTGCGGTAATGGTCGCGCAGCACCAGCTGCAGCCGCGCCGCCATGCGCAGGTCGGCATCGCTCCAGGGCTCGCTGGCGCCGCGCACGGTTTCGTTCCAGGCGGCGAAGCTCGCGCGCGGGCCGATGCGCGTGCCGTCGGCATCGACGACGAAGGGTTCGTCCGGGCGTCCGGCCCAGCGCACGTCCTCGACCTGTTCGCAGCGGAAGAACAGCAGCCACTCGCCGCGCGCCGGATCCAGCGGCAGCGCCAGCACGCCGGCGATGCCGTCGGTGGATCCGGGCTGTGCGCACCAGTCGTCGGCACGCGATGTCGCGACCGGTGCGCCGCCGTGCGCCGCGCGCGCCAGCCAGGCGTCAAGGCCGTCAATGGCGGCCGCCGCCGGCGCGCGTCCGGCGGCCTGCCAGCGGCCGGCCTGCAGCAGCGC
>JAEWZE010000247.1 GCA_023395465.1 Pseudomonadota bacterium
GCCCGCGACGAACATCCCGCCCCACAAGTCGACACGACCAGGATCCACGGCTTCGATGCAGACGCCCGCTCCCACGCTGCGCTACCTCGCCCTCGGCGACAGCTACACCATCGGCGAGGGCATCGCCGAGGACGGCCGCTGGCCGCTGCAGCTGGCGCAGGCGCTGCGCGCCGACGGCATCGCCCTGGCCGACCCGTGGATCATCGCCACCACCGGCTGGACCACCGACGAGCTGTCCGCCGCGATCGACGCGGCCCGGCCCGCACCGGGCTTCGACCTGGTCTCGCTGCTGATCGGGGTCAACAACCAGTACCGCGGGCGCGGCCTGGACGAGTACCGCACGCAGTTCGACGCCCTGCTGGCGCGGGCGATCGGATTCGCCAGCGGCCGCGCCGGCCGGGTGCTGGTGCTTTCCATTCCCGACTGGGGCGTGACCCCGTTCGCGGCGGGCAGCGGCCGCGATCCGGCCACCATCGCGCGCGAGCTCGACGGCTTCAATGCCGTCGCCCGGGCGCAGTGTGCGGTGCGCGACGTGGCCTTCGTCGACATCACCGCTGTCAGCCGCGAACGCGGCGCGGAAGCTGCGATGCTGGCGGCCGACGGCCTGCATCCGTCGGCGGCGATGCATGCGCAGTGGACGCGTCTGGCGCTGCCGGTGGCGCGTCGGTTACTGTCCGCCGATGACTGAACAGACTCTGCGGCCGCTCGATGCGGCCACCGCGAAGGGAATTGCGCGCGCCTTCCTGCCGGCCCACGTCCTCGGTAACCGCTACGACTACTACTACACCCTGGCCAAGCTGCGCACCGACCCGCTGTACCCGGGCGTGCTCGACGCGCTGCGCGGCTGCGAGGCGCCGCTGCTTGACCTGGGCTGCGGCCTCGGCCTGCTGGCGCACGCGCTGCGGGTGGACGGGCAGACGATGCCCTACATGGGCGTGGACATCGATGCGCCGAAGATCGAACGCGCCCGCCGCATCGCCGGCCAGTCGGCGCTGGCCGACGCGCACTTCGAAGTGGTCGACCTGGCGCGCGGCTATCCGCCGCATTCGGGCAGCGTGGCGATCCTGGACGTGCTGCAGTTCCTGACCCGCGAACAGCAGGCCGCCCTGCTCGATGCCGCGATCGCGATGCTGGCGCCGGGCGCGCGGCTGGTCATGCGCGCCGCGCTCGACGACGGCGGCGCGCGCATCCGCCGCACCCGCGCCGGCGACCGTTTCGCCGCACTGACCGGCTGGATGCCCGACCGGCCCAAGCACTACCCCACCGTGGACGAACTGCGCGCGCGCTTCGACGCCGCCGGGCTGGCCGTGGACATCCGTCCCTGGTTCGGCAACACGCCGTTCAACAACTGGCTGGTGGTGGCGCAGCAACCGGCCGCGCCGGGCTGACCCGGCGTCGCCGCCTCATCGGCGTGGGAGCGCGCTCGCGCGCGAAAGCCGTTCGCGACCAAGGTCGCTCCCACAGGGCTGCCGCGCCCCGAGGTGGTGGGAGCGCGCTTGCGCGCGAAGGCCGTTGGCAACCGGGGTCGCTCCCACGGGGCTACAGCGGCGCCCTATGCTTGTGCCGGCAGTACTGCGCGATAGCCCAGCGCGTCGAGCCGCTGCAGCAGCGCGGCGATCATCTCGACGCTGCGCCCGTGCGGCGCGCCCTCGTGCAGCAGCACGATCGCGCCGGGCGCGAGATCGCGCTCGATCGCCGAGACCACCTTGTCCACGTCGCGCTGCACGGCGTCAAAGCCGCGCGCGCTCCAGGCCACGCGCGCAAGCCCGGCGCGCCGCAGCGGCGCATGCACGAACGGATTGCTGTGGCCGACCACCGAACGGAACCAGCGTGGCGCGCGGCCGGCGATGGCGGCAAGCTGACGCTGCGCGTCCTCGATCTCGCCGCGCATCCGCCGCGGTCCCAGCGCCCAGAACCGGGCCTGCGGATGCGAGCGGCTGTGGTTGCCGATGCCGTGGCCGCGGCGCACGATCTCGCGGACCAGTTCCGGCCGGGACGCGGCGCGGTCGCCGACCAGGAAGAACGTCGCCTTCGCCGAATGCGCGTCGAGCAGGTCGAGCACCGCGGCGGTGTCGTCGGACGGGCCGTCGTCGATCGTCAGCCAGATTTCGCGCCCGGTCCACGGCAGCCGCGACAGCACCGGCCCGTACAGCGCCGCATTCGGCGCCAGCACGCCCCACCAGGCCAGCGCATGCGTGGCCAGCATCAAGGGCAGGCCGGCGCCCCAGCCCCAGCGCCACCAGACCCACGCCACCAGCAGCTGCGAGAGCAGCAGCAGGGGCAGCCAGGCGTGCGGCCGGCGCGGCGGGCGATGCGGGATTTCCATGCGCGCAATGATGCCATCCCCTCCGCGCGCAACGCGCCGTTGCGGCCGGCTGCGCGGCGATCGCGGTACCATGGACGGCCCGCTCCAAGGATCGCCGCCATGTCCCTCGAACCCGCCGTGCGCGCCCGTATCGAATCGCTGCTGCAGGCCAACCGCGCCGTCCTGTTCATGAAGGGCGTGCCGGCCGCGCCTCAGTGCGGCTTCTCGGCCAAGGCGGTGTCGGCGCTGGACGCGCTGGGCGCCGACTACGCCCACGTGAACGTGCTGGCCGACGGCGAGATCCGCGAAGGCATCAAGGCCTACGGCGACTGGCCGACGATCCCGCAGCTGTACATCGACGGCGAGCTGGTCGGCGGCAGCGACATCATCGCGCAGATGGTCAACAGCGGCGAACTGCATACCGCGCTCGGCCTGGCCGCGCCGGACCGCACGCCGCCCTCGATCACGATCACGCCGGCGGCGCTGGCGATGATCCGCCAGGCCATCGACGATGCCGGCGGCGAAGTGGTGCTGCAGGTGGACGTGGACCGCAACTTCCGCACCCGCCTGAACCTGGGCCCGGCCGACGCCGATGCGGTGTCAACCGAGGTCGAGGGCGTGCGCGTGCAGTTCGACCTGGCCGGCGCGCGCCGCGCCGAGGGCCTGCGCATCGACTTCGCCGACGACATGCGCGGCAAGGGCCTGGTGATCGAGAACCCGAACGCGCCGCCGCCGGTGTCGCAGACCAGCCCCGGCGAGGTCGAGGCGCGCGTGCGCGCCGGCGAGATGGTGCTGGTGGACGTGCGTCCGCCGGAAGAGCGCGCGATCGCGTCGGTGCCGGTGCCGTTCATGACCTTCGACGCCGGCCGCGCCGACGTCGAGGCGCTGCCCAAGGACGCGGCCATCGCGTTCCTGTGCCACGGCGGCGGCCGCAGCGGCCGCGCTGCCGAGGAGTTCCGCCTGATGGGCTTCCGCAACCTGCACAACGTGGCGGGCGGCATCGTCGCCTGGTCGGACACGGTCGACCCGTCGATTCCCAAGTACTGAGGACGCCAGGCCCCGGGTTGCCTCGCTGCCCTGCCCAGGCCTTGTCGACGCGGCTTCAGCCGCGTCCGGAGACCGGGTTCCGCCGCCCCGCCGAAGGCTTGTGGGAGCGGCTTCAGCCGCGATACGTCCGGTGCGCGGCATCACCACAGCGGCGACACGGTTGCCATCGCGGAGCGGTGGCTCCGTCGATCCGACGTCATGGCAACCGATACGCCACCGGCGTCGCCAGCCGCATGGGTGTTTCCAGCCCGGGTGGACGGTTCGCGGCTGAAGCCGCTCCCACGGCGCCCGGCGTCTCAGAATCCCCCGCCGGCGTCGAGCCAGGCCTGTTCCTCGGGCGTGTTGCTGCGGCCCAGCGCGTGGTTGCGGTGCGGGAAACGGCCGAAGCGCTCGATCACGTCCAGGTGCCGCCGGGCGTAGTCGAGATACCCGTCCTCGCCCATGGCCGTGAACAGGGCGACGGCGCGATGCTGGTCCTCGATCGCCTCGGAATGCTCGAAGGGCATGTACATGAAGGTGCGCAGTTCGGCCTCCACCTCCCTGTCGAAACCGGCGTCGACCGCGCGCACGGCATAGTGCAGGGCCAGCGGATCGGTGGCGAAGGCATGTCCGCTGCCGCGGAAGATGTTGCGCGGGATCTGGTCCAGCAGGATCAGCAGCGCGAGCGCGCCGTCGGCGCTGTCCATCCAGGAGTCGTACTCGCGCCGCGCGGCGGCGAAATGCGCATCGGTGAAGCGTTCGCGGCATTGCGCATCGAACGCCGCGCCGCCGTTGAACCACTTCGTGTAGCCGGCTGCGCGCCAGAAGTCGATGACGTGCCGGATGTCGGGTTGCGGATCCATGCCCCATCTTAGCGCCGGCGCGCGTGGTGCGGGCCCGCGCAGCCGCGCTACTCGTCGAAGCGCAGGTGCCGCACCGACTTGCCGTGGCGGCGGATCAGGCGCAGCGCCTCGATGCCGATCTGGATGTGGCGCTCGACGAACTCCGCGCTGACCTTCGCATCCGATGCCTCGGTCTTGACCCCTTCCGGGATCATCGGCTGGTCGCTGACCAGCAGCAGCGCGCCCGATGGAATGCGGTTGGCGAAGCCGGCGGCGAAGATCGTCGCGGTCTCCATGTCGATGGCCATGCAGCGCATCGCGCGCAGCCGTTCCTTGAACGCGTCGTCGTGCTCCCAGACCCGGCGGTTGGTGGTGAACACCGTGCCGGTCCAGTAGTCGTGGCCGAGGTCGCGGATCATGGTGGAGACGGCGCGCTGCAGGGCGAAGGCGGGCAGTGCCGGCACTTCCGGCGGCAGGTAGTCGTTGGAAGTGCCCTCGCCGCGGATCGCGGCGATCGGCAGCACCAGGTCGCCGAGCTGGTTCTTGCGCTTGAGCCCGCCGCACTTGCCCAGGAACAGCACCGCGCGCGGCTCGATCGCCGACAGCAGGTCCATCATGGTCGCCGCGTTGGGGCTGCCCATGCCGAAGTTGATCATGGTGATGCCGTCGGCGGTGGCGCTGGGCATCGGCCGGTCAAGGCCGACCACCGGCGCACCGGTCATGCGGCTGAAGTGGCCGAGGTAGCCACCGAAATTGGTCAGCAGGATGTGCTGGCCGAAATCGTCGAGCGGCACGCCGGTGTAGCGCGGCAGCCAGTTGCCGACGATGTCCTGCTTGTCCTTCATGCGCGGTCCTCCTGCCGGGCATTGTGTCACGCGACATGACTTTCGGCCGCTTGGCGGCGGCCGGGGGAGCGGGTACCGTCGGGCGATTCAACCTGCGAAAGACCGCCATGATCCGACCCCTGACCGCTGCGCTGTGCGCAGTCCTGTTCGCCGGCTGCGCCAGCACCGGCGACACCTCGCCGGCGCCGCAGTCCGCTGCCGGGACCGATGGCGACGCCTACGCCAGCACCTACCGGCCGATCGCCTCGGCACCGGTGCTGATCACCGGTGCGACCGTGCTCACCGGCGACGGTCGGCGCCTGGACAACGCCGACGTGCTGCTCCAGGACGGCAAGGTGGCGCAGGTCGGCAACGGCCTGGCGGCGGGTGCCGACGCGATCCGCGTCGACGGCAGCGGCAAGTGGGTCACGCCGGGCCTGATCGACGTGCACTCGCACCTGGGCGTGTACCCCAGCCCCGGCGCCAGCGCGCACAGCGACGGCAACGAGGCCACCAGCCCGGTGACCGCCCAGGTCTGGGCCGAGCATTCGGTGTGGCCGCAGGATCCGGGCTTCGGCGCGGCGCTGGCCGGCGGCGTGACCGCGCTGCAGATCCTGCCCGGTTCGGCCAACCTGGTCGGCGGGCGCGGGGTGACGCTCAAGAACGTCGCGGCCACCACCGCGCAGGGCATGAAGTTCCCGGATGCGCCGCACGGGCTGAAGATGGCCTGCGGCGAGAACCCCAAGCGCGTCTACGGCCAGAAGGGTGGCCCGGCCACGCGCATGGGCAACGTGGCCGGCTACCGCGCGGCCTTCATCGACGCGCAGGACTACGCGCGCAAGCGCGAGAAGGACGGCTCGACCAAGCGCGACCTCAAGCTCGAGACCCTGGCCGGGGCGATGGCCGGCGACATCCTGGTGCACATCCACTGCTACCGCGCCGACGAGATGGCGCAGATGCTGGACCTGGCGAAGGAGTTCGACTTCAAGGTCGCCGCCTTCCACCACGGCGTGGAGGCCTACAAGCTGGCCGACCGGCTCGGCGCCGAGGGCGTGTGCGGCGCGCTGTGGGCGGACTGGTGGGGCTTCAAGATGGAGGCCTTCGACGGTATCCAGGAGAACATCGCCATCGTCGACCGCGCGCCGGGCGGCTGCGCGATCGTGCATTCGGATTCGGACGAGGGCATCCAGCGGCTCAACCAGGAGGCGGCCAAGGTGATGGCGAATGCACGCCGCGTGGGCATCGAGATCGCGCCCGAGCGCGCGATCCGCTGGATCACGCAGAACGCCGCCAGGGCGCTGGGCGTGGACGATGTCACCGGGACCCTGGAAGCCGGCAAGATGGGCGACGTGGTGCTGTGGAGCGGCAATCCCTTCAGCGTGTACGCGCAGGCCGAGCAGGTGTTCGTCGACGGTGCGCGCGTGTACGACCGCAACGATCCTTCGCTGCGGCCGGTGACCGACTTCATGCTCGGGCAGCCAACCGCGCAGGGAGGTGTGCGATGAGCCGCCGTCAGGTCCGCCGCCGGACGCGTCCGGCATCCGCCACGGCGGCGCTGCTGCTGGCGGCGCTGCTGCCGCTGGCGGCGGCCGCTCAGGACGTGCTGATCCGCAACGCCACCGTGCACACCGCGACCGCGCGCGGCACCCTGCAGGGCACCGACGTGCTGGTCCAGGACGGGCGCATCGCCGCGATCGGCAGCGGCCTGGCGGCCGGGTCGGCGCAGGTGGTCGACGCGCAGGGGCAACCGCTGACGCCGGCGTTCTTCGGCGGCATCACCGGGATCGGCATCGAGGAGGTTTCGGGCGAATCCTCGACCCGCGACGCCTCGCTGGCGCTGGGCGAGAACGCCAAGGACATCACCGTCCGCCCCGAGTTCGACGTGACCCTGGCCTACAACCCCGAGTCGATCCTGCTGCCGGTCGCGCGGGTGGAAGGCATCGGCTACACCCTGCTCAGCGCCGGCACCACCGCGGGCGGCTCGATCATCGGCGGCCAGGGCGCGCTGGTGCGCCTGGACGGCGGCCCGGACCCGGCCGGCCCGAAGGTGCTGTTCGTCGCGCTCGGCGCGGGCGCATCGAACCTCAGCGGTTCCTCGCGCGCCGGGCAGTGGATGCTGCTGGAGCAGATGGTCGACGAGGCGCAGGGACGGATCCCGGCCGATTCGAACTTCGCGCTGCTGACCCCGGCCGGGCGCGCCACGCTCGGCCGCTTCCTGGAGAACCGCGGACTGGTGGTGGTCGAGGTCGACCGCGCCGCCGACATCCGCCAGCTGCTGCGCTGGTCGCGCCGGCACCGGGTCCGGATCGCCATCTCCGGCGGCGCCGAAGCCTGGAAGCTGGCCAGCCAGCTGGCCGAGGCCGACGTGCCGGTGTTCGTCGATCCGCTCGCCAACCTCCCGGGCAACTTCGACCGCCTGGGCGCGACCCTGGACAACGCCGCCCGGCTGCATGCGGCCGGCGTGCGGGTGGGCTTCACCCAGGCCGGCGACGCTTCGCACAACGCGCGCAAGGTGCGCCAGCTGGCGGGCAACGCCGTCGCCAACGGCCTGCCCTGGGAGGCGGCGCTGGCGGGACTGACCCGGATCCCGGCGCAGGCGTTCGGCGCCGGCGAGCGGCTGGGCACGATCGCGGTGGGCCAGACGGCCGACCTGGTGCTGTGGAGCGGCGACCCGCTCGATGTCGCCCACACCGCGCGCCAGACCTGGCTGGGCGGGCGCGCAATGCCGATGCGCTCGCGCCAGACCGAGCTGCGCGACCGCTACCTGCGCGCCGAGCCCGCGCGCGAGGCGGGGGCGCTGCCTCGCGCCTATCCGGCCCGGGTCGACTGCCCGGGCCCGGTTCCCGCGCCGGCCGGCGCGGGACCGGCGGCGCGTTCAGCCACGCCAGCGGCGACCGCGCGACAATGCGCGCTTCGCGTGCCGGGGCAAGACCCCACGGGAGCTGCGATGCGCATCGGAATCGTCGTCGACTCGACCTGCGATCTGCCGGTCGACTATCTCAAGGCCAACGAAGTCGAGATCCTGCCGATCTCGGTCCGGATCGGGGACGAGCTGCAGGTCGACTACCGCGGCGAGGCCGAGACCCTGGCCTTCCTGCACGCGCACATCGCCGAACGCGGCGCCAGCGCCGAGACCATCCCCTTCAGCGTCGAACAGATCCGCGACCTGTTCCT
>JAEWZE010000029.1 GCA_023395465.1 Pseudomonadota bacterium
ACCGCTTTGCGCGAATGGGCCTATGCCCGTTCCTACGACAACTCGGAGCAGCGCCGGCACGATCTTCCTCGTTGGCTGCACCAGTACAACTGGCACCGGCCGCACGCCAGCCTTGGCTACCAACCCCAATCAGCCGCATCCAGCTTCCACTGAACAACGTCTTGGGTTTACACACCTAGCAGGCGCAGGACGTCACGGCGGACAGGCATGGGGCGTCGACCTCGTGGTGGAAACGCGGCATCGCTGCACGCGAGCCTGCACGATACCCGACGCATGCGACGCGACGCGCGCAAGAACACTCGGGTCCACGCCCCCGGGGTCGAGGGGGCGGAACCATCCGCATGAAGTGGCCGCGAGGGCAGTTCCGCCCACGACTGCGCCTGCCGCAACGCGGCAGCGGGGCCGCACCCGGTCGAGGCGAGTGCAGCGTTCGGGGGATCGGTGGACGCGTGTTCGGAGCCTCACACGCTCCAACGGCCCTGCGCATTGCCTGTAGTGCGCGGTCGTCATCGGGAGCGCTTCACGCTCCCGATAGGCGTCGACCGGATCGCCTCAGCGGCTGCCGCCACCGCCACCGCGCGGGCCGCGGTTGCCGCCGCCCGGACCACGGCTTCCACCACCGGGGCCACGGCTTCCGCCACCGGGGCCACGGCTTCCGCCACCGGGACCGGGACGCGGACCCTTGGGACGATTGGCGCCGCCGGGACGCGGTCCGCGCGGACGCGCCGCGTTCGGGTTGTGCCCTGGCGAGGCATGGTCGGACGGGAAGCTCATTGCGCCGCCCGGATGGCCATAGGGATGGGCGGCCTGGCCTCGATTGCCCTGGCTTCGGCCGGCACCACCACCGCCCGGGCCGGGGCGCTTCTTGCCGGGGCCCGGCTTGCGCGGGCCACGGCCGTCGGCGTTGCGATGTCCGGCCGGACCGGTATCGACGCCCTCGGGCACGTACCAGGTGCGGAACGCGGCCGGGTTGCCTTCCGGCAGCGGCTTGGGTCCCTTCTGCGTGCGCTGCTTGAACGGCTTCTGTGACTGCTTGGCCGCCTGCTCGCCGCTGACCGTGAGGCCACCGTGCGGCTTCTTGCCGCCGCGCCCGCGACGATCCTCGCGCACATGGTCGAAGCGGCGCAGCTCGCGCCCCTCGTCGGCGGTGTTGTGACCGTTGACGTAGCCCTGCGGACGGCGGTCGCCGCCCACGTGCACGGTTGACTTGGCGGCCTTGCGCTGGCCGATCACCGGCAGCAGGGTCAGCGCCGGCGGCGGGCCTTCCTCGAGCTTGAGCTCCTTGCGCAACACGTCGACCTGCGCATCGGCCAGCTCCAGCGACTGCCCGCGCAGCAGCGTCTGCGGCAGCGCGACGTTGCCGTAGCGAATGCGCTTGAGCCGGCTGACCTGGCAACCCTGCGATTCCCACAGGCGGCGGACCTCGCGGTTGCGGCCTTCCTTGAGCAGCACCTGGAACCATTCGTTCGAATCGGTGCCGCCGATGCGCTTGATCTCGTCGAACTTGGCCGGGCCGTCCTCCAGCGCCACGCCGCGCGCGAGCCGGTCGACGATCTTCTCCGACACCGTCTCCTCGCCCTCGGGCGCGCGCACCCGGCAGACGTACTCGCGGTCGACCTCGTAGGAGGGATGCATCATCGCGTTGGCCAGCTCGCCGTCGGTGGTGAGCAGCAGCAGGCCGGTGGTGTTGATGTCGAGGCGGCCGATCGCGATCCAGCGCGCACCCTTGAGCGAGGGCAGCGACTCGAAGATCGTCGGGCGGCCTTCGGGATCCTCGCGCGTGGTCACTTCGCCTTCGGGCTTGTTGTACATCAGCACACGGGCCGGTTCGGTCAGCGCGCTGGCGACGAACTGGCGGCCGTCGATCTCGATGCGGTCGCCACCCTTGACCGACATGCCGGTCTGGGCGATCTCGCCGTTGACCTTCACCAGGCCGTCGGCGATGCGCTGTTCCAGCGCACGGCGAGAGCCGAGGCCGGCCTGCGCCAGCACCTTGTGCAGGCGTTCTTCGAGCCTGGGGGCGTCGGCAACCTTGTCTTCGCTGCGCTTGAGCGACAGCTTGCGGCTGCCGGCGGTGGGGTGTTGCTTACTCATGTCTGCTCCGGGTGCTGTCGCCGTCGTCGGCGAGGGCGTCCTGCTGTTCGGCCGCGGCATCTTCGCCGTCGGGGTGGTGGGGTGTATCGGTATCGTGTTCGTCTTCGTGTCCGTGTTCGCCGGTGTCGTCGGTGGTTGCGTCGGTATCGGCATCCATTTCCGAATCGGCACCGGTCCCGGTAGCGGCGTCTTCTCCGGCCGCGGCGGCGTCGGGCTGCTCCGTAGAGGCATCGGCATCGTCGCCGTCGCCGCCACCGTCGCCGGCATCGGCCAGGTCGGCATCGTTGGCCGCCGGGTCTGCCTCATCGGCCTCGCCAGCGGTCGTTCCGTCCGCGCCGGCGATCCCGCCGACGGCGCGCTGGCCCTCGAACTCGAGCTGTGGTTCCAGCTCGCCGAAGTCCTTGAGTTCGGACAGCGGCGGCAGTTCGTCCAGGCGCTTGAGGCCGAAGTAGTCGAGGAAGGCCTTGGTGGTGCCCAGCAGTTCCGGCCGGCCCGGCATGTCGCGGTGGCCGACCACGCGGATCCACTCGCGCTCTTCCAGCGCCTTGATGATGTTGCTGTTGGTCGCCACGCCGCGCACCTGCTCGATCTCGCCGCGGGTGATCGGCTGGCGGTAGGCGATCAGCGCCAGCGTCTCGAGGGTGGCGCGGGTGTACTTGACGTGCCGTTCGGTCCACAGCCGCGCCACCCAGGGGTGCACGTCGGCCTTGACCTGGTAGCGCCAGCCGGAGGCGACTTCGACCAGTTCCACGCCGCGGTCGGCGCAGTCGGCCTGCAGCGTTTCCAGCGCGGCCTGGAGGCTGCCGTCGGGCGCGGGCTCGTCGAGCGGAAACAGCCCGCCCAGCTGGACGACCGTCAGCGGCTGGCTGGACGCCAGCAGCGCGGCCTCGACGATGCGGTTGATGAGCGATTGATCCATCGGCAGTCGGTTGCGGGTGGTGTAGTGGGTGGTGCGGGGTGCGGCATGCCGCGGCGGCGGGTGCGCGGCGGCTTGCGCGGATGCGGCCCCATGCCGCCTTGCTCTAGCTTCCCGAACCCTCCGCGGGTTCGTCGTCGAACTCGCTGGAGAACTCCAGCGGCTCGTCCGCGGCCAGGCCGAGGGCGAGCGACTTCACGTAGATCGGCGCCAGCGGCGCTTCCTGCACCACGTCGAGCAGGCGCTCCTTGGCCAGCTCCAGGATCGACAGGAAGGTCACGACCACCCCGAGCCTGCCCTCGTTCGGGTCGAACAGCGCCTCGAAGCGGTGGAAGGCGCCGTCCTCCAGCCGGGTCAGCAGCTCGCCCATGCGCTGGCGAACGCTCAGCGCGTCGCGCCGGATCGCGTGGCTGGTGAGCAGCTCGGCGCGCTTGAGCACGTCGTGCAGCGCCATCAGCATCTCGCGCAGCTCCACCGGCGGGGGTGGCTTGACCAGCGCGCGGTCCGGCACGAAGGCCGAGGCCGGCGAGGTATCGCGCTCCATGCGCGGCAGGGTGTCGATGTCTTCGGCGGCCTGCTTGAAGCGCTCGTATTCCTGCAGCCGGCGTACCAGGTCCGCGCGCGGATCGTCTTCCTCGCCCTCCACGCTGGCCGGGCGCGGCAGCAGCATCCTCGACTTGATCTCGGCCAGGATCGCGGCCATCACCAGGTATTCAGCGGCCAGTTCGAAGCGAAGCTCCTGCATCACGCCGATGTAGTCGACGTACTGGCGGGTGATCTCCGCCACCGGGATGTCGAGGATGTCCAGGTTCTGGCGGCGGATCAGGTACAGCAGCAGGTCGAGCGGACCTTCGAACGCCTCGAGGATCACCTCCAGCGCATCCGGTGGGATGTACAGGTCCTGCGGGATCTGCAGCACGGGCTGGCCATGCACCACCGCCAGCGGCATTTCCTGCTGCTGCGGATGGGCGGGCGCCTGCGCGGCGTTGTCCTGGGCGGGTTGGCTCATTCGAGGTGCGGCCCCTCCGGGCCGTCTTGCGTATCGTGGTGCCAGCGCCGGGAACGGCCAAAGGCTGGGCGTGCGGGCGCGCATCCCCGGCGTGCGCGGGTCCGGAACATCAGCACTGGTCAAAGCATCTTGCGACGGGCCGCCACGCGCGGGCCATGCCGGAAACCGGCAGGAAACCGCGAAGGGGGCGTCGGATCTGGCCGAAGGGCCGCGACTTTGCGTCCTTGAGCGACGTGAGCGGCGTTCGGCTGCGAAACCTGTTCCCTAGGGTAAGCGCAGCGCGTGCAGGCTGTCCAGCGTCGACGGCCGCTAGAATCGGCGCTGGTCAGACTGGGGCACGGACATGTGGTACGCGATCGAAGGTCACGACGGCGACGCGGTGCTGGACAGGCGCCTGGCCGCCCGCGAGCGGCACCTGGCGCGACTGCTCGCGCTGCGCGACCAAGGCCGGCTGCTGCTGGCCGGGCCGTGCCCGGCGATCGACGCGGAGGATCCGGGACCCGCCGGCTTCAGCGGCAGCATCGTGATCGCCGAGTTCGAGTCGCTGGACGCCGCGCGCGACTGGGCGCAGGCCGACCCGTACGTGGAAGCCGGGGTGTACGTGCGGGTGGACGTGCGGCCGTTCCGGCCGGTGCTGCCGCAGCCGGCCAGGTAAGCCTGCGGGCAATGCTGCGGCGTGCCATGCGCCGCTTGCTGGAAACGTTTACATTCGGCCGTCCCCCACGTTTCCCGGCCATTCCCGATGACCGAACCGCGCCCCTGGACGACGCCTCCCGCCCCCGTGCTGGCCGGGCTGCTGGCCGCGCTGCTGCTCGCGCCCGCGGCCTGGTCCGCACCGCCGCCGCCGCGGACCTCGGCCGGCGGCCCGGACGCCGAACGCGCCTTCGTCGATGCGCTGATGGCCCGGATGACGCTGGCCGAGAAGCTGGGCCAGCTCAACCAGCCGCCCGGCGTGGGCAACAACACCGGCCCGGCCGCCATGGCCGGCAGCGAGGACCAGGTGCGCCAGGGGCAGATCGGCTCCTGGCTCGGCACCCGGGGTGCGGAGCTCACCTGCCGGCTGCAGCGCATCGCGGTGGAGGATTCGCGGCTGGGCATCCCGCTGCTGTTCGCCTACGACGTGATCCACGGCATGCGCACCATCTTCCCCGTGCCCCTGGGCGAAGCCTCGAGCTTCGATCCGGAGGAAGTGCGCAATGCCGCGCGGATCGCGGCCGTCGAGGCGACCGCGCACGGCGTGCACTGGACCTACGCGCCGATGGTCGACATCGCGCGCGACCCGCGCTGGGGCCGGATCGTGGAAGGCTCGGGCGAGGATCCCTACCTCGGGTCGGTGCTGGCCGCGGCCCGCGTGCGCGGCTTCCAGGGCGACGACCTGGCCGCGCCCGACACCCTGCTCGCCACCGCCAAGCATTTCGTCGCCTACGGCGCGGCCGAGGGCGGCCGCGACTACGACGTGGCCGACGTCTCCGAACGCACCCTGCACGAGGTCTACCTGCCGCCGTTCAAGGCTGCGGTCGACGCGGGCGCGCAGTCGATCATGGCCAGTTTCAACGAGGTCGCCGGCGTGCCGATGCATGCCCACAGACCCCTGATCCAGGGCCTGCTGCGCGGCGAATGGGGCTGGGATGGCGTGCTGGTGAGCGACTACACCGGGGTGATGGAGCTGATGCCGCACGGCGTGGCCGGCACGCGCGAGCAGGCCGGTCGGCTGGCCCTGCACGCCGGCGTGGACGTGGACATGGTCAGCGCCATCTACCTGCAGGACCTGCCGGCCGCGGTCGAGGCCGGGCGCGTGCCGATGGCCGAGGTCGACGCCTCGGTGCGACGGGTGCTCAATGCGAAGTTCCGGCTGGGGCTGTTCGAGGATCCGTATCGCTACTGCAAGGACGGCGCGCGGCAGCAGGCGATGACGCTGACCGACGAACACCGGGCCGCGGCGCGTCGCTCGGCGCAGAAATCCATGGTGCTGCTGGAGAACGAAGGCGGCGTGCTGCCGCTGTCGAAGTCGCTGCGGACGCTTGCGGTGATCGGGCCGCTGGCCGACGAGCCCTGGGCGATGCTCGGCAACTGGGTCGGCATCGGCCGCCCGGAAGACGCGGTGACGCCGCTGGCCGCGCTGCGCCAGACCCTCGGCGCGCAGACGAAGCTGATCGTGGCCAAGGGCGCGGTGATCGACGACGACGACAGGTCTGGATTCGACGCGGCCGTGCGCGCCGCGCGCCAGGCCGACGCGGTGCTGATGTTCCTGGGTGAGCATCCGGAAATGAGCGCCGAGGCCAACAACCGCACCTCGCTCGACCTGCCAGGCGTGCAGGAGCAGCTGGCGCTGGCGGTGGCCGCGACCGGCAAGCCGGTGGTGGCGGTGCTGCTCAACGGCCGGCCGCTGTCGACCGGCGCGCTGCAGGGCAAGGTGCCGGCGATCCTGGAAGCCTGGTTCCCGGGCGTGGAGGGCGGCAACGCGCTGGTCGACGTGCTGTTCGGCGACGTGAACCCGTCCGGCAAGCTGCCGGTGACGGTGCCGCGCAACGTCGGCCAGGTGCCGATCTACCACGCCCGCCGCAATACCGGCCGGCCGCCGGCGGAGGACAACCGGTTTTCCAGCAAGTACCTGGACGTGCACTGGACGCCGCTGTACCCGTTCGGCCACGGGCTGAGCTATACGCGCTTCGAGTACGCGCCGCCGCAGCTCGCGAGCGCGCAGGTGTCCGCCGCCGACCCGCGCCAGAGTGTGCGCGTGCGCGTCACCAACGCCGGACCGCGCGCCGGCGCCGAGGTGGTGCAGCTGTACCTGCGCGACGACGTCGCCAGCGTGACGCGTCCCGTGCGCGAGCTGCGCGGATTCCAGCGGGTGGAGCTGCAGCCGGGGGAATCGCGCGAGCTGGAGTTCATGCTGGGGTTCGAGGACCTGTCGCTGTACGACGTGGACATGCGGCGCGTGGTCGAGCCGGGCACGTTCACCGTGTTCGCGGGCGGCAGCTCGGAGGCGGAGCAGTCCGCGCGCTTCGAGGTGGTGGCGCCGTGAGGACACGAGCACCGGCCCGGCACTGCACCGGTCGCCGGATGCCGCTGGCAACCGGCCGTTCCATACGTGGCGGCGCGAGCAGCCGTGCGAGAGCCCTGGAAGGAGGCCGGCTACGATGAGCGTGACGATCAAGGACGTGGCCCGGCACGCGAACGTGTCGGTGGCGACCGTCTCGCGCGCATTGAACGGCCATCCGAACGTGGCCGAGGACGTGCGCCAGCGCATCCTGGGCGTGGCCGAGCAGTTGCGCTACAGCCCGCACCACGCCGCGCGCAGCCTCAGCAGCCGTCGCACGCAGACCATCGGCGTGGTGCTGCCGGACCTGTACGGCGAATTCTTCTCCGAGCTGATGCGCGGCATCGACCACGTCGCGCGCGAACGTGGCCTGCACCTGCTGGTGTCGAGCTACCACGGCAACCCGCAGGAGCAGGGCGCCGCGCTGCGGACCATGCGCGGACGCGTGGATGGTCTGCTGCTGATGTCGCCGTTCGTGGACGGCGCCGAAGCGCTGGCGGCGGAGCTGCCGCCGATGCCGGTGGTGCTGATGAATCCGGCGCTGGTGCCGGAGGACCGCAGCGCGGTCGGCGTGGACAACCATGGCGGGGCGATGGCGATGATGCGGCACCTGCTTGACGCGGGCCACAAGCGCATCGCCTTTATCGCCGGCCCGGCCGACAACTTCGACGCGAACGAGCGCCTGCGCGGCTACCGCGACGCGATCGCTGCGACGCCGGGCGCCGAAGCATGGGTGATGCCCGGCGACTTCGACGAGGCTTCGGGACACCGCGCGGGCCAGGCGCTGCTGCAGGCGCAGGCGCGACCGGACGCGGTGTTCGCGGCCAACGACATGATGGCGCTGGGCTGCCTGTTCGCGCTCACCCAGGGCGGCCTGCGCGTCCCCGCCGACATCGCGCTGGCAGGCTTCGACGACATTCCGCTTTCGCGCTACGTACACCCGGCCTTAACGACGATGCGCGTCGAGATCGCCGAGCTCGGGGCGCGCGCCATCCACAAGCTGCTCGATGCGGGACAGGGGGACGCCGCAGCAGCCGGCTCCCGCGAACTGCTGGAGCCGCGACTGGTGGTGCGCCGGTCGAGCCAGGTACCAGGACCCGACGGATGAGGTGGAAGCACGCCAGCACCCGTCCGCTGCTGGAGTTGGAAGCGGATGCGTCGCCCGACGCATCCATCCCCCGTTTCAACGATGAAAGGACCGCCCCGGGAGGGCAACAAGCATGAATCGGAAGTCCCGCTCCGCATCCCACAGGCTGGAACGCAGTCTGCTCAGCTGCGCCCTGGCCGGCTGCATGCTCCTGTCGGCGCCCGTGCTCGCGCAATCCACGGCCGCCACCATCCGCGGCCAGGTGATGGCCGACTCCGCCCCGGCCGCGCAGGCGCAGGTGACCGCGACCAACCTCGCCACCGGCCTCACCCGCAGCGTGCAGACCGGTGCCAACGGCAACTACAACCTCGCCGGCCTGCCGCCGGGCACCTACCGCATCGACGTCAACGCCAACGGCCAGGCGAGTTCCCAGAACGTCACCGT
>JAEWZE010000110.1 GCA_023395465.1 Pseudomonadota bacterium
TTCGACGAACGGGGCCTGGGCGGCGGTGCGGCGGGCGCTTCGGCTGCGGACAGGGTCGGCGCTGCGTCGTGGGGCATGGCGGCCTGGGGTCGGAAGGTGGCCGATCTTCATCCGCCGCGCGGGACGACGGCGTGATGGCGTGCCCGTGGTCCGGTGCAGGCCCGCCTGCGGGACGGACATACGTGCTGTCCGCAGAGACGACGGGACTGCAAGGCAGGGCGATCTCCCGCAATGGAGGCAGGGACGTCGTCGATCATCGGACGCGCGGTTAAGTCACCGGAACCCGTGTCCCCGGCCGCCTGCGCAGACGCCCCGCCCCTGCGATGACCGGACCCGATGGCCGCGACGCAGGTCATGCCCGCACCGCGGCTGGCGCGTGATCCGGCGCTATCGCTCCGACAGTTCGGTCGCCGCTTCGGCAGGCCGGGGTTCGCTGTCCCACTGCGGATCGGCGCGGCGGCGCGCGTCGGACACACCGGGACGCGGCGCATCGGTGGCCCCGACGGCAGCCGCGCCGACGGTGCCGGGCGCGGGCTGCGTGCCAGTGGCGGAGGCGGCGACCTCGCTCGCCGCCACCTCGGCGGTATCGGCTGCCACCACCGCCGCCACGCCTGCCTCATCGGCGGCTTCTTCGGCGGTGTTGGCCGCCTGCTTGGCGCGGAACGAAGCGGTCAGGCTCCACAGGCTGGTGCCGATCTGCACCCAGCGCGAGGCGGGCAGCCCCGCCACCTTGCGCATGGGCCGCGCGCGCCCGAGCAGGAAGCCGCCCACCATCCCCGCCAGCACGATCCGCGTCGGCGTCCAGCCTTCGCGCCAGGCGCCACGCAGGCCGCGCCACGATGCGCGGGTGTCCGCATGCCGCTGTTCGAGCGCCAGCTCTCGCTCGCGGACCTGCCGCACCAGATCGTCGAACGCCATCAGTCCACTCCCTGTGGGGCAGCCGCGGGCGGCGGGGCGGCCGGTGCAGCGTCTGCCGGCGCATCGGTGCCGGCCTGTGGGTGCTTGCCGCGCAAGCGCGACAGCTGCCGCCGTGTGGCCTGCATGCCCATGTGGTCGAGATAGCCGCGCATGCGCCAGACGCAGATGCCGGCGACTGCCAGGTAGGCCAGCGCCACCACCAGCAGCGCCCACACCCAGTCCAGGCCGAGTGCATGCACGCCGGCCACCAGCACCGCCGTCAGCAGCAGCCAGGCCGAGCTGCCCAGCAGGGCGGCGATGCCGCCCAGGGCCAGGCCCCGCCCCATCGCGCTGCGCGCGAGCGCGAAGTCGGCCGCGGCAAGATCGCGCAGGGCCGAGGCCGTATCGCGCGCACCGTGCAGGGTGTCCCGTCGGGCGGCATTGAGCTCGCGCAGGGTCTCGTCGATCCCCGCTGCCTTGTGCTGTCCGTCGTCCGCGCCGCCGGCCTCGTGGCCGACGTTGTTGGCTGCATCCGCTGCCACGTCGGACGCTTAGTCGTTGCTGCGGGCGAGCTTGGCGATGATCCAGCCGGCCGCGAAGGCCACGCCGAACGAGGCGATCGGACGCTCGCGGATCAGGTCGGCGGCGCTGTCGATCAGGTCCTTGCCCTTGTCCATCAGCGCATCGACCTGCTCGCGCGCGACGGTGCCGCCTTCCTCCAGCGCGGCCATGCCGGCCAGCGCCGAATCGGCAAGGTCGGCCTTCACCGCCGAGCCGCCTGCGCGCAGTTCTTCGCCCGCGGCGGCAGCGGCGCTGCGCACCGCGCCACCGGCGTCGGTGGCGGCGGTCTTGAGGCCGGCGCCGGTCTGGCCAAGGTTGCTCTTGAGGGCATCGGTCGAGGTGGGAGTCATTGCGGAATCTCCTTGAGGTGGGCGCTGCTGTGGTCCGGCTCGCAGCCGGTCACTCCATGATCAGGTTCCCGACGCGTCCGCCGCGTGAAATCCGCAGCACCAGCTGCTGCGGGCGCTCGGCCAATGTATCGCGGAAACCGGCGAGGTCGCGGAATTCGCCGCTGTTGGCGGCGAAGATGTAGTCGCCCTCGCGCAGGCCGTTGCGCCAGGCGCGGCTCCGCTCGTCCACCTTGTCGACCAGCACGCCGCGCGCGTTCGGGTTCTGCCGGCGCACCGCTTCGGGCAGGTCGGACAGGGTGGCGCCGGTGAGCCGGTCGTCGAAGCTCGCGCCATCGCGCGGCATCGCGCGCAGGCGCGCGGTGACCGTGCGCGGCTCGCCATCGCGCATCACCTCCAGCGTCACCGCCGCGTCCAGCGGCTGCAGGCCCTGGAAGTTGCGCAGGGCCACCGGATCGTCGATGCGCTGGCCGTTGGCCGAGACGATCACGTCGCCCGTGCGCAGCCCGGCCGCGGCCGCCGAGGAGCCGCCGTGCAGGCGCGTGACCACCACCCCGCGCGGATCGGCCAGGCCCAGCCCCGCCGCCAGCCGCGCGTCCACCGCCTGGGTGTCGATGCCCAGGGTGCCGCGCTGCACGGTGCCGGTGCTGGCCAGCTGCTGCATCACGTTGCGCGCCAGGTCGACCGGGATCGCGAAGCCCAGGCCGATGTTGCCGGCCGCGCTGCCGCGCGGATTGAAGCTGGCGGTGTTGATGCCCACCAGCTCGCCGCGCAGGTTGACCAGCGCGCCACCGGAATTGCCCGGGTTGATCGAGGCATCGGTCTGGATGAAGTTCTGGTAGCCCGCGCCCGGCACGTTGCTGCGCCCGACCGCCGAGACGATGCCCGAGGTCACCGTCTGGCCGACGCCGAAGGGATTGCCCACCGCCACCACGAAGTCGCCCACCGCCAGCTGGCCGCCGCTGGCCAGCGGGATCGCGGTCAGCCCCTCGGTGGGGATGCGCATCAGCGCCACGTCGGTGTCGGGATCCGAGCCGATGAACTCGGCCTCCAGGGTGCGCCCGTCCGACAGCGTCACCGAGACCTCGTCGGCGTTCTCGATCACGTGGTGGTTCGTCAGCACGTAGCCGTTGCGCGCGTCTACCACCACGCCCGAACCCAGCGAGCGCGCGATCTGCTCCTGGGTCAGCTCCGGGAACATCCGGCGGAAGAACGGATCGGCGCCGAACGGGCTCACCTGCCGGCGCTGCGCGGCGTGCACGCTCACCACCGAGGGCGTGACCCGCTTGAGCATCGGCGCCAGCGACGGCATCGCCTGGCCGTCGGCCGCCATCGGCAACGAGGCCACCACCGGGGCCGGCGCTGCGGCCGGTTCGGCGGCGTGCGCGGGCGCCTGCACGGCGTCGCGGATGGCGGTGGCGGCGAATCCGCCGAAGGCGGCGGCGGCGGCAAGCACGAGCAGGGTGGGGGCTGGGCGCATGGTCGGGTCGCGGACTGGTCGGTGGACGGGGGTGAAGATGGGCGCGTCCCGCGCGCCGGGCAAGCCCGGGCTGGCGCATCCGCCGCGCCGCACTGCACCAGGACGGGCTGCCGAGTGTCGATCCGCGCGCCTCCATCGAAGCTGAACGCCACCGTTTTTCGCGGCCTGCGGCGCCTGCGCCGCAAGACCGCGCGCCAACCTCCGCACCAATGTTGACTTCGCCCGGAGGCGCGCGTAGCTTGCCTCGGCCCTCCACAACATATTGGGGTCAGGCCTCCGGGCCTAGCCCAAGGCGTGGGGTTTTCGGCAGAATGGCGCACTCGCCATCCGATCGATCAAGGGGGACTCGCGGATGCCCGTCACAGGCCCGCAAGGGCGGGAAACGCAGCATCCAGGGGGCGGGCGCGGCCGCAAGGCAGGCACTTCCGTCCCCGCCCGTGTCGGCGCCGCGCGGCCCGGCATCGACCATAACGACAGGCCGGGGCACGCACCCTGGCCGGCACAGGAGACAGCACACGCATGAGCACGGTTCGTCTGGAAGCAGTCAAGACGCACGGTGAGAGGGAGATCCCGATGCAACCCGCCTCGCAGGACATCTGGGACAAGAAGTACCGCCTCAAGACCAAGCACGGCGTCCCGGTGGATGCCGACATCGACGGCACCTGCCAGCGCGTGGCCCGGGCGCTCTCGGAAGCCGAGACCACGCCCGAGAAGCAGAAGTACTGGTACGACCGCTTCCTGTGGGCGCTGCGCCGCGGGGCGATCCCGGCCGGCCGCATCACCTCCAATGCCGGTGCGCAGGAGCACAAGCCCGCCACCAGCACGATCAACTGCACCGTCTCGGGCACGATCACCGATTCGATGGACGGCATCCTGGACAAGGTCCACGAGGCCGGCCTGACCCTCAAGGCCGGCTGCGGCATCGGCTACGAGTTCAGCACGCTGCGCCCGCGCGGCGCATTCGTCGCCGGCGCCGGCGCGCACACCTCCGGCCCGATGTCCTTCATGGATATCTACGACAAGATGTGCTTCACCGTATCAAGCGCCGGCGGCCGCCGCGGCGCGCAGATGGGCACGTTCGACGTCAGCCACCCCGACGTGCGCGACTTCATCCGCGCCAAGCGCGAGGACGGGCGCCTGCGCCAGTTCAACCTCTCGCTGCTGATCACCGACGGCTTCATGCAGGCGGTGGAGAACGACGCCGACTGGCCGCTGGTGTTCCCGGTGAGCGAGAAGGAGGCCGAGGACTTCGACCTGGCCGATGCCGACAAGGTGGTCTGGCGCGACTGGCCGCACACCGACGGCTACATCAGCCGCGACGACGGCATGGTCGCCTGCAGGATCTACGGCCACATCAAGGCCCGGCACCTGTGGGACATGATCATGGTGTCCACCTACGACTACGCCGAGCCGGGATTCATCCTGATCGACAAGGTCAACGAGATGAACAACAACTGGTGGTGCGAGACGATCCGCGCCACCAACCCCTGCGGCGAGCAGCCGCTGCCGCCGTACGGCGCCTGCCTGCTGGGTTCGGTCAACCTCACCAAGTTCGTGCGCGACCCGTTCACCGACAAGGCCGCCTTCGACTGGGAGGAATACAAGGAAGTCGTGCGCGTGTTCACCCGCATGCTCGACAACGTGGTCGAGGTCAACGGCCTGCCGCTGCCGCAGCAGCAGGCCGAGATCCTGCGCAAGCGCCGCCACGGCATGGGCTTTCTGGGCCTGGGCAGCACGGTGACCATGCTGCGCATGAAGTACGGCTCGGACGAGTCCTGCGAGTTCACCGGCCGCATCGCCCGCGAGATGGCCGTGGCCGGCTGGGAAACCGGCCTCACCCTCGCCCAGGAAAAGGGCCCGGCGCCGATCATGGACGAGCAGTTCGAAGTCACCGCCGAGATGCTGCGCAAGCGCCCGGAGATGGCGAAAGACGGCTGGAAGCTCGGCCAGAAGATCGAGGGCAAGGTGCTGCACGCGCGCTACAGCCGCTACATGCAGAAGATCGCCGAGGTCGCGCCCGAGCTGATCGAGCAGCTGGCCCAGACCGGCGCGCGCTTCACCCACCACAGCTCGATCGCGCCCACCGGCACCATCTCGCTGAGCCTGGCCAACAATGCCTCCAACGGCATCGAGCCGTCCTTCGCGCACCACTACAGCCGCAACGTGATCCGCGAAGGCAAGAAGTCCAAGGAAAAGGTCGACGTCTGGTCGTACGAGCTGCTGGCCTACCGCGAACTGGTCAACCCCAAGGCGATGCCCTTCGCCGAGGACGCCGACGCGCAGCTGCCGGACTACTTCATCTCGGCCGACGACATCAGCCCCAAGGAACACGTCGACGTGCAGGCCGCCGCGCAGGTGTGGGTGGACTCGTCCATCTCCAAGACCGCGAACGTCCCCACCGACTATCCCTACGAGGACTTCAAGGACATCTACCGCTACGCCTACCAGAAGGGGCTGAAGGGCTGCACCACCTTCCGTTTCAACCCCGCCGCCTTCCAGGGCGTGCTGGTCAAGGACGCGGACCTGGCCAACACCACCTACCGTTTCGAACTCGAGGACGGCAGCGTGGTCGAGGTCCGGGGCAACGAACAGATCGAATACGACGGCGAGACCCACACCGCCGCCAACCTGTTCGACGCATTGAAAGAAGGTTATTACGGAAAGTTCTGACGGCTGGCGCCGTGGGAAGGCTCACGGCAAGTCCTGACCGCCTTCCGCTGCGCTCCCTCCCCCGCAAGCGGGAGAGGGCCTTTCTCCCTCCCCCCCCCGCGGGGGAGGGCCGGGGTGGGGGCAAACAGATCGCTTCAAACCCCCCCCCCCCCCACCCC
>JAEWZE010000048.1 GCA_023395465.1 Pseudomonadota bacterium
CGGCGATGCTCGCGCCAACGATGGCTGGAACAGACGATTTGGCCGGGGTTGTTTGCATCAGAGTATACTAGCCTCTGTACCTAGGTACGGAGTCAAGCCGTGCGTCCGAACACGTTTACGATCAGCCGGCTGGCGGCGGCGGCCGATGTGCACGTCGAAACCGTGCGGGGGTTCAGCCGAGATACGCGTAAAAATGCCCCACAGAACTCAAATAATTCTTTCGTCGTAATGACTTAGCCGATATTTTTCTTCTCGGCCGGTTGCGCCAGAAGATCGAGCGTCGGATCCAGGCGAGGCGCTCGTATATTGCACGCGCGACGGTCGCACCTGGGATCACTATCTGGTCTTCTACAAGATCGGCAACATCATGCGTGTTCGTGCCGAGAGCGGGGTGCCCTATCCAAAGCCGCTGATCGGACCGTAAACCGCCATGCGCTTCACGATGTCGCTGCGGAGAGCCAACGCAGACGACCTGCCCTCACCGCATCCCGGTGACCCAGCCGCGGAAGCCACCTAATGCCGTTTTTGTGATGTCTATCGCATCTATGCCGCCCCCGTAACTTTGGCGCCCCCACGGACATGCTTAGGGTGTAGGTAAGTCTCAATGTCTGAGACAATGCGAGTCAGTCATGGCCTCCGTCCTATCCCTCATCCTCCTCGTAGTCATCGTTGCGAGCATTGTCGCGCTCCTGCGCACGCTCTCGTCCATGCAGGAAGGCGACAACGAGGCCGAGAAGGTTCGTGCACACGAGCAGTGGCTCGGTGAAGTGACGCACAGCGTGCTTCGCAACCGCCGGGAGCGCCCAGTAGGGTTCGTGCCTGGCGCGAATGCCGCCGGCCTCACCCAAGGCACCAACGATTCCCATGCGTACGGCTGGGTGGACGCGCCCTTGCCACTCTCTGTCGTCCACACCGCTCCGACGGGCGTCGATGGACGAATGATCAACCCGGCCGATCCATTCTTTGCGACGGGAGATCTGTCATGACTAGCATGCTTGGTGTCCTCGTAATTGTGGGCATCGTCGCGTCCTACCTTGTCAAGACGATTCGAGACTCCAATCGAATTGCCCAGGAACGGCGCGAGCGAGATGCCCATAGCGCTGCCCTTGCCGCGCAAGCCGACAAGTGGAGCGAGAACCGCATTGCCCGCATCGAAGCCGAGACTCAGGCAATCTTGGCGGCTGGCGTGCAGGTACGGCCGGTGGGTTTTCTGCCAGGCGACCAGCGCCACCAGGCGGCCGGATTTGGCCCCGCGGATCCGATCCGCCGTCCGGTCGGCGTGAGTGAAGACGTGTTCTCCGGCGTGGGCGGGTCGGCGATGGGGTGTTCCACAGCATGGGCGGGCGGCACGCGACTGGATGCCGACACAGATCTCCCGCGACCCACGTTCGTGAGCTGCAATCCTCTGGACCAGCTTTACGGTTACCCTGGAGGGGCAGAGGCGAACTCCCTCGAGCCGACCGATTGGAGCTGAGAAAGTAAAGGGGCCGCATTGCTGCGGCCCCTTTTCTCTTCACTATGCACTACGGGTTATGAGGCTCCCGACGCCATCTCTGCGTCGATGTATTCCATCATGGCCTGTTCTTCCGGAGAGAGTTGCTCTGCTGTCGCAACCACTTGCGCATGCTGTTGCTTCACAGCAACGCCCGCGGTGTCGACCACGCTGCTCTGCAGCGGAGCGACCTGCTGGACCGGCGCCGCTCCGAAGAGCACGTCAGCCACTGGCGTAGCGGGATCTACCTCAGCGGTCGGCACGTAAGCGCCTGACTTGAGGATCGCGATGATCTGCCTAGCCTCAGCCAGCTCCTGGCGCACGCGGCTGTTCTCCTCCCACTCGCGACGCACCTTGGCCTTGTCGTTGTCGAGCTGACGGGCTTCCCGACGCGTCGCCGAACTGTTCTTCCATACGTTAACTCCGATGATGAACGCAGCGGCCAGCAGCACAAGGCCAAAGCTGATCCCGCCAGGTCCACCATCTATCGCGGTATGCACTGCTTCCCGCCGCGCTAGCAGGAGGGCCACGTCGGGATGCACGTTAGCCGTCATGAAGAGGTTGCTGATCATCTGTATCTCCAGTGTGCAGGGCAAACGGGCCCAGTCCGTACCACTTTCGTGGTGAAAACCTTTGGCACCTCCTAGTTTCTGATCTGGCTCATCGGCGGGGATTGCGGCAGCACTACACCGTTGGCGTTTGGCTGCAGCTGTGCCGGCAGACGAAGATTGATCTCACGGACTTCCGGCGAGTCGCCCGCGTACCCCGCTGCCATGAGCGCTTCGCGGGCTTGGACCTGGCCAGCAGAGTCAAACGTGCCGGGAGCGCCCATATCTGCGCTGAACTGCGTCATGACATTGTCCCAGTTGCCGTCGGGCCCCCAGTTGTCCGACACCGCGCGGGCGGCGGCAGACACTGCAGGGGCTGCCACTACAGTGCTGAGTGCGCCATTGCTGGCTTGCTCCACCTGCCCTGGGTACACGTGATGGCGTGCCTCTGCTCGGGCCTGCTCCGTCATCCCTGCAATGGTCTCCTCCCGAGCTGTCCGGACCTGTTCTGCCTGCTCCTTGAAACCAAGCCTCTCGTAGGCATCAGCATTCTTGGTCATCGTGTTCACCACTGCAGCCCAATCTCGGACGGTGGCGGTCCCTTCCTGTGCTCCGATTGGGTAGTTGTTCTCGACGAGCTGCTTGACATCGTGATTGATCGTTTCCAACTTTTCTGCCTGCACCGTGTCCCAGCCAGTGGTAGCGGCATGTGCTTCCCGCCCTTCCGCGGCACGCCCGTGGTGACCGTCCTTCATCGCTGTCCACTGCTCGTCAAAGCCGGCCGCACTCGTGGGCACACTGGCAGTCCTGCCAGCAAGCTCTCCTGAGTCAGCCGACACCGTGCCCTGTGCAGCGCCAATGCGGCCTTGCACTGCGGCGGCGACAGGCGCCGCGTCGATGCCTGGTCCAACGACGTGGTCCGTCTGGTACTTGGTTCCGATCGCAGCATAGGCGCCCAAGCCAACGCCATCGTTCTCAGAAGCGCGGCCCATCATCGCTACGCCGTTCCCCGCGAGAGTGGAGCCACCGAAGGCCAACGCAAGTAGGGCATCCGCGTCTGCTCTCATCGTCTCAGGCATGCCCTTGCCGTCGTACAGGGTCTTGAGAGAGGCAAAGCCGACACGCTCGTCATCGCCTGCGAAATGCGCGGCATCGGCTGCAGCACGATTCGCCTGGTAAGCCTGTGCCGCCTCCGGGCCAGCCGCGCTGATGATTCGTGCTGCATGCCGGTTGAAATCGTCCAGCTTGCCGTCGTCTGAAAGACGCTTCAGGACCTCTGCGCCATGCGTCTGCCCCTTTAGGCCAATCTGGTGGGTATCCGACTTCGCTGATTCATACGTCAGGCGCGCGGTATCCGCCTCCCTGAAAGCGTTGGCAAGACGCTGACCCGTTTCGGTGCTCTGCGTAGCCTCGCCCATGCTCGCGAAGCGCTGGCCAGCCTCCGATGCAAATCCGCGGGCGAGAGTGGCTTCCGTGGCGTGGTCCTTCTTGGTGCCGTACTCGAGCGCGTCGCTAATTGCCTTTTCGTTGCTAAGGCGTGTCTGCTCAGACGTGTTGTCGGACGACTGAACAGTATTGGTGATGGACTTAACGTAATCCTCTTTCAGGCCCATCGTCATGCCAAGCTGGGCCGCTGCGGCACCGAAGCTCAGGCCTGACGACTTAGCGTACTGATTCGCCACCGCTGCAAACGCCGTCTGGTCACTGGATAGCCCCTTAAGGAGAGCAGCGCCCTCTCGCTCGCTATGACTGAGAGCTTCGGTGTTGCTCAGGGCGTCCTTGATGGCGCCGCCTGCCGCCATGGTCTCAGACGATTGCCCATAGGTTCCGCCGCTGGTGCTCAGCTTGTAGCCCGCGCTGACGGCCTCAAATGTTTCCCGCTGGGCGGCGAACGCGAGCTCAGTTGCCCGTGCCTCGGAGGAGGATACGGAGCGCTGGGCGACGGCCGAAGCATCGAACGTGAAGCCGCTGCGGCCGACCATCATGGCCCCGCTGCCGGCGTTCGACTCCGAGATTCCTGCTGCCTGATGTACGGGAGCGATTTGGCTCGCCATAGGAGCCATCTTCGTCTCGTCCACCACGTCCGAGTGCTGCAGGCGCCCTGCCAGATAGGACATGGAAACCGCGCCGCCGTAAATCAACGACATCGCCAGCGCCGGCGTCGCCGCTACCAGCGCGGACGTAGCGCCCAGGGTGTTCATCGCCTCATTGGCGATCAGCTCGAGGTCGCGGGGCGAGTAGCGGTCCAGGCTGCCCAGCTGCGCGAAGTAGTCCTCCATGCGGATCTTGCTGTAGAGCTGGGTGATGGTGAGCATGGGGAACCAGAGGGCCACCCAGACGGTGAGCATGAGGTACTTGACCACCAGGCCCCAGCCGACCTGCCCCAGCATGACAACGAACGCCATCACCGGCGCCAGAGCATAGAACAGAGCCTCGAAGAAGCCGACGATGGGCCGGAGCAGGCGGACGAAGAGGTTCTCTTCAGCCGCCCACTGGGTGGTGCGGCGCATGTTGGCTTCCTCCAGCATCACCAGTGCCTGGCGATCCATTGGGCTCAACGACCCTCGCAGTTCTGCCTCAGCCCATAGCGCCGAGACCATGTGGCCGACGACCAGCTCCTGGGCCGCCACTGCGTCGTTAGACGCGGTCTGCGCGAACGCACGGGAAATTTCCAACGCGTTTGTCTTGAGCTTGCCCTTCTCCGCTGCCTTGTCAAAGCTCTCGAGTAGCGCTCCGCTGTCTTTGCCTGCCTTGAGCCGCGCGTTCGCATCCGCGCAGGAGATCGCCTCCTTCTCAGCGTAGCCGCTCGGCCCCGGCGTGGCGTAGAGCGTATCGCGCGCCCGCAGGGCGAACTTCTCACTGAACACCCCATCGTCCAAGCTCGCATTCATGGGGAGTGCGGCCGGGACGTATCCGCTCTTGATCGGCGGACTTACGCAGTCGGCCATGTAGCTAATCATGTTGCTGCGGTAGTAGTCGTACTCGCCGGCCTGCCCATCCGGGCTGAGATTCGCTTCGCCGAATCGAGGATCTGCGACCATCTCCCTCAACGAGGAGAGAAGCATCAGGTTCCGGCCCAGGCCACCGGTGAGCACGCGCTCCTCGTCGGTAGGGCGGCCCATCACCGTGTCGTAAAGGCCGGTGATGCCCAGTCCTACGTTCGAGACGAAGTAGCCCGCCGCGGCTAATCCGAAGGGAACGTTGTCGACCACGTAGGTGCGGGGAGCCGTCCCGCCGGGCGGGGGCATGACCTCCACGACCATAACGCGATCCGCTCGGGTGCCGAACATGATCATGAAGATGATGAGGCTGATCAGCACCGACATGGGATTGAAGCTCGGGCCTTGTGGCGACATAGCGCCCTTGAAGGCCATGACGAGCAACCCCACCAGGCCACCGAGCGCTCCGAGCGTGGCGTACCCTTGGACCATCGCCACGCCGTTTAGGACGGCATGTACGAATCGGCCATCGCCGAGGACCATGATCTCCATCTAGTGCCCCCTACCAGCCGCCGACGACGCTGGCGGCCACGGCCGTCTGTGAGCAGCGGTCGATCGCCGATGCGAGCATGTCGTTGCCCTGGGTCTTGCTGCGGATGTCGGCAAGCTGCTTGTCCAGAGTCTCGCTTGCCTCGATGAGCAGGTCGGCAGCAGGACCGGACCCGACAACCACGGCTTTGCGGCCGATGTGGGCGCGAAGCTTGGCGATGGTCTGCTTCAGGCCGGTGTGGAGGGTCTCGGCAGCGATCTGAGGGGCCAGGCCCTCCACGATGAGGCGCGCGTAGCCCATGCCAACCTCGCCGCTGCGAGCGCAGGCGAACGCCCGGGCACCCATGCTGTTGGTCCTGGCGACCATGATCGTTTCGAGCTGCGTCATGGCCTCCCGATTCATGTCACCCGGCATCACCGAGCGGGCAAGCAAGCCTGGCTGTCCATCCGCGCCGAGGTAGGTGTCCACGATCTGCTGTGCCACAGTCTTGCCAAACTTCCGTTCCGTGGTCTTAGGATTCAGGCACTGCTCGTCGCTGCAGGTGTAGACGCTGTATTCGTCGGTGGCGTCGGCCTCGAGTGTCGCGTACTCGGCCAGGGTCAGTTCCGGGTAGAAGGTGTGCATGCCGATGTCGCCGTTCTCGGATGACATGGGGCACTTGTCGTCGTCGCCACTCGCCGAGCAGGTCACGATCGTCCCGATGATGGACATCACCTCTTCTCGGACCTTCTGGGAATCGCCTAGCCAGCTGGCTGCCTCCGTCTCCTCCAGCGCGGTCCAGATCAGGTTGCCCTGCAGCACGTCCTCCATACCCGGATCACCCAGCGCGCCGACCACGGGACTCTCCTTGCCCGGACCGGCGTTGTAGCTCTCGAACCAGTCGCGCGTCCGGGAGAAGCTGGCCTCGGAAGCCGCGTTTCGACCGGCCTCGGCTGCCCAGCCGAACGGATTCTCCTTGTTGGAGGCGGCGTCCACCATCTGGTTGGCGATCTGGCAGCTCGACATGTTGTCGAAGTTCAGCGCCTGCACCGTGTCTTGGATGTCGCTCATGACGGCGTCGCACAGCGAGCAGGTCTGGCTCAACGCCATCTTGAATGCGGCGCCGCCGATGTTGCCGATGATGGCGCGCCCCATCTGGATGTACTGCTCCTTGTCGGGGAAGCTCAGGTTGCCGCCATACATGTCAATGCCACCGCAGCCTGCCGAGACGCTCGGAGGGTCGAAGGACCAGTGCGGAACCGTCTTGATGGGCTGGCGGACGGAAACGCCACCACCGGTGATCACGCCGCGCGTCGCGCCGCGGACAACGCCTGGCATGGTGCTGTTGTAGTGGCCGCCGAACATCTCACGCATCTTGTCGTTCACGGCGTCCGCCGCTGCGTTGCCGGCGGTAAGGCCTAGCACGATGCCGATCAGGACCGGGGCGAAGCGCAACTTCATCGGGTTTCTCCAGGGGACTGGGGGTTCACGACCCAGGTGGTGCTGCCGCCCTTCACGCTGGCGTTCCGCAGGGTTTGGAGCAACTGCTCCGGGTTGTCACCGGAAAGGTCCGGTGCGGCGGCCTGCATGAGGCCATCAGGCAGGAATCGGCGAGGCTCGCCGCGGACAGCGCGCTCGTACTCTTCCTCGCTGATCCACTCGTTGACGGCTGCCAGTTCGAGCAGGCGGCTCTCGATCTCCGACTCGGTGCGCAGACCCGCCGCCAGGTTGTGCAGCTCACCGGTCACGGTGTCGGCGACCACCAAGGTCGGGGTGACCATGACGCCCAGTTCCTGGGCTTGGCCACTGTTGTTGACGTACGCGACATCGCGCCAGGTCGGCGGCGGACCGCCATCGAGCGAGATGGGAAGGATCGACAGGCCGATGTTTGCCTGCACCCTTTCGAGGATCGGCTCCTGCTTGGCGCAGTAGGGGCACGTGGACAGGTAGAAGTACCAGAGGCCAACGCGCTCGGTGATCTTGGCCATTGCCTGCTGCTTGGCCACGCTCATCTCGGCCTGCGCGGCGCGCTGTTGGAGCGCGGTGATCGGCGAGCGGGCGGTCTCGTCCAGCGCCGGGTTGCTGGTGACCACGCGGGTCCAGACCTGGGAGAACTGCTCCGCGCGGTCGGTGGCCAAGCGCTGGAGGTAGGCCAGGAGCTCGACGTTCTCGGGCGTCGGGTTGTCGATCGCCGCGTCGCGGTACTTGGGCAGGTTGTCACGCAGCCACGCGGACGAGAGCACGGCCGGCTCAGCCGGGCTGGATTGCTGCGGAGCGGGTGCCGGCATCGGCGCCGGCAGCATCACCGGAGGCTTGGGCTTCTTCCGCTTGGGGGGATCTGGCTCGTAGAAGTGCCAGCCGTCCGCACGCGAGCGCCAGTAGCGCTGCTCACTGTTGTCCGCCGCCGCGGCCGACAAGGACGCCAGCGCGAGGGACGTTGCAACAAGAAGGGAGAGGCGGTTCATCGCTGCAATGGTGCAGCGCCGCCCCTCCCCTTCTTCGCCGCAACCCGCCCGAATACAGGCGAGGTTGGCGGGTGATCAGTCGAACAGTCCAGCCACCTCGACGGCGTCCAGGGCCTCAGCCACTCGCGTACGACGTCCACGGAGGCGGGCGTGGTTCTGGCCGGACTTGGCGCAGGCCGACTCGCGGCACACCGGGCAGTCGCGCTGCAGCACCACGTCTCGCCGGATGGCGATTGGCGACGTGGACATCAGGTGCGTGGAGTCGCACGTGGGGCAGCGTCGCAGAGCCAGCTCGGTCACATGGAAACGGTCGGCGATCATCTGCGCCACGTCCGGGTCGATGGTCACCACCTCCCCGACAAGCCAGGACATCGTGAGCGCGGCGCGGTAGGCGTCGGCCGAGCACTCTGCCTTGTATTCGCCCACCAGGGCGCGGGCGGCCATGTAGTTGGCCAGGAAAAAGCTGGAGGACATATGCGCCGGCGTCGTCTCAAGCAGAGAAGCGATGCGGCTGGGGCGGCGGCCGCCGCGGTCTTCCACGGACAGGCCGGCGGAGAGCATGACGGCGCGAACCAGGGGTCGTGGCGCGCGGGTCAGGGATGCAGAGGCCTTCAGGCGGCAGCCGAGGAAGGCCAGCGCGGTGATGTTCTGGAGCTGGCCCAGCTGATCGCTGCCCACCGTGGGCTTGGTCACCGGCTGCAGGGCGGCCGGGGTGTCGGTGCGGCTGATGAGCAGGAAGCTTGAGCAGATGACGGCGCGCTGGTCGTCGGCGATGTGGCTCGACCCGAGGACACGGATCATTTCGTTCAGCGAGCGCGCGTGGCGCGCCCCAAGGATGGTGGACTCGGCATTGGCCAGGGTCCGGAGCTGGTCGACGCTGCACCCGGCCAGCTGCATGGCGCGCGGGTCGAGGTCCAGGGCCAGCTTGGCAACCACAGGATCCTGGGAGATCAGGTCTCGGGCGAGCAGCAGGTAGCTCAAGGCCAGACGCTGGTAGTTCTCGAACAGAGCCCGGGCTTCGGGAGCTTCAGGGGTCTGGGCTTGGGCGATGGACTCGCCATTGAGAGTGGCGGTCAGGTCGGCGACGAACCGATCAGCTTCCGCAAACTGGAACAGGGGAATGCCAATTCGCGCCGCATTGTCGATGACCCCCATCGAGGCACCGCCAACCAGGTGCACGAGCACGCGCGGGACGCGGAATGTCTGGGTTGCGGCGACCGGGTCGAGCAGTCCGCTCTGCCGGATCAGATGCAGCCAGTTGCGGTTGACCGCTTCAATGTCCTTTTTCAGGACGGCCAGACGCTCGAGCCCTCTCTGGCTCACATTCAACAACATCACTTCACCCCTGTAATGCCTGTACTCCCTACAGGCGCGCGTAATCTAACCGGAGCAAACCCTTGACTCCATCACGAGTCTTGGAATTTGCGACGCATTACCAAAGAAATTCCCTGCATCAGAAGTTCAAAGCATTCGCGAGCAGCGAACGAGTCTCAGGATCGATTTCAAGTTCGTTGCACGCCTCTGCCCGGGCATCGTCCTCAGCGTCGTTCTTCTCGGCTTGCCGATCGGTGCCTTGCCCACCATGGACAGATGTGCGCCGATGCTTAACGGCATCGTTTGCCTTTCCTTTAGGGTCTTCATCGACATTTTTTTCATCCCTGTTGTCGGCCGCTTTTTCCGTGGGCGACGGCGCAGACGGGTTCCCTGCGTCGTGGTTGGCAGCCGGCGCGGGCACGCCCATCGCAGGCAGGGGCGCGCTGGCCGAACCAGCTAGCGCGCCGGCGGCAAATGCCTGCACGAGATGGTAGGCGCCATGGGAGCCGCGCACCGACATCAGGCCTGCCGCCTTCGCTGCAAGGCCGAGTTCGATCAGGGCACGCACATCGGCGGCGGCGGGCACCGCACCGAGACCCGCGGCGGTGAATGCCGGGGCCAGGCGGTGGTCTTCGGAGAAGCTCAGGGCGACTCGCTTGCGCGGTTTCCGGGCCATGCCTGGACTCAGGCCGCTGCCGCGCTGCCGGCCTCGCGCATGCCATAGATGTAGTAGCCGCGAGCGTTGGCCATCATCGGGTTCGCCACGCGCGTGACTTCCGCATCCGAGAAGGCTTCACGAAGGGGCTCATAGAAGAGGTCCGCGCCGCCGCCGGCGACCAACACCAGGTCCACGCCGCGCTCGTCCATCACCTGGCGCACCGAGCCGCGGATCTGGCGCAGGCTGGCGTTGACGATCTCGGCAGCAGAGGCGCGCACCGCCGGCCAGAAGTCGATGCTGTGGCGGCCGATCTCCAGCGGACCAGCGTTGTGGAGCACCGCCTCCTGCAGGCGTGCAGGACGGACCTTGACGCCATGCGATTTGGACAGCGCCGCCGCCGCCTCACGCACCACCGCCTCGCCGGCACGCGCATTCGAGCCTGAGCTGTCCATGCGGAAGGCGTCGAGGAACATGATCCAGTCCAGGCTGTAATGGCCCGGGTCGACGACCAGCACCGAGCGGCCGTGCTTGACCCGGAAGCGGTCCGGACCGCGCTGCGCATCGATCATGTGGGCGCTGAAGGCGCCCGCCGGCTGGGGCACCACGATCACACGATTGACCTCGACCACCAGATCGTCGCGGATGTAGTGGCGGCCGCTCATCATCTTCTCCAAGCCCAGCTTCATCACTTCGTCGCGGAAGTGGGCCACCGGCAGACCGGTGACGAGGACGTCGATGGTGGTCTCCCCGATCGCCGACAGGGCGGCATAGAACAGGGCGCGGTACTCGTCGGTGGTGATGTAGCCCTCGTCCATCGACTGGATGAAGTCGGCCAGCTTCGCCGGGTCGATGCCAGCCACCCACGGCTCGCCATTGATCATCACGCGGTGGCCGGCGCCGACCGCCAGCTCGCCGCCCAGCGTCACGCCGCAACGGCTCGCGGGCGCCGCGCCCACTGGCAGGTGCAGCATCTCCGGCGCGCGGCCCTCACCTGGGCCGTGGGCGATCTTGACGCTGCTGTATCCGATGTCGACTGACGCGATTTTCATGGCTGGACCCGTTTGGAGGAGTCCAAATGGTCGCCATGAGCGCCTCTCTTGCGTGGCGCAACCCTGCCCTTTTCGCGCCGGTTGAGGGCCGCGTGGTGGCCACGTGGCCGCCACAATCGCCCCGGTGGTCACCACGTGGCGGCCCCGTGGTGACCACGCTGGACGGTGCGACTGCTCTCGGGCGTCACCTCCGCGTTGCGTGGTCACCACGTGGTCACCCCGTGGTCGCCACGTGGTCACCACAACCGCGTTTTCCAGGCAGAAACAGGCCGCAGACACGGACCAGTCTCAATGTTTGGGATTTGAACGGAATGCCGTATAGATATTGAGACAAGTCGATCACTTTGCCGCTTATCGGCATTGCGACGCTTTGCCATAAGAATAGTTAAGGACAAACCGACCCATGCTCGACCACGCTGTAGAAGACGCCGCAGATGCTCTCGACGCCGCAACCCGCGGCGGTGCGCGGCACGCTGATCAGGCAACCGTCATCGAGCAGGCCCTTGGAGCCGTCCAGGCGCTTCGAGAACTCGCGCTGGAGCAGGCAAGACAGCTGGCCAAGACGTATGCGGACCGGCGCGAGGAGCTTCGCCTGAGCATGGGCACGGGCTTCATCGGCATCGAGCTGTATGTCCGGGCACGCAACGACAACAGGTCGGTCGGACTGGAATGGCAGAAGGGCCACTTCAAGAACGGAGTCCGGACAGGGGCATCAAGCATCACAGGGAAGAAGCGGGGGAGTGCCAGCTACGACCTCGCGAAGCTCAAGGCTGAAACGCCCGAGTGGGCCATTGAGCTGGTGACCGAGACCGAGCGGGAGGCGCGCCTGATCCGTGAAGCCCTGATGCGACTGACCGATGCCGATACCAACCTGCAGGTCGCCGCCCAGCGCCTGGCCCGCCCTGATGCTCCCTCCGACACCGACCCCGCCGACCCGTTCGCCGATATGTTCGGCAGCGAGCCGGCCCATCCCACTGAGGACGCCGCGCGATGACTGACCCCACCACCACCCCGGCCGGCGACGCCCCTCCCCCGCCCGACCGCGAGCGCGCTCTGCTCGAGCTGCTGGTCGAGCTTCGTGAGTTCGCCGTGGGTTCGGCCAACATGCTGGCCATGCGCGAGAAGCGCGAGCGGACCTGGTCCACCATCAAGCGGACTGGCGGGCTGTTCGCCGTGCTCGCCGTCGTGTTCACCTGGGCCGCGCTCTACGGCCCGATGCTCGGCTGGTCTCGCGGCCCCACTGGCGATGTCGTTGCGGTGATCCCCGTCTCCGGCGCCATCGGTGCCCAGCCCTCCGCGAGCGCCAAGCAGCTGGTGCCGCTGATCGACCGGGCCTGCCGCTCCAAGACGACCAAGGCGCTGGTGCTCAACATCAACTCGCCCGGCGGCTCGCCCGGCGACGCCGCTCGGATCGCCGAAGCCCTGCAGGTGTGCAAGCAAGATGACCGGTACACCCCGGTCTATGCGGTGATCGAGAGCACGGGCGCGTCGGCGGCCTACCTGATCGCGGCCGGTGCCGATGAGATCTACGCCGGGCGGTATGCGCTGGTCGGGTCGATCGGCGCGGTGATGCGCAACTTCGATGCAGGCGACCTCGCCGAGCGTTTCGGCGTGCGCGAGCGCGTCTATGCCTCTGGTCCCCTCAAGTCCGGCAACTCGGTCTGGTCCCCGAACTCGGCCGACCAGGACGCGCTCAACCAGGAGCTGGTCGACGGAATCGGGCGGGCTTTCACCCAGCAGGTCACCGAGCTGCGCGGAGAGCGCCTGAAGCTCGACACCCCGGACCTGTTCTCCGGTCGAGTCTGGACCGCGGCCGACGCCCTGAGCATCGGACTGGTCGACGGCGTCTCCAGCCTGGAGCAGCTTCGCCGGTCCAAGCTGGGCGATGCGCCGATCCACGAGTACCCCGTCCGCGAGTCCTTCAACGACCGCCTGGGCCTGACCGCCCTTGTCCAGACCTTCGCCACCAGCCTGGCCACGGGCCTGCGCCAGACCACGATGGAGTGAACCAGATGTCTACCGCCAACCAGATGCCCTCCCCGCCGCCCGGCTTCGACCTCAGCCCCGAGGAGTTGGACGCCTTCATGGACCAGGTGATGGCCGACGAATCCGTGCCGCGCGTGCTCGAGGAGATGACCCCAGAGCAGCTCGAAGCCTTCGAGCAGGCCTGCCGGGTCATCGATCTCGACATCGAGCTTCGGTCCCTGCGCGAGCAGCTGGTCGAGCAGCAGTCCGAGTCGGTCGCCCAGCGCGTGACCATCGCGATGCTCCGCCGCCAGCTCACCGACGAGCAGCTGCGCAACGCCGGCCTTGAGGCCTTCCTTCGCGTCCTGCCCCCGCTGCCCAACCCGGACTGACCCATGCGCCGCCGCCCTGCCCGCTGGAGCGATGCCCCCAACGCCAGTGACCTTGCCGCCCTCGTGCGTTGTGAGGCCGAGGCCGTGTGGGAGCGCAACACCGGCGTGACCAACCAGAGCGGGACCCGCGCGATGCGCAGCCGGACGGGTGAGACCGTGCATGCCCGCGCCCAGGCCGAGATGGAGGCGTTCCACAACTCGCGCCCGCGCCGCGCGGCTCCTCGCCCGCCCCAGTCCGTTGCGGTCGCTGCACCTCGCCCGGCTCCTGCTTCCCTCCCACTTCACCTCGAGGGACGGCCTGCAGGTGCGCTGCCTGGCGCCGCGCCATCGCCGGGCGGGTTGCGATCCACCACGGACACTCGGGTCTCGGATCGCCGTTGCTTCGTGGCCAGCGCGGTCTATGGCCTGGACGACCCCCGCACCGATGCCCTGCGCGCCTTCCGCGATCGGAGCCTGATGCCGTCGACGGCCGGCCGCGCCCTGGTGTCTGCGTACTACCGCGCCTCGCCTTCGCTGGTGTCCGTGCTCGACCGCGTCCCTGCGCTGCGCTCACCCGCGCGCCTGGCCCTGGATCTGATCCGCGCACTCCTGCCTCGCTGAGGGTCTCGCCGGCGGCAGCGCCGACGCCTACGATCGTCGCAGGCGGTCTCGTGTTGCTGCGTCCGCAACGGGCACCGCTGTATCCCACGGAGTGCGGCGCTTTCACCGCTGCTCCCCCGGGAGTGCGGGATCGGCGCCGCTGTACCCGCATGAATGCGGCCCCTGTACCCCCATGAGTGCGGCGGCTGTACCCATGACCCTGCATTGGCTCCATCTTTCGGGCGGACCCGCGCCAGGCATCGTGGTCGTATCCCATCTGGAGCGATCGCATGCCCTGCACCGTCACCTACCCCATCCGTGGCCGTTACATCTCCCGGCTTCTTCGGGGGGGCACCATCCTCGCCGGCGTGGTCCATTTCGAGCCGGACGTGCGGATCCGCGAGGGCGCGGCCCGGCTGCTGGTCCTGCGCGACGACGTGTTCGCTCTCGGCGCCCACGATCTGGATGACGGCGTGCCAGAGGGGGCGGGGTACGAGGGTGCCGGCCTTGGCCAGCTCGCGAGCTGTGCGGTGTGGCAGCGGCAGGGCGGCATCGGCATGTTCACCGTGCGATTCGTCTCCGCCTTCCCCGAGTCCAACGGCTGGTCCTTCGTGGCCGTCTCCCCCTTCCCTTTCGAGACGCGCCAGATGGACGCTGCCGGGCACGCGTGGTGGGACGCCCACGGCGGGGAGGTGGTGCCGTGCGTTGCCCCGATCGATGCACGCGGCAAGGCCATCGGCCAGCTGCTCACCGATCACCCGATCTGGCCCGACGCCGGCGGCGCCCCGCACTCCGTTCCCCAGCTGGAGACGCGCTGGCGCGAGCCGATGCTGGAGGTGCAGCGCCTTTGCTCCCGTGTCGGCCGCGGTGAGCTGTCGCCGGCGGACTGCTCTGCCCTGCTGCGCGAGCGCCCTGAGCTGAAGGCCTGCGCCCCCGGCTCGATCGATCTGGACTACTGCCGCTTCTTGGCCACGGTGGAACGCGACTACGGCCTCGAGCTGATCGCCAGTCGTACGGCTGAAGCCCACGCCTTGCGCGCCGCCCAGCTCAGCCAGGCCCTCGACGCTGCGCTCTTCCAGTCCGCCTGACCGGACCCCAGCCTCACCACCCCGGGCCATACCGGACCGGGGCAGGCACCTTGCCGGGCCGAGGCCTGGCCGATCTCCCAGGAGAGCACCTGGCGCTGGCCAGCGACGCACGTGCCTTCGTCCGAAGCGGACCACGCTCTCCTTCTGCAACCTCAGCAGCTCCTCGACGTGGGCCAAGCTCACGCCGGCTAGGGCGCCAGCTCACGTCCCCCGCCTGCACCCCAATTTCCCCGTCCAGTCCGGGCAGTGCGCATGCCCGCGCGCGTCGAGGACATCTCCCAGGACATCGCCTGGCATGCCTAGGACATCTGCCGGCGCCGACGGCTTCGCGGACGCACTGCCGGCTGCCTCGGATGGCCCAGTGACGCCGTCTGCTGCGTGCCGCAGCTCCTGGCACGCGCCTGGTGGCGCCTTTCCCTGGGCTGGTCGAGCCCTAGGCAGCCTGGCACTGAGCTGGGCCGCAAGCACTGCACCGTCCGCGTTCGACCCTGCGCCGCCAAGCTCACCGAGATCGCTGCTGCGGCCAGGCGCACCTGGCGCCCCTGGCGCACCTGGCGCCCCTGGCGCACCTGGCACCCCTGGTGCCGCGCGGGCCACTCGGTCGCCCAGCTTGGAGCCAGCACCGCTTCAGCTCGACATCCGGCCACCGTAAGGCGACATCGGGCCGCTGTGCTGTCCATGCCGGACGGCTTTGCACCCGACCACGCCGGGCACTCGAGCTGCAGCCTGGTCGCGGCCTGGCGCCTGGTGCTCTGCCTGGTCACCGTCCTCGTGGATGCCGATCAACCACGCGCCACCGTCCAGTACGGTCTTCGCTACGTGGCTGACGCGATCTTCCGCGATGGCGGCGACGTGATGGCCCGCGCCGAAACCATGGTCACGTGCCGGCGGCTGGCCAGGGGCGGTTCGCTCTAGCCCCTCCGTTCCCGGCGCGGCTGACCCACGCCATCCGCTGTGGCGGGCGGTAGGCTGGCGCCATGACCCTCCCTGCCCCGCGACGTTCCACGGACCTCTTGCCGCCTGCCTACTGGTGGACGCCGGGCGAGAACTCGTTGCTGCTCTACCGCCGCTATGGCTGGGTCGCCACAGTGACGCCTGAGCGCGTGCGCATCGCTGCCGAACCACCGCTTTACCAGGAGGCCTACTGCCCATGCCGGAGCCTGGAGCAGGGCCGTCGCTACGCGGAGAAGATCCTGGCGGTGCGCCATTGCTTCGGCAGCCCTGCGCGGGCGGCCTTCCGCGAGCGGCTGCGCACGGAGCGGGCGCGGCGCCTGCGGCCGCTTGAACCGGCTGCCCCTGATGAAGGGGACGAGATGCGGCTGCCCTGAAGGTGAAGGTGCCAGCGGCGCCCCCATTGGGGGCGCACCGCACTGTCGGAGCTTCCCTGGTCGCGTCGGCCCCTGTGCGTCGCTGGCAAAGCGAGTATGCCCCGCGGCAGCTTGCCATGCCGACCCGTTCGTCACCCATCGGCTGCTGTGCGATCCTGCACCTTCCCATCCACACCGGCACCCGCATGACCTACACCCGGAGCCCGTGTCCCGAGCTGCTCGGCGTCTCGTTCGGGCGCGTCCTGCTGGACATCGAATGCGTGTTCGTGACCTTGCACACTCGAACCTGGGACGAGGCCGGCACGACCTCGACGCGGCAGACCCAGCTGCCCATCCTCGTTGACCTGGACATGCTGTGGGAGCTGCACGACGTCTTGCCCGCATATTGCTGGGAGCTGGATCCGAGCTACGACTTCAAGGATGTGGACGGCCCCGTGCCCAGGTGGGACGCGGGCGAGGAGCCGACTCCGGAGGGTGGCTTCCTGTTCTGCACCAGCCTCTCCCTTGACAACCCGACGAGCCCCTTCGGGGCGCTGGTGCTTAGGGGCGCTAGCACGAACCTTGGCGACATGGAGTTCCTGCTGGTGTGTGACTTGTCGCACCGGGTGGCGCTCGAACTCCGCCAGGCGATCGCGTTGCTCATTGAGGCGGTTGGGAGGGAACCCTCCGAACAGTCCGACGAGGACGAGGACGAGGAGGAGGAAGGAGAACTGCCGCCCCACCTGGCCGCCGAGATCGCGCCCTTGGTCGAACAGCTGGGGCAGGAAGTCTTCGCGGCCTTCGACCGGCTGCTTCAGTCGAGGGTCGAGGAGGCCATGACCCGGCTGTCCGATGACGAGGCTGCGGCGGCTGCGGCCGTCACCGACCAGGTGGCCCCGCTGATGGGCCGGACCTTCGGCATGCAGGTCGAACTGCAGCGCCTGGCCCCCGAAGTCGCCTGCGCCCAGGTGCGCATCGTGACGGGCAAGGTGGGTTCTCCAGGCGACCCGCCTGGGGCGATCGACCTCCTGCTGCCGTTGCCCATCGTGGAGCAGCTCGCCGAGCTGATGCCCTCAACCGCCAAGCGCCTGCGTGAGCTGGACCTGCGCAATGACGAAGCAGAGGGCAAGGCGACTCGGCACTAAGGGCAGCGCCCACAACGGACCGGGCAGTTGCCTGACATCCGCAGCAGGGTCCGACCTACAGCTTGGTGTGCGATGCTTGCCGCCTCGACTGCGCGAAAGGAGCACAGATGGCCGACGCCGATCAACCGAATGCGGAAGCGGTCGGTATCACGTTCGGCGGCTTCGATCCGAGTGGCGAGGGTGTAATGGCGGTCGTGCACGAGCGCACGCGGCTTCCCGACGGCACGTACGACCATGCCTCCCTGCCGCCCTTGCTGATTGGCGTGGCCGTGCTGCGCCAGCTGTACGAGCTGTTCCCGCAGTTGGGCGAGAAGCTCGAGCAGCGCGCCCACGTCGGCCAAGCCCTGCCGCCGCTGGCCGATCCGCTCCCACCCTCGGACTCTGGCCCGGCCTTCACTTTAACCGGTGCGCAGGCCTACTGCGCCGAGATTGGATTCACCCGCGCGCTCCAGGACATCGACGCAGTCGAGTTCGTGCTCGTGATCCGGCCCTTCGCGCCCAAGACGGCGGCGCCGCAGCCCCGTCACTTCGTTCTCCCGACCTGGGCAGTGTCCTCGCTGGAGCATGCCATTGGCCAGTTGCTGGAGCGCCACGCCTCGACTCGCTTCGGCCAAGGCCAGCCGGCCACCGCCCGGCCGGTTGCGCATTTCGATCAGCCGGTCGTCCAGCACATTCGCGTGGACGAACTGGTCCCCGAGGTCGCGGGAGTGCGGGTTCAGTTCGACACCAAGGCTGCCGGCGCGCCTGCCGACAAGACCAGGCAGGTCGAGGTCGTGATCCCCTACGCGATCCTGGAGAGCTTCATGAAAGTCGCGCCGCAGATCCTCAAGGACCTCGAACCCCTGCGCCAAGCCCTCGAAGCTGACGGAAAGCAAGGGAAGACCAGGCACTGAGGCCAGGGCGTCCAATCCGGACGCCGCTGCGCATCAGCGCCACCGCGCGACCCAGACCGCTTCCAGCAGACGTACCTGGAGTCCCTCAATGACTGATCCGACGCGGTACTGGGCGCCCCGCAGCGTCCCCTCGAACTTGACCATGATCCTGGCCATCGACCGCGGACCGGGCGGCCCGGATCGACGGGCGATTCCCCTTGAGTGGGAGTACCGCCTGGAGATGGCGGACAAGGTGGCCAAACTTTTCGCAGCAGCCGGCGACGACGCGCGCAACGCGCTGGAGATGTCTGCCGAGCACATGCCGGAGCTGTGGGCGATCCGCCAAGGGGAGCCGGAAGCATCGTGGCCCGCGGCCTTGATGCTCAGTGACGCGATGGTGCGCCTGCTCGGGCACATCGATTGGCAGCAGGAAGCCTCGGGCGACTTGCCCAACCCGGCATCGGCGCAGGAGATCAGGGACGAACTCGAGGAGCAGTCGTTGTGGCACCTGGTCGAGCACCTGTGAACGTCCGCAACGGACGCCGTGCCACGGATGCGCACACGCGCAAGCAGGCGGGGCGTACGGGACGCTAATTTTGGCGGTGGGGCCAGCCGCCTAGAGTTGAGGCAACTCAACGATCAGGCCTCGCCATGCCTTCCCACGCCTCTGCTTCAGCCTCCGCCACGACGCATGCTCTGTACCAGATGATCGAGCGACACGCTCCGGCGATCCTCGAGCGTGGGAGCCCGGACCACCGGAAGGACCAGGGCTGCGAGCCGCCCGCCGGGCTGGTGACCTACACCCCGGACCTTGGCGAGCACACCTGCCGGATTCGCCTGTTCATCTCCGCCGCCGACATGCAGCAGCGGATGCGCGATCACGACGAGCGCGGCAGCGAGGTGGTCGACGTGCCCACCGGGCTGCGGCTCCGGATCCAGCGCGCCAACTGCGGGGCTGGTTGCCGCTGCGCCGCGCGGGTGACGGCGATCGAGCCCGCGAGCGCCACCGGCACCGAGCCGTTCGTGGCGGCCGCCTGAGCGCGCCTGCATCCTGTCCTTGCATGATGGAGCCTACTGTGCCCGCGACCGCACCAGACGCCCGCCCGATCGACGCATGGGGCGCGGCCTATTACCGTGCCGATGGATCCTACGCAGGCCGGACCGACCTGTTCCTGCACGAGGATCGCGCCCGATCGATGGTGCAACGTTGCACCGACTTCCAGACCGCGCGCGTTCGCCTGGTGCGCTTCGTGGAAGCGCCGACCTGGCACCCGGCCAGCGAGCCGCCGGCCCCTGCGCGCCCCGCCGAGGCCTGGGAGATGGAGACCGAGAGCGCGCCTGTGCTGGTGGTGGTCGAACATAGCGATGGCACGCGCCGCCAACTGGTGGCCACCTGCCGCGTGGACGTGGAGGAGGAGCACCGCATCACCTGGCGCTCGTGCTGCGCCGATGCCTGGACCCTCGAGCGCGTGGTGGCGTGGCGCGAGCTCGACTGGCCCACGATGTAGGCGCGTGCCGGCTCAAGAATGAACGGACTCGCGCCGATGTATTGACGACAGGACGCCGTGCGCCTGACTTTACGCACGGGGACGACACTATTGCGATCGCGTGCTCGCACCAGGCCGGTCTCCGCCTTGGACGGGCCCGCGAAACGCCTACACCCATTCAGGGATGCAGGGGGACACATGCCGCACAGCCAAGAAGATCTGAACCGCCTTGCCCAGTACGGCAACAGCCAGCAGGATTCACGCGCCGCGAGTACCAACATGGGTGGGGTGCTGTCCGGGCTTCCGGAACCGATCAAGGCCCACATCGAAACCCAGGCGCGTGATCGCCGATTGCAAGGGGAAGCCCATGCCCGCCGCATGGCAGCGATCCCGGCCTCCGTGCATCGTCAGGTAGATCGCGAGATCCGCGACGACATGTGGCGGTTCTTCCGGAATTTCGTTCTGGCTCCGGTCGCCCTGTTTATCGGCATCATCTGGCTCGGCAAGCTGGGCACACCCGATTACAGCCATATCGACCCGCTCGCCATCAGCAAGATCGAGCCCGACCCTGCACTGCATGCTCCGATGAATCCACGAGTCCAGGAACTGTCGCGGCTTTCGGTGGTGGAGATGGTGCGCAATAGTGGCGATCTCAGGGCCCTCAAGCGCGGTGAGACGCCGTCGCAGGAGCAGCTCGACTACGGCCAGGCCCTCTGGCTGAGTCACATCGCGAACCCGAACGCTTCGTTCCAGGCGGATGATGGAGTGAGGACGTTCGCATTCAGCCTGGTGGAGGGATACCTGACCCACCGCGCGATGGAGTCGGGGAACGATCAATTCTTCATCGAGCTGGGGAACGATGCCTACAGGCTTCACCCTGGCGCCATGCGGTCGAGTCTCAGGTGGCAGAAGCTCTCGCTCAGTCATCCAGACGTGCCCGTGCTGCATGCGATGGCAGACTTTTCCGGAGACTCGATAGAGGTCGAGTACGCCTTCTTTCGCGGCCTCTACTACATCCTGTCCTTCGTGGGCTTGGACGATAAGGCACGCAACTTCTTCGGCTAGGAGCCGCTGTGCCCCAGGCGAGCGACCAATCCATACCTGACCTCCTGCATCGCCTCGCTGCGATCGCGCGAGGCCATGAGCGCGAGCACGGCGCCCGGCACGCCGCTGCCCAGGAGGCGGAGGCCGCGGCCCAGCGGCTGGAATCGCTGGTGTCCGAGATGGAGTCTGCCGCGCGCACCCTTGAAGAGCTGGCAGGCGCCGGGCTGGCTGACAAGGGGCAGGTCAACCGCGTTCGAGCCGCCATCAACGCGGTCACGGGCAAGTAGCAACACCCACCGGATCGCTTCTGGTCCGGAGGTCCAACGATCACAGCCCACAGGGGGGCCGCTACATGAAGAAGCTCTGCGCCATTGCCATCGCCGCCGCTGTCGCGCTCGCCGCGCCCGCTTTCGCTCAGTCAGGCGATCCGGCGTGGCTGAAAGCCGAGACCCGCCTCAAGCTGAAGGCAGGGATGAGCCAGGCGCAGGTGGAGGAGATCCTCGGCAAGCCCGGCCGCGTGCGCCTGACCCGCCAGGCTGGAGCGTTCGGCACCGACTACGAGTACCGCACGGCCGATGAGCGTCAGTGGCTGATCACCACGATCCTCAACGGCCAGCTCGTCCAGTATTCCGCCGCGCGGCTGACCAACCCGGACCATGACGGCGTGTACGAAAGCTGCCAGCGTGCGGAAGCCTGGCGGCGGGTCCAGCCGAACATGACGCCCGAAGAGGTCGTGCAGGTCCTCGGCCAGCCCACCTCCAAGTCGATGGGCGGCGGCTACATGCCGACCGAGCACCTCAACGCATTCCTCTACGAGTTCAGCGAAGAGCCGGAGGATGGCGCCGGCGCCGTGATGTTCGGCGCCGATCGCGTCGTCGGCATCATGGAGCCGTTCTGCCCGCCGCGCTGACCCCGCAACGCATCGATGATCGTCCGGCGCGCGGCGCCGCGGACTCCTCACGACTCGAAGAGGCACGGCAGTTGGATACACCGGACAAGCGCCCAACCCAGGGCACGGATGACCGCAAGATCAAGCCTGAGCTGGCCGTGGGACCGCAGATCGCTGTGGGGCTGGAGCAGACCCAGATCAACAAGTTCCACACCAAGGGTGGGACGGGCTTTGCCGCGGAGGATGCCAACGCCCTGGGCGACGCGTTCAGCGGTCGCAAGGTCGAGTATGCGGGGAGGGACTGCTCCCTCAACGGTCCTGATCGCATCGTCGACGGCATCCGGATCCAGACGAAGTATTACGAGTCCGCGACGGAGACCATGCGGTCCGCCTTCGACAGCGAGGGCGTGTACCGGTATGCAGGCCAGCGGCTCGAAGTGCCGGCCGACCAGTACGAGGCGTGCGTGGCCAAGATGCGCACGAAGATCGCCGATGGCAAAGTCCCCGGCGTCTCGAACCCTGCCGACGCCGAATCGATCATCCACAAGGGCCGGGTCACGTACAGGCAGGCTCGCAACATCGCGCGTGCAGGCACGATTGACGGCCTGAAGTACGACGCCAAGACCCATGCCGTCGGCGCCGGCCTGGCGTGCGGCGTGTCCTTCGCCATCAACTTCGCCCAGCTGAAGTGGAACGGAGTGGACACCCAGGCCGCCCTGAAGGAAGCCGCCCTCAATGGACTGGGCACCGGCACCCTGTCCTTCACCGCCGGCATTGCCACCTCCCAGGTCCTTCGCACCAAGGCCGCCGCCATCGGCGTGGTGGCTGCGCGCGATGGCGTGCGGAGCGTGCAGGGCACCCGGGCGGGGAAGCTGGTGATCGAGAAGATCGCTGCCGCCAGCCTGGGGCGATCGGTCCACGGCGCGGCGGCGACCAATCATGTTGCCAAGCTGGTCCGCAGCAACGTCGTGACGTCCGTGGTCGTGACCGCCGTCATCGCCACTCCCGACCTCTATCGCGCCACGTTCTCCAAGAGGATCTCGTGGAAGCAGTTCGGCAAGAACCTGACCGTCAACGCGACCGGCGTCGCCGGCGGCGCCGGCGGCTGGTTCACCGGCGCCGCCGCAGGAGCCGCGCTGGGCTCCGTCGTGCCCATCCTGGGAACCGCGGTGGGAGGCATTGCAGGCGGGATCGTCGGATCCCTGACCGGCGGCACCCTTGCCGCGATGGGGTCCAAGAAGGCACTCGATCGATTCGTGGATGATGACGCCGTGGCGCTGTACCCGGTGATCCAGGAGCAGCTCTCCCAGCTCGCGTCGGACTACATGCTGGACCGACAGGAGGTCGACGCGCTGATCCAGCAGGTCGAGAAGACGATCCGGCCGGGCTTCCTGCGCGACTTGTACGCATCGAAGGACCGGCCAGGGTTCCTCGAGGCGGCATTCGAGCCCGTATGCCAAGCCCTGGTGAAACAGCGCGCACCTGTTGCCCTGCCCGATGCCTCCGCGCTGGACATTGCAGTCGCCCAGGCGCTGGAGGATGCGCTTCAGTCAGCCCAGACGGGCGGCGAAGCCAGCGGCCAAGCCCCTGCTGTTGCGGACCTGGCGGAGTCGTAGCCGCCCACTCGGTTCAGGCCGGTCCGTGCCACCGGCTGACATCACGACTTGCGCGCGGCCAATCCGGCGCGCCTACTTTCGCAGCCGCCCGCGGCTGGTTCCATGGCTCCTCGACCCCGGAGCCAGCCATGCACACCGCCCTCGCATCCCAGCCGTCCACACCGGACCCCGTCATCGTCATCGTCATCGACCGCCAGCCGCCGCGGCGCACGGGCTTTGCGCTGACCGTGGGCCACGGCTACGCAGCCGAAGTCGTCCGCCCGGACGTTCGCCTGTTCGCTATCAGCGACGATCTCGGACAGCGCATGCTCGTTTCGCTCTTTGGCCGCACGCTTACCAACGGCGGCTACTGGCACCTGCAACACGACGAGGCGGCCATCGCTACGCACTGCAACTGACCTGCATCTTTCGCCGGCCGCCCGGCCTGCTGTAGTAGGTCCATCTTCTCGATGGAGCCACCGATGCCCAGCGCCAACGAAGCCGTTCCCTCGCGCGCCGCTGCGCCAAAGCGCTATGCCGCCGTCTCGCGGCGCCTACACACCGACGCGGTGGTCATGGAACGGCGATACAACGCCATGCGGTCCTCGGAGCTCGGCAGCCGGGCATGGCAAGACGCGGGTATCGAGTTCCTGCGCGAGGGGCTCAAGCGCGGCTGCATGGACCACCTCAACCTGCTGGGCGACATGCGCGGGCCACACAGCGCGCTGAGTGAGCGCGCCACGGACGAGCTGTTTGAGAATCGCGATCTGTCGGATGCCTTTATTGCGCGCCTGCGGATCGCCGCGGCGAGAGAGCCCGACCTGGACCGCGGCCTACGAAGCTGGTTCGGCGACCGCCTGTTCACCGGCCCGCTCTCCAATGCCCACCACGCGCACCCCGACCACGACCCGACCCCTGCCCCCTCCGGTCGCAGTGCTTCCCCGGTGGCGCCGGCCAGCACCTTGCCTCAACTTTCGCTGGGCTTTGCCTAGAGCAAGATCGTTGCAGTACCGGACTCGGCCGGCATATCCGCGACAAGGGGGCAAGCATGTACTACTGGACTGGATCACTCGAAGATGCCCGCGCGATGCACGCGCTCGACAAAGACTTGCGCGAGGCTTCGCGCCGCAGCTTCGGCGGGCCGAAGTGGATGGCTGCCGGCGTGGCATTCATTCGCGAGGGCTTGAGGCGCGACTGCCTGGCCGATCTCAACGGCCTGGCCGATAGGCTGCAATCGCGCACCCAGCTGAGCGAGCGCTCGATGGACGAACTGTTCGAGTCGGGCGACACGACTGACGCCTTCGTCGCCCACCTGCGGCTCGAAGCGGAGCGCGACCCCGTGTTCAAGGCCCAGCTGCTCAAGGAGTTCGGTGAGGGCCTGTTCACACGCCCCTTGACCCAGCAGGACATGTTCGCGTGATGCGCCTGGAAGCGGAGCATGCGGCCACCGGGCGCGCGGCCGCGCTCGAATGGCTGTGGGACCGCGTCATCGAACATGTGGCCGCCATGCGCCTGTCCACCGGGGAGCGCTACGAGGCCTGCACCGACGATGTCATGCTGCGCGACGCCAGCGCCGCCGACTGCCTCGGCTGGCTGGACGACTGCCAGGCGCGGCTTGGGTGCGACGTCACCGCAGCCCGCGCCGAGATGATGGCCTACCTCGCCGTGCGCGACGGGATTCCTGGCGAGCCGGCGGTGGGCGCCGCGATCGCGCCCGCGCTCCTGCACGCGATGGGCCGCCTCCACCGCTTCCACCCGGTCCTAGTCGGTCTGCGCGTCGCAGCCGAAGGCAACAAGCCGCCCACCACGGACAGCGCATCACGCTGATCCGGCCCCGGCGCGCGGGCCTGGCCAACTTTCTCGCCCTGTCTCGCGCCCTAGCCTGTTCCTAGAGCCGCAATCCGCGGCCTCACCACGAGGAGACCTTCATGGACAAGCGAGCCGAGACCGGCTACTGGGTGATGCGCGTGCCGGTGATCTCCACCGCACACATCACGCCCGCCGTCGGCCAGGAGCTGCACGAGCTGCTGCCCGGCGAGGAGTTCTACGACACGCCCTGCATGGGCGGCGCGCACGGCTCGATGCTCTACTGCGCCGACACCGACAACCTGCCCGAGGACGCGCCCCAGTGCCTGCGCGATGTCCTGGCCTGGGCGCGCGGCGAAGGCTTCGAGTGGGTGCGACTCGATGCCGACGGCGACAGCATCGACGGCCTGCCGGAGTTCGACTGGTAATGGCCGCCCTGACCCCCTATCTGGTCGAGTACCGCGAGGAGCAAACGCAGGCCCTTGGCTTCCCATGCTGGGCCGAGGACGCCGGCCACGCGGTCGAGCAGTGCCAGGATGCCTACCCCGCCGCGGTGGTGGTGTGCGCGCTCCCGCAGACCGCCTGCCCCGGTCCGGATGGCAGCCCGGGCTTCTGGATCATTCGCAGCGCGGAGTGTCCGGACGACCTCTGGTCCAACGAGGACGGCTGGACCAGCGGCCCTGATTTCACCGTGTTCGACAGTAGCGACACCGGCCACGGTCTGCCGATCGGTGGTGAGTGGGTTCGGTTGCGCATCGCCGGGTAGTCCGCAGTGGCCCCCCGGCCGCTAACATTGGCTGGCCCACCCATGCGCATGCCCTAATGGCCAACCCGGGCTGCCATTGATTCTGCTGCCTGGTTTGCCAGCCCATGCGTGGTCGCGGCTTGCAAGAGGGCAGGCTCGAACCCGGGCCGCCACCGAATTACGAGTTGCAGTGGATGTTGGTGTAGCTTGATGAGGCAAAGCACGCGGGCGAGCGTAACGATTAATCCGATCCACGAACACTAGGGGGAATAGATGGCAAAGTGCCGGATGTGCGGCGACGTGGCAGGCTTCGCCATGGAACTGTGTGACTCGTGTCAGCGTTCCCAGGCGCACGCAGAATCCGAGCGAGCGGCGCGCGCAGTCAGAACGGAGCTAGCCGATGCCAAGTTGGAAGAAGGCGAGACCGCAGCGCGGATCGGCAACGTGATCATTTGGCTGAGCTTGTTCGGAAGTCTGATATGCGTGTTCGGATTTGGCAGAGTTTCCGGTGCATACGGCGAGAAAGCGGTGTGGAATGGCGTCTTGGTGACCATGTTCATCGCCGCCGGTCTTAACGGTGCCTTTTTCGGCTACCTGTTGTCCAAGGTGGGCAGCATCCTCATTCGGCTCCAGAAGCTCACCGACTCGAACTGATCGTCCGAACAAACCGCCAAACCGGCGGTTCTGATTTGCTTCGACGCCCGGCATGCCCGGGCGTTCGCATGTTTGGCTGCTGCCAACGCACGACCGCCCAACTTTCCGGCGCCGGTCAATCTCGCATATTGGAGAGACTCCAACCAGACGAGCCAAGACCGATGAACACGACCCCCGCCAGCCAGACCGATCAGCAGCGGCGCGTTGCGGCCTGCCTGCGCGCCTGCGAGGGCATGACCACCGAGCAGCTGGAGGGAATGGTCACCGAGTCCGATGACGGCGTTCTGGCGCTGGCCAACGAGGTATGCGAGGCGATCTGGGAACGGCATGGCATCGACCTGCACGGCGATGACGCAATCGAGGGCTCGGACGCGGTGGATACGCTCTCCGAGCTCTACATCCAGCTTGAGAACGTCGTCCGCTACGCGCGCACCGTCCGCCTGCCTTGAGCGGCAAACCCGGCCGCGTGATCGACGCGCGGCCCCGACCCGGCGGCTCCGGAACACCGAAGGAAAACGCAATGTCCGAGAAGCAAACCTGGTACTGCGCGCGATGCGGCAGTCACGATATTCGCCACGATGCCACCGCGCAATGGGACAGGGAAACCGAGACCTGGACTGTCCTGGACGTCCTGGACGCAACCTGGTGCCACCCTTGCCAACTGGCCCATCCCGGCAGCGACGCTGGCGAACCTGTGTACGGCTTCCCAGCCGGCGAGCAGGCCGATCAAGCCGAACAGGAGGCTGCATGAACGCTACCACCCAGAGCCCGGTGTGCAACCGCTGCGGGGGACCGAATATCTGCATCGACGCGGCCGCGCGGTGGGACGAAGATGCAGGGAACTGGGTCGTCAGCTCGTATTTCGATGATGGACATTGCGACGACTGCGAGGACGAGTGCCAGGTGGACTGGGTGTCTGTGAAAGCCAATACCGCTTCGCTGCCATCCACCCAGCCGCCCACGCCGGCCGAAACCTGAACGCGCTGGGTGTTGCATGGCACCCAACCTGCCCGTCGTGGTATCAAATCGGCACGGGCGCCAAGTCCGGCCGATTGGGGGGCCAGTTGGCCATATCAGGGGGAACAGCATGCACCGCATCACCGCATCGTCCAGGGAAACAGACGCCACGCACTTAGTACGCGGCTGATTCGTCGCGTGTCACTGCTACCGGCTGCCCGCGAGGGCGGCACGGCGTTTGCTCAACAGAAAAGGAGAATTCTCATGCGCATGCTCATCTTCCTGGTCACCGTCGCCGTCCAGGTGGGGATGGTGTATTTCGCGGCTGGCCCTATTCCCCTCATCGCTTTGTGGTTGCTGGGGCTTGGCGCGTTCGCCATCGCCATGCGCAGCACCGATCCCCATGTTCGGCGCCTGTGGCGTCCTCTGTCGGTCCTGGCGGCGCTCGGCGTGATCGTTGTGCTCACCGTTCTGGTGTTCGGCGGCGGCCAGCCTCACGCGAGTTACAAGATCTTCTTGGTCGTGATGACGGTGACGATTCTGGTCCAGCTGTACCTGTTCCTGTCCTACAAGCCGGTCGCGAGGAACCACGCTCCCGTCTACACCGGCACCACCCTCTCGCCACCGAGTTCCGGTGGGCGGGTCAGCCCCCAGATCGTTGAGAAGTGGAAGCACGAGGCCGACAAGCTGCTGGCAGAGGTTGCCGAGAAGAACCAACAGATCCGCGAGCTCAAGACCCGCGTGGCCCAGCTCGAAGAGCGAGTGGCCAGGCAGAATCGGCTGTTGGCCCAGGTAGACGATCCGTTCGCCGACGAACCCACACAGAGCCCAAAGGGAAACTGACATGACCACCATGCGAACTGCCCTCGCTGCCCTCCTCCTGGCGCCTGCGCTGGCCAGCGCCCAGTCTGGACCCAGCATTGTTCTCGATAGCATGAACACCGACGGGGCCGACGTCACTGGAACCTGCGGAGCCGCCCAGGTCGCCATCGACGGCATTGGGGCCGGCGAGGAACAGCACATCGATGGCTTCGAGGGTTCGATCACCATCACCGCAGGCGGCAAGACCTTGCGGGCCGACAAGGACAGTGGCGGCACGATCCCGATGGAGAACTTCGCGCAGGTCCACTGCGTTGCGACCCCCAACGGCGCCCGCCTGGTGGTCGCTGCGCACTGTGCGTCCAGCTACTGCCTTCCGATCAACTACACCGTCATCGACCCGGCCAGCGCGGAGATCGTCAGCGTTGGCGACGGCGAATGGGGATGCGACGGCGCCTGCGCCGAGAAGGCGCTGGGCACACAGCTGCCCGCCGCCATCCGGGGCATGCAGTACAACTAGGCGTCCACCTCGGACGGTCCGCCCGTCCAGCAAGAGCAGCTCCACAGGCCCGCCCCGCGCGGGCCTTTTGCTGTGCGTGCGGAGCTGCAAGTTTCCCGCCGCTGGCGCCTTGCCACCATGTCCCCATCGCGATACGCGACACCGACCGGGCGGAACCCGGCGTAAGCACAGGAGAATGGACATGGGTTGGAGCTTCGGATGGCACGACCGGCACGAGATGATCGCGCACATGCTAAATCCCATCTGCCGCACGACCGTCATCGACCACAGTGTCCACGACGACCATGTCTGGACGCTCCACCAGGTCCGCCCGGGGTTCGGCACCGAGGCCCACCCGGAAGGCAGCTGCTTCATCCGCATGCACCTGCTGGAGATGGAGGACGGCGAATGGGGCATGAAGACCGTCTCCGAGGCGGAAGGTCCATACCTGTTTGACTGCCCACTCTCAATCCTCGACCGGAGCGACGATCAATCCGGGAACGCCGTGCGCTGGCGCGAGCGTTGTCGCCGACAGCTGGGGGTGGCGGCATGAGCGCCGTTACCGCGGCCGCGGCACTGCAGGACGTGCGCCACACCGACTGCGGCCTGCGCGCCGTGTGGGACCCCGACGCGGAGCTGTGGCGCTACTACCGACTCAACTGGCGCACCGACTCCTACGAGGAAACGGGCAGCACGCTGGAGTTCCAGCCTTGAACGCCCTGACCACCCGAGAATCGAACGAGTACGACATGGACTACCCCGCCGCCACCTTCCTCCCGCAGCTGCTCTCCTGCCTGATCGCCTGCGACATCTACGAGGCGCAGGTGCAGGGTCGCACGGCGGCCGACATCTCGGCCAAGACTGCCTCTGAATGCGCCCGCCGCGTGGCCGATCTGCTGCCGCCGGCCGCTGGCGAGCTGACGGCCGAGGTCCTGCACGACAAGCTCCGCCTGGACGCCGACATGCCTCGCGAAACGCGCTTCGCCCTGGTGGATCGCATGCTGGAGGAATGGGCCGAGGCCCGCGCCGGCCAGCGCCCCGTCCCGCAGGCCACGCCCGCCGCCGCGTCCGCCACGGAGCCCAGACGCTACTCGCTCGACACCCTGGCCGAGATCCTGGCGCAAATCGTCCAGTTCGCGCAGGACGACTACCAGGACCAGCCGGGCGGCCCGCTCCCCGCCGACATCGCCTGGAACGTCGCCTACACCTGCGCCTGCTTCCTCGCCCAGCACGCCGCCGCAAGGCCGGTGAGCGTCGAGACCGCGGTTGCGTACGAGGGTCTGGAAGTCGCCCGTGCGATGCCCTACGCCGAGCGTGTGGCGCTGGCCGCCCAGCTGATCGGAACCATCGCGGCCGGCGACGACGAACCGGGCCAGCCGCTCGCACCCGAAGACCGCGCCGAGCTGATCCGCATCCTGGCTGACGACCTGGCCGATTCGGTCCTGAGCGACAGCGATTTCGCCCGCGGCTTCGTGCTGGACACCGCGCAGCGCGGCTACCGGGCCCTGACCACCCGCACGGATGCCGAGCTGCTCCAGTGGCATGTCGATTCGTTCGACTGCGAGTTCGTCGCGTCGGACAGCACCTACCTCGAGCCGGCCTGATCGCATGAGCGACGCGCCATCCCGCGCACCCACCCTGAAGTGGCACGCCCGCGCCGTCGGCAAGGGCTACGGCGTGGCCCGACCGATTCCCGGCCAGCCCGGACTGTGGGAGTACCGCATCAACGCCTCGGGCACACGCCGGCTGCAGTACCGCTCCAGCGACGCTGCCCAGAAGCATGCCGACGCTCTCAATGCCTCCCCGCCGCCGACCCCCTGACCCATCGCGGACAATGACGCGGCCAGCCAGGCCAACATAGCCTGCTGGTTCACTGGTGCTATGTCTGTCCTTGTCGCACGCCGCGCTCGACGCCTACCGAACGCGGCCAGGGGTCGGCTAAGTTTCACGTTGTCTGCGCTCCCAGATCATGGACACATCCAACCGGGAACACGCCATGAACAACACCACTGCCACCACCCAACCCATTCCAATCGACGTTGCCTGCCCGCACTGTGGCTCCGACTCCATCGCCACGGACGATCTCGTCTCCACCTGCTCGCGCGTCTGCTTCGTCTTGAACGAGGACGGTCAGATCGAGGCTCAGTACACCGGCCAAAGCGATACGTACTGGGAATCCCAGCACCCAGCCTACGAGGCGACTCCCTACAAGTGCCAGGATTGCGACGAGCCGCTGACCCTGCACGACCTCGTGCCCGACTACACGCTGGCGCCATTGCCGCTCCAGGTGCGCGAATACCTGATCAACGCGCTTGCGGACGACCTGCTGGTGACAGGCTTGTCCACCATGGAACTCGGACTCATTGCCACCGCAGGATTCCAGCCGTTCTATGCCCGCCCGGATGCTGAACTGCTCAACCGCTACGTCACGTTGCACGGCGAACAGGGCTTGCTCGATCTTGTCGGGGACGACAAGACGCTCGCCACGGTCATCGCCGCGATCCGAGGAGAGAAGGGTTGAGCGAGTCACCGGCGACGATCCATGTCAATGGCCAGACCTTCGCCCGCGCGCCACGTTCGCGCGCGGGAGTGCCCCTTGTGCCTCGGCATGGCACGGCCGGCTGGTACAAGCCCAGCCGGCATGGCGTCCTGCTGATGGAGCCTGACGGCACGCCGTTCGTCTTCGCCTGCCGCAACGGCGGCGGCTTCATCGTCTCGGCCCATCTCCACAACGGCCGCACGCGCTACATGTTCGGCCTGGCCACGAGGGACGAGAACCGCCTTGGCGTCACCACGGCGCGCGCCAGCCACGAGCTGGCCCGCTCGATACTCCAGCAGGCAAGCGTCATCGCATCCTGAAACTGGCATAGCGCGTACACTGCCACCAACACGAGCCCCGAGCGGACGATGCAGGGAGCCTTGAGGCTCGCCGGAGACAAGGCCGGTCGATTGCCTGCATCGTCCGCGATTTGATACAGCGCCGAAGCTCGCAGGGAAGCGAGCGACCCCGCCGGCCTGAGTCAGATCGGAGCGTGATGCCGCCAGCACCATCTCGGGCGATGCGGCATAGCGAGGTGGACGCCCGGCGGCTTGCCGTAGCGCTGTCTCATCCCGTGAGTTCGCGGTGTTCCAACTTGCGGCGCCGCCGCCGTGTGATCCACTGACCTCGTGACCGAGTCCCCTGCCACCATCGAACGCGCGTACCGGGTTCGGCTCCGACCGACGCCTACCCAGGCGCGAACGTTGGGGCGGTTGCTGGGCGCCAAGCGGTTCGTCTGGAACTGGGCGCTGGCGCGCAAGGACTCGGCGTGGCGCGAAGACGGGACCCGGCTCAACGGTGTTGAGCTGTCGCGCGAGTTCACGGCGCTACGGCAGGCGGATGGAACCGCATGGCTGGCGAGCCTGCCGCGCGAACCGTTCAATCAGGTGTTGCGGGATTTCGACCGGGCGTTGACCAACTTCTTCGCTGGGCGCGCCAAGCGCCCCCGCCGCAAGAAGCGCGGAACGGTTGATGCGGTCCGTTTCACCCTGGACCAGCGCCGCGCGCAGGTCGAGCGCGAACGCGGCGTGGTGCAGATCGACGGGATCGGCAAGGTCCGCTTCCGGGTGAGCGAACCGCTCGCCGGTCGCCTGCGCTCGGTGACGGTGCGCCGTGATGCCGCCGGTCGATGGTTCGCCGCGTTCACAGCAGACCAGGTGCCCCGGCCGGACTCGGTACAACCGTTCGCGCCGGTGGTGGGCGTGGACCTGGGCCTGAAGGACACCGCGGCCCTGAGCACGGGCCAGATCGTCGCGGCGCCCAAACACCTGGCCGCGCACCAGAAGCGCCTGCGGCGCTACCAACGCCAGTACACGCGCCAGCGCGACGCCGCCGCACGCCGGCAGGGCCTGGACCCAGCCAAGCCGCTCCCGAAGGACACCAGGATCGCAGTGTCGGGCCGGATGCGCAGGACGAAGCGTCGCATCGGAACGCTCCACGCAAAGGTGGCTGACTGCCGGCGTGACCACCAGCACCAGCTGACCGCGAGCGTGATCCGGCAAGCCGACGTGGTCGCCATCGAGGACCTGGCGGTGAAAGCGATGGCCCGCAGCATGGGGCGGCGTGCGTTCCGGCGCAGCGTCTCCGATGCCGGCCTGGGCGAGATCCGTCGGCAACTGACCTACAAGGCGGCATGGCACGGTCGCACGCTCGTGACGGTCGATCGGTTCTTCCCCAGCAGCAAGACCTGCTCGGGGTGCGGGAATGTCCACGTCGGACTGACCCTGCGCGACCGGACCTGGCGCTGCGCCAGCTGCGGGGCCGATCACCAGCGCGACCTGAATGCAGCAACGAACATCGCCGCCGAAGGGCTGCGACTCCTGAGTACCCCGAGGAGCGGGGGAATCGACGCGCGGGGAGAGGGTGCGTGCGCGGTCGGCAGTACACCGCCGGCCGGACAGCCGACCTCGTTGAACCGCGAACTTGTCTATCGCGCGGCCAAGCCGCGCTCCCCCGGCAGGCGCGGGATGGAGCCGCGCAAGTCGGGGGCGGGATGAGACTCCGAGCGTTCGGTTTCCGTGCCGCGATCGCCGCCGGCCTGGAGTTCGACCCGGACGATTTCGGCGGCGAGGTCGGTCTGATGACTGGGCTGATCGGCTACGCGCCCGCCCTGGACGCCGAGATGCAGCGTCGCTATGGCGAACATGGCCTCCAACCCTACGGCCAGCCGTTCGTGTTCGACTACGAGATCTCCGAGCCGTTCGGTTTCAAGTTCGCCAGGATGCTTGCTGCAGACCGGGCCGCAGATGCCGCCCCCGTGATCCAGAAGCTGTTCGACGATTCGGATCCCACCTTCTGGGCCCGAGTGAAGGCCGAGTCCGAAACCGCAGAAGACGAGGCTGAGACCGCCGCGGCTGCTTGAGCCGCGTCATGAACCGCATCGGACCCCTGACCGGGTCCGCTGCGGTTTTTTTTCGCCCGCTGCCTGGGCTAGCAACCAGCTGGCCACGGGCTGCGGTTGGAATGCTCTGGCCCGGCGGACCCTCCGAAGATTGCTCCATCCAGCTTGGACAACGGGACTCGCGCGCGACGGACGGGCCCGGGTCAGAAGTCTCAACTTTCCAGACGGCGACGCGAGAGCATCCTTCCAAGCAAGCCTTTCAGGAGCCTCAAATGAACCTCGGACCACGCGAAACCGCAACCATCCTTGCCGCCCTGCGGCTCATGCAGGAGCACCAGGTTCTCGGCACCCTGCCCGCCCGGATCCAGCACATCGCCGCGGGACACGGGCAGTTCGAAGCAATGCAGGAGCACGAGGTCCACGAACTCGGTCTGCAGTTGGCCGGCGTCACGGTTCAGGCGCCTGCGCGCGCCCTGCCGCGCAGCCCGATCGAGCTCATGGCGGTGCAGGCATGACTCCGGCGCAGGAAGAAGTCATCGCGGCCTTCCACGAGATCGCCCGGCAGTTTGGTTCCCACGGCGACGGGCGCGCCAAGCGCATGGTCACCCACCTCGAGCCGTACGTGCGCAAGATCGTGGCCGAGCAGGCTGCCGCCAAGAAGGCCACGCGCCGCCGGACCGCAGCCAAGCCGACAGCCGGGGGCTGACGATGGGCAACGTCGACAGCGCGACCCGAGAGCGGCGCCAACGCATCCGCCATCTTGGCAGGCTGGCGACGCGGCTTGCAGCAACCTGGTATCGCGACCCCAACGACCTTGGAGGCCACGGGCCAATCTTCGAGGTCGGGAACCTGCAGGCCTTCCGCGCGGCGTTCGTCGAGGTCTCCTACGCCAATCCTTTTGAGGTCCTTGAGCGCGACGAGGGCACGGTTGAGTTCAACGTGGCGGGCGTGACGCTGGCCCGCATCACCCCTGCCGGTGCGCTGGAGCTGGTGGACACCTACGCCGCGCCGCACGCCCTCGCGCCGGGCAACGTCGCCGGGCTGGCTTCCCGTGCTTACTCCTACGAGTGCTCCCGCATCAGCGCGGCCTACGCCAAGCGCACGGGGGCAAGCTTGAAGATCCGCTCCATGCGCGGCGGGTACGACCACTCGCGTCCCCGCGCGTTGGCCGGCATGGCCACCAACGCCGTCAAGGCCTTCTGTGCCCGCCTCAATCCCGACGGCTTGGCCGCGCTGCGCCATGCAGCCATGGCTACCCTGTCCCATGCCCGCCAGGCACGCCACGTCTTCGGCGAGAACGGCTGGAAGTGGGTACAGGCCATCCGCGCCTATCCCGCGCTCATGAACTGGGCCTTGGGCGATTGCATCGAAACCTCGGGCGAGATCCCGATGGCGATCGAGGGTGGCCGCCCGCTGGTGCCTGCCCTGGCGAGCACGCTCGGGTTGACCGAAGCGCAGGTGCGTCGATTCCGCGGCCTCACCCCGCAGCGTCTCGGACCCTTCCCCGGGCTGGACACCCTCCGACTGTGCGCACAGCTTCCTCCGCACCTGTGGCCATCCAGCCGCAAGCAGTGGCGTGCGGCGATCATGGCGATCGGAGCAGCGACGTTCGTCCACGATGGTCAGGTTCTGCCGCCCGACCTCGCCGCGTCCCTCTTCCGTGGCGTGCGTGGCCCCATCGAGCTGGTCGATCCGTCCCGCTCCCTGTCGACGCTGCGCGACCCGCTCATCCACCTGCGGCATGCGCCGGCCCACGGTCCCGCCATGATCGAGCGCGTGGCTGCGATGAACCTGACCCAGCTCGTGCGCCTGACTCGGGAGTGGCATCGCCGGCACGTGCAGGCGACGGTGGCAGCGCAGGCGGTAGTGGCCGCCCAGCTCCGCGATGCGCCATCGTGGCCCGGTACCGTTGACCCCGCGGTCGCCAGCGCCTTGCCAGGGGTTGTGGTGCGCGAGCTGGTCGCACCGGAGCAGCTCGCGCAAGAGGCAGTCGATCTTGGACATTGCGTCGCCGGGTACACGACTGCCTGCTACCTCGGCCGAAGCCGGATTGTCTCGCTCACCTGCCGCGCCAACGGTGCACGCAGCACGCTGGAACTGGTGCGCGCGGGGCGCGATCCCACGCGGCTGGAGATCCGCCAGCACTATTCGCGTCAAAACAGCCTTCCTTCGCCCCAGCTCGCACGGGCGGCCGAAGTCCTACTGGGAGAGCTCAACCGTGCGCCGAGCGCCGCTTGGCCGGTGATGCACGACTGTACGCCAAGCGCGCAGTGGGAGCGCATACATGCCCACATGGGACCGTGGCTGTTGCGATACCTGGGGATCCGCGAGGCGAGCCAGGCTCCGGCCGCGCTCGCCGCCTGAGCGGCGCGGCGCGAACTTTCGCCGGCCCGCTGGTCCTGTGAACTGGACCAAGGTCACACGAACAGCCCTTGCCTTGAACACCGGACACACGCCCCTCTCCACCGCTGCGGCCCATGCACTGGTTCGCCCTCTCGCGCGCAGCCAGTGGTCTGCCGACTACTACTGGGGGAGTATCGAGCGAGCCCTCGCGGGGTGGTCGAAGGACTACGGCCTCAACCTCGATCCTGACTTCCAGCGCGGTCGCACGTGGTCGCCCCGGCAGCAGGCTCACTACATCGAGAACGCGCTTCGGGGCGTCATCCCTCCCGAGACGATGGTGATCCAGTTCAACGCTCCGCATTGGGATGATGACGGCTACCTGGGCGAGCTGCCACGCGAAGTCCAGATCATCGACGGCCTGCAGCGCCTGACGACCGTGATCGAGTATCTCGACGGCAAGGTGTTGCCCTTTGGCAGGTCAGTGCAGGATTTCGAGGGGACACCGTTCGACGTCCGCCGGCGCACCGGCTTCCGCTTCCGCTTCGCGATGCACACCTTTGCCACCAAGCGCGAGCTGCTGCAGCACTACCTTGACCTCAACAGCGGCGGCACGCCTCACAGCGCATCGGAGATCGAGCGCGTGCAGGCAATGTTGACCGCCTGACCGGCCGCCAAGGAAACTCAAAAAGAAAGGGGGCTTGCGCCCCCTCTCTCAAACCCGCTCCACCGGCGCGCTTACATGCAGTCGATCGGGTGGAAGCAATTGGACGCAGCGGCCTTCTCCGCTGCCGCTTCCTCGTCGGTCTTGACCGGCACAGCGGTTGCCAATTTCTTACCTTCAGCGTCCACCAGTTCGATGCGAACCATGCTCGCATTGATTTGCGGGGCGTTGGAACTGGTGTCGGACTTGCCGATGTCATCCACGTGGAAGTAGACCTTGACGGCACTCTTGCGCGCCGCCAGCGCTGCAGATGCCGCACGCGCCTCTTGTTCATCCGGCACGTAATACTGGCTCTGGGGCCCCTTCCACTTTTCGCCATTGGTGAACTGCACATAGCAGTAGGCCTGCCTTCCGCCCCTGCCCTCGTGCTGGCTGAAGACGCGGCCCGAGCCGCCCCAGATAATCCTGGAGCTGTCGAAGAAGCCCTTGTGCTCGAAGTTGTATTCCCGATAGGGGTCGTCACCAACGTCCGTGGTGTACGAATACAGGCGCTTGCCTTCGTACGGAGCCACACGAGAGGCGATCTCCGGCTCGAGCGATGCCATGTAGTCCTTCTTCGCAAATGCGTCCGTCGTCCTGTCGTACTCGCGTCCGCCGAGCATCTGGGCGTACTGCGTGCGCACCCGATCCTTTGCTTCGTCGTCGCCCATGTTCCAGGAGATACCCAGGCAATCGGTGGCATCGCCCAGCACGGCGAACTCGCTGGCCGGCGTATCCGGATCGATCTTCGGCTGCGTGGCCGGCTTCTTGGCGCTGCTTGCGTCCGCCGCGGATCCGACGGCACTGGGGCTGTCGGTTTCGCCGTCTGCTGCAGCAGATCCGGCGGGGTCATTGTTCGAGCATGCGGCAAGCAGAAGCGCCGCCGCGAGCGGCGCAAGTGGTGCGAATTTCATTGGATCCCCCCTTTGGGATGCTTGGTCCGAAAACGGCGGCTTGGCCGTTGTTGCGTTATAGCCGCCGCTGAGTGAATCGATCAAGAACCTGACGTGCATGGCGCGGGGCACTAGCCGTTCGCTATCCCCCGCTGTTTCGGTGCTGGTTGCGATGCTCCCGGCGATGCACCGGCGGCTACGCTGCTCCCGACGAAACCGCAACGTCCGGCATGGAAAGCGCACGTAGCCAACTCGACCTCTACCGCCACGATCCCATCAGGATCGCGCTCGCCTATCGGGAAGCTGCCGAGAGCGAGCTGATCAATCCCTACTTCCAGCCTGAAGACCGACGCAAGCGCCACGACTACTATCTTGGCGAGGCACAACGCATCGAGCGCCAAGCCTATCGCTGAGGCGGCGCAACTTTCCACTCGCGCCGCGCCCCCTAGCCTTCACCCCTGTTCCGCCCTGAGACCTCAAATGCAGCTCGAAGCCAGCCACCAGATCCGCCCCGAGATGACCATCCAATGCGTCACGATGACCCAGTGCCAGATGGTCGCGCACGGCGTGGCGATGGGCTTTGAAGTCGGCCCGGATTGGACGACGCACGGCGGCCTGCCGCGGCTCTTCCTCATCGACCCGGCCGCCACGAAGCCGTTCCTGGCCAGCGTGGGACGGATGCCCCAGACGCGGCATGAGCCGGCGCATTACGTACTCACGCTGGCGCCCGAACTGACCGGTCACGCGCAGCCGCACCAGCGCAAGTTCGCCACGAGGCTGGCGTCCGAGTACGCCCTGATCGCCGCCGGTGCCGCCTACGCTGGAAAGCAGACGGGCTTGCTCGCCGCGTAGGACGCCCAGCCTAAGTTTCGTGCGGATGCGCGCATGGCTTTCTGGCCAGACCTTCCCAGCGGACAGCGACATGACCACCTCAACCAACCTGGACACAGCACTGGCCATCGAAGTTGCGCAGATCCTTCGCGAGGCGCTGAGCGCCCTCGGCGACCTCACCGATGGCTTCCCCGAGGACGAACTGCATCGCCCACCGCTGGAGATCGACCAGGCCGCGCAGCCGATCCTGCGCAAGCTCGACGAAATCATCGCCGGCAGCCAGGGACAACCTGCGCACTGACAGGCCCGGTTGCCGCCCCATTCGTCTTCGTTCAAGCCATACTCGCCTCAGTCCCCTCCGCACGTCGCCCTCGTCCCCGTCCATCCCCTTGGATGGCGGCGTGCGGAGCGGGGCCTTTCCAAGGAAGCCCGAGGAATGACCAGCAAACAGCGCGCCGCCGCCAAGCGGCCCAAGCCCCTTCTGCGCAGCCACATCGTGATCGGCCCGGCGACCTCGGTGATCATGCCGCCCCCGACCAAGCCGAAGCCCGGTCAGAGCGTGGAGGACTTCGTAGCCAATGACGGCCAGATCGAGAAGCTGCCGTCCGCATGGGACAAGGTGGCTTGACCGCCCCGGCAACCGCGACGACACGGGCCCCGGTTGCAGCAACTGGCCCGGGATGTTCAACAGCACCATAGCTCCTGGTCGCCCACGGAGTCCGACGTTGCACGCCAACAACGCCAGCCGCATCGCCATCTCGCGCGCGGCCGCCTGCGCCAGCTACCAGAGCACTGAGCGCATGGCTTCATTCAACTCCGACATGCCGGCAATACAGGCGCTAGCGATCGTCCACAACGAGGTCGCGCGCGCGTTGTTCAGGGCGCCGCGCGGCCCGGTGGTCATCCCCCTCGAACAGGCCGACCGCTGGCTGGTCCTGATCGAATCCGCTGCAGCGGACATCCGCTCGCAGCGCTGAGCCACATGCCCGGATCGAAAGCCTCGTTGCCACCTTCGCCGCGCGAGAGCGAGGCGCTTGTGGTGGAACTGCTCACTCAAGCGCTGATGCTGTGCCGCCAGGCGCGGCGCGTGGATGAGCCGACTGCCGTGCTGTTGCGACGGGCAGCCCACGCACTCCGCGCAGATGGACAGGCGATGGCGTCCACCTCGGACTCCGAGGGTGCCGCAGCCACGCCTGGCCGCGCAGGCGCCGGTCGATAGCGCGGCCCCGTGGCCTAATTTCTGGCCACTGGCGCGCGTGGTTACATGGCTCATCGGCAGCCTGTTGCTGCCCGGGAGCCTTCCACATGCCTATCGAGATCCTCATCCTGGCCCACGCACGCGTGAAGCGTGCGCGCTGGGACATGATTGCCCTTCTACCTGCCGACAGGGCGCTGGCCGCGGCCCCGGCCGGCGTGCAGGCGCACTGAGATGGGCTGGTACTACGGATGGGATTCGCGCGAGTGCATGGTGCGCCACCTGCTAGCGCAGGAAGGCGGCAGCAGCGAGGTCATCGACCACAGCCTGGTCGGGAACAACCTCTGGATGCTCCTCCGCCGCAAGGCCGACGGTTTCCGTTTCATCGTCCTGTGCCTGATCCGGAGCAACCGCGCCGACGGCTGGGGCTACAACGACGTCGAGGAGTCATGCGGTCCCGCCGAGGTGGACTGCCCGGAGCGCCTGCTCGCGCAGAGCGACGTCATCGATGAGATGGCCATGCGCTGGCGCCAGCGCTGCCGCGACGCGCGCACCTTGCGCGCCAAGCAGCGCAGGTTCCTGGCCCAGCTGAAGGAAGGCGACCTGTTCCTCGTGGGCGATCGCATTATCGAATGCACCGGCGTGCACGAGTACAAGTCGTGCTTCCGCAAGAGGAAGCAGATCACCATCTTCGGGAAGCAGCAGGACACGCACGACGTCTATCGGTGGAAGAGCTGCTGGATCCGGCCTGTCGGCGCGACCACCACCAGCACGCAACCTGCGTGATCCCTCCGCCGGTTGCGCCACCCCGCCGCGGCGCCGCGCCCTACCATGCACCCATGGACACCACCGACTCCATGACCGGCTACCTGCCAGTGCAGACGCGCCGAGCGACGCACGGCTCGGGCTTCCGCTGGTCGCGCATGCCGCTTGAGTCCGGCTCCTGCGTCTCGGGGGTCGAGTACCGGCTGTTCCAGGAAACGGCCGACGGGAACCTGCTACGGGAACATCTGGTGTTCACCGCCCCCAAAACCCGCGCCGCGGTCGCGGCCGGACTCGTGAAGGCCCGCAAGCGCCTGCGTGCCGAATACTGTGCCTGAGCCCTGCTGGCGGCTTCCCGGCCCTCTGCGGTTGATGAACGCCCGGTCGCGGAGCTTCTCCGCGCGTCGCGGACTCCTCGTGCTGTTGACCGTCGCAATGACCCTGGCCTGCAGTGGCCGCACCAGCGACTCGGTGCAGGTGCAGTTGCAACAGCCCGGTTACGCAGAAGAAGCCTGGCAGATGTGCCGACTCATCAATCGCGAACTCACGCCCGTCAAGCCGTGCAACGTCTCCATGGGCCGGCATCTGGACGTCACTGTGCCGCTGGATCCACCCACGCTGCGTCGACTGTGCATCGAGTTGCGCGTCCTGGCAGTGCGCCGCGAGATCGAGTTCACGCGAAGCTGGACGATCCGGTTTTACTCCGCATTCTCTTCCCACGGCCCGATAGAGACGTGCCCGCTAAGCTGAAACACCGCGCGCCGGTTAATGATTGTGAATACCGAGAAAGCCCGATGTCACAGTCTTGGCCTACTCCGCCTCCCCCGATCGCGCTTTCAGCCATTTGTTCACTTGCCGATGGCATCATTGCTTCCGCGTTGCTGCATCGATCTCGCTCGCAGCCCTGCGGGTGGTGATCAAGGCTCCCAGTGGCACGAGCTGCGCGGCGCTTCCGCCCGTGACCTGATCTGTGTCAAGTCGGGTCGAGCGGCGTCTGGCATCATTTCGCAGCCTGCCGCTTCGGAGCACATGGCGCGCACGACATTAAGAGCCTTTCCAGGACGATGAAGCTCACCACCGAACATCTCAAGAACCCTCTGGCAACGCTCGAAGCCGAGCTTCGCAACGTCAAGCGCATCGCAGACCAGACCGGTCAGCCTTGCTACGTGGGTAGCCAGCTGATCGATCGATGGATGATGCTGTTGGAGGCCGAAACCCTCGCGATGCCCAGCCCACGGGCCGTGGTCGACCATATTGTGGCAGCCGCTCGGCCTATCAATGACGGCGCGCCTGAACACGGATGGCGCATCGAAGACGCCGTGATGCGCCGGGCGAAGAAGTGCCAGGCTCCGGAACTGCCCGAACACCTGATGGCAGCGGTAAAGTCCAAGTAGGACGCTGGAGATACCAAGCGAGCGGCCGTTAACGGGCTCGTGCAACTGCAACTTTCGCCGCGGTGGCGATGCGGTAGGACATGGGATAGGGCCGACTCAAGTCGATGTCGATCCCGGACCCCATCACCACCGGAGACCACCATGGAAACCCGCGCTACCCGCTGGATGTTCGAGGGCGAGGAGCTGACGGTCGCGCAGATCCGCCAGCGCGTCCCGATCCTCAGCGATCGCACCATCCGCAAGCACCTGGCCGCCGGCCGCGACACCCGCCAGGCCATGCTCAATTTCGACATCTCTGCGGCCAGTGCCCGCGGTGGCCGAAAGGCCGCCCGCCGTGCCAAGGCCGACGGGCTGTACGCCACCTTCCGTTCCTCTTCACCCAGCGCCTGCCATGTCTGAACACCTCCTCGGGGCCGAAGCTGCGCTCCGCCAGGCCCTGCGAAACGTCGGCCAGTCCGATGCGGGCAGCCTGATCGAGCTGGCCGAGCGCCTGGAGGCGTGGTCGCGCGAGGTAGGCCGCCTGTTCGGCGACATGCAGCGCATGATGGCGGCACGTCCTGCGCTGGCTGCCGCTGCCGACCCGGTGGATCCGTCCATCGAGATCGACAGCGCCCCGATGGGCGCCGCCGAGCTGAAGGCGATCCGAGACGAGCTCGGCTGCATGCAGGAGAAGCTTGCGCGCCGCATCGGCGTCACCGCGGACACCCTCTGGCGCTGGGAGACAGGCGGCCGTCCGGTCAGCGACCACTTCACCGGCAAGCTCCGCGGCCAGCTGGCCAAGCACCGGCTTTCGACCCCAACCGATGGCATTGCGCCTGCGGTTGCAGCGTGCTGACCCTCATCCGGCAACTACGCTCTCCGACATGGACGGCACACCGTACTGACGATGAACACCAAGCCTCACCCACGCATGCACTACCGTGGAATCGGAAGCCTGATAAGCCCCCTGCAGGCCTCAGCACCGGTCGTTCAGCGCGTCGCGGATCCGCGCTCGCGCGACGCGCTCGCCATCATCGAGCGTGAGTACCCCGAGCAGGCCCGGGTCCTTGCCGAGGCTCTCGTGCGTCTGCAGAAGACCAAGCCGATCGCTCCAGCGCCCCTCCCCGCCTTCGCTAGCGCCTGAGCGCTTCGCGGCCGGCGAGACCGGATTCGCGCAAGTTTCGCCTCTGTATCGACCGGCTAACTTGAGGGTCAGACCTGGATGGAGCGCGCCATGATTACTGCCACGCAGATTGCCGACCTGCTCGACGGCCTCGACGTCACCGAAGCCGGGCGCGAGCGCTACACGCGCCTGGCCGCGACCGCTGGTGTCGTATTGATCTGGCACCGGCCTTGCGCCGAGTCGGCTGAGATCCTCGTCACCGGAGCGCTGGACGGCCTGCACCCGCACGCGGCCTCCGCGCCCTTGCTCATCAACCGCGCCGGCCCCCTGTTGCTGCCTACGTACGGCGATGGGCCGACGCACGCCCATCTCGAAAGCATGCAAGCCAGCGGGCTTGCCGTGCAGGTGCTCGCCAACGGCCCCACCGCCTACCCGCCCTGCTGGCAGGTGGGCATGCGGGGTCAGGCCGCCGGGTTCACCCTGACTCGCGACGGCGTCGCCTACTGCGAGGGCCTCGCGGTGGATCTTTCCTCCCTGCCTGCGCCGAACGATGCTGACCGATTCCAGGCACGGACCGTGGCATGGGTTCGCGATACCTTCGGCGCCGAGCAGTTCGCGGACATGCAGGAGCGCGGCGACCGCTTCGCCGAGGAAGCCTTGGAGTTCCTCCAGTCCATCGGCTACAGCCGCGAGTCTGTCCTGCGGGCCGTCCAGTACGTGTACGAGCGTGGCCACGGCGAGCCGCTTCAGGAGGCCGGTGGCGTCCTGCTGACGATGGCCCCGATCTGCGAGGTGCTGGGCTTCGACATCCTCCACGCCGGCGAGGTCGAACTGGCGCGCGTGCAGACCGAGGTGCGCGCCATACGCGCCAAGCAGGCGCGCAAGCCTGCCTTCAATGCCGCTCCAGCCCCTGCGCCGCTGAAGGTGGTGAACGGCTGACCTAACTTGGGCTGGTGCTTCGCTGGTGCACCCTGGATGGACCTTCCACGCCACTTCTGCCCCATGACCGGACCCGACCTGCTCGCGCTCTCTCCCGCTGTCCTGCCGACGGTCCCTGTCCGCCGTGGCGACGTGTTCGCCTATGGCGGCGCCACCCACCGCGCGGCGACGGTGATGGAGATCCAGCCGGGCGGCCGCGCTCTGGTCCGGATCGAAACCTTGCGTGAGGACAACCAGCCGGGCGTACGCGTGGCGAGCGAGACGACGCGGGAGCTGAAGGCCATGCCGCGCCTGGGTCGTGCCGTGCACCGGGATGGGATGTACCTGTCCGCCGCGAGCCTGGCCTATCGACATCGCGCGCCCGGGTGACATCGGCCTGCCAACCTCGCATGCACTCACGCCGGTTTCCATGCCCCGAGGCGCTTGGCGCGCCTAGATTGGCGCCATGGACTCCCGTAGGCATTCACGGACAGATCTCGCCCACTGGGACCTGCCTTCGGCCGGTGAGCCAACGGCGTCATCTGCCGACCTGGCCGCGCATGCCGGTGCCTGGGAGGATCTGCCCTTCGGCTACTGCCCACTGCACCTGGTGCGCACGCCCTCGTCCTGGCGCAACCTGCGCGCGCCCCGCTTCGAGCTGGAACTTCCGGCAACAGAGGAGATGCGCGGCGCCTGGCGGATCTTCTACCTTGGACAGCAGAAACAGCTGACGCAGTCCGCGCTGGACATTGGCGTGAGTACTCTCGCCCTTCGCTTCGACGTGTGGATGTCGCGACGGGCCCGCGGACTGCCGATCGACTCCACCGCCCTACTACGGCTCCACGCCTCGTGCGCCCCGGCCCAGCAACGCCTGCTGCTGGACGATGTGATCAGGTGGACAGGGAGCGGCACGCTGTTGGCTTTCGTCTCCCGCTGACGTGGTCCACAGCCCCAACCATGGCCTGTTGGGCGTGGGTTGGCGCTCCGCGTCCCCCTGCACTGCTCGACACTTCCTGCAACGAATCAGGCATTCCTTGCATGAAGCAGACCGCAGCCATTCTTCTTCTTGCCGCAGCTGGCGTCGGCTCGGCGCCCGCGATCGCGGCGGAACTACGCCCGCTCGATCCCGGCGCCCTCAAGGTGCTGGGTTTGAGTGCGGACGCCCAGGCGACGCAGCGCGAAGCCACGCAAGGCGCGCCGCGCGCCCCATCCCGGCCAGCCAGCGCTCTCGTTCCCATGGCCGCAGAACTGCCCGCGCCGGGCGCCAGCCACGTCGCGACCCCGACGCGCAGGGTCGCCTGGGCGACGATGCCAGAGCCGGCGCGTCCAGCTGTCACCACGCCTACACCCGCCCCGTCCGTCATGGTGACCACTGCTCCCCTCCCGCCGATGCCTTCTGCACCGGCGCCGGCGCCAGCCCGCGCGCGCGAATCCTCGCTGGCACTGGCGCCCTCCTCCCCACTGCCGGCCGACCTGCCTGTGAAGTCCACCGGCAGTGGCTCGACCGATCGCGGCGTTGCGGTTGTCGAACCGGTCCCGGCTGTCGCGGTCGCCGCTACGCCGCCGCCCGCGCCCCCACCGGTGCCGACCAAGTCTTTCGTGATCAACGCAGGCGAGATGGTGAGCGAGGTTTTCCGCCGCTGGCTGCAGTCCGACGGTAAGCAGCTGGTCTGGCAGACCGAGAGTGACTTCCGCCTGGACGTCGGCGCGCGCTTCCAGAAGGCGGACGCCGTCGACGCCGTGCAGGCCGTGGCCGAAAACCTGGGCCGCACCCATCCCGATCTCGCCGTGCGTGCCTACGCCAACGGTGTTGTGCTCGTCACGGACAAGTAATCATGCGCATCTACCGCCCCTTCCTCGTGTCGGCCCTGGCCGCAGCCCTGGCCGCGTGCGCGTCCACCCCCGCGCCGTCGCATCCGGGGCTCAATGAGATCGACAGCCGCGTCGATGGCGCGCGCGCCGACCTCGAGCAGCGCGCCGGCAGCCGCGCCGCCAGCTTCGAACGTCTGGACGAGATGTGGCTCGGCGCTACCCGTGTTGAGCGGGCAGGCCCGGCCGATCCGCCGGTCTTCAACGACCAGGTGAAGTTCCACCGCCTCTGGCCGGCGACGCTCCCGGAAGTGGCCCAGTACATCTCCAGCAACTACGGGTTGCAGGTGCAGGTCAGCGACGACGCGATCGCGGCGGCCAGCGACGCCAGTCGATCCACTGAGAGCGGCGCGCCCTCACTGTCGGCCGCCGCCGGGCCTGTCCTGCCCCCCGTCGGCGGGAACCTGCCTCCCGGTGGAACCCCGATCGGCGCTGTCGCGTTCAACCCCGGCCAGGCCAAGGGCCTGAACATCGACTACAGCGGCAATCTGCGCGGCTTCCTTGACCATGTCACCGCACTGAGCGGCACGTCCTGGCGCTACCGCAGCGGCCGCGTGGAGATCTTCGCTCTCGAGACGCGTGTCTTTCAGCTCGAACTGTCCCCCGGCAGCGTGTCCTTCGATGCCAGCATCACCAACCGCTCCCAGGGCGGCGGGTCTCGCGGGGGCGGCGGTGGCGCGCAGGGCACAGAGACCGAGATGGGTGGCGGCGCGAACAGCAACGTGGCCGTCGAGCTGGATCCTTTCGCCGGTGTGGTGGAGGCCATCGATGGCCTGCTGACCGAGCGCGGCACCGCCACCGCGACGCCGGCGATGGCGCAGGTCGTGGTCACCGATCGGCCTGCCGCACTTGAGCGCATCAGCGCATACGTCGAACAGGTCAACGCGATCGCTTCGCGCCAGGTCGCACTCGACGTGCGCGTGTACCTGGTGGAAGCCAAGCGCAGCAACGGCCATGCGATCAGCTGGGACATGGTCTGGAAGTCCGTCTCCAGCTCCATCGGTGTCGACCTCTCGGCCGGCAATACCCTGCCGGGCAGTTCCACTCTGGGAATGTCCGTACTCGACGCCGGCTCTCCTTTCAATGGCAGCCGCGTGCTGCTCGACGCCTTGGCGACCCAGGGCAACGTGCGCGAACTGACCTCCGCCACCCCCGTGACGCTCTCCGGCCGCCCGGTGTCCATGCAGGTCGCCGAGGAGACCGGCTACCTCGAATCGAGCCAGGTGAGCCTGGTTCCCGACGTCGGTCAGCAGGTATCCCTGACCCCGGGCAAGGTGACCAGCGGCTTCTCGATGAACCTGCTGCCCATCATGTCCGGCAGCGACACGGTGCTGATGCAGGCGATGATCAACCTGTCGAGCCTGCGCGAGCTGCGCCGGCTTGGCTCGGACTCGCAAGGCAACATGATGGAAACGCCGCTGATCGATTCGCGGCAGATCATGCAGAACGTCCGGCTCAAGTCCGGCCAGACGCTGGTGCTGACGGGCTTCGAACAGGAAACGCTGCGCTCTGACGCGGCCGGCGTAGGCCATCCCAAGTTCAGTTTGCTCGGAGGCAAGAGCAACAGCGACAAGCGCGCCACCTCGCTGGTCATCCTGATCACGCCGCGGGTGATCTCGTGAGTCACACTGCTCCATCGTGGGAAGCGCGTGCCGGCAGGCGAAAGCTCGCCGCAGGCCTGTCGTGGGTGCCCATGATCGGCACCGCCAAAGAAGCGCTGCAGGCGGAGTTCAAGGCAGTACTGCGCACCTCTGGCACGTCCTATGGCGTCATCGCGCCCGGTCCCGAGCAGGGCTACACCCTCGCCGGCGCCGTTCGCGCAAATGCCTCGCGCAAGCGCGCAAAACTGTCTGGCCGCATCCCCGCCGCCATGTGGCTTGCCCACTCCGTGCAGCGGCCGACGATCTATGTCGAAGTGGTCGAAGGCGGCTACTGGGTGCTGGCGGCAAGCCCGGGCGAGATCGACCCCCGTGGCGACGTGGCCCTGTCGGGTGACGAGGCGGCCCAACTGGCCAGCCGCATCCTGTCGGAGGCCGTGGAGGCGGGCCAGGAGCCCGAGTTGGTGGTGTGGCCAACGATCGAGGCGATGCCCGCCGCGATGCCCCTGCCCGGCGCCACGCGCACCGCATCGCTCGAAGCGCTCCTGAGCGCCACCCCGCCCAAGGCCCGTGTCGGCAAGCACGTAGGCCTGCCCACGTGGGTCCCGATGGCCGCGCTGGTCGTGGTCTGTGCAACCGTGGGCTACACGGGCTTCGAGAAGATCAGCACCGCCGTGGAGAACAGCCGCCTGGCAGAGGCGGCCCGCCGGGATGCCGAGCGCCAGGAGGCCAACCGCCTGTTGGCCGAGCGCGAGCTGCAGCAGCGCCTGGCCGAGCACGCGCAGTCCCACCTGGACGCCATGCTCGATACGCCCTCCCCGACCGATGCGGTCGACGCGTGCCTAGGCGCGACCCACCGCTTGCCCGCAATGCTCGGCGGCTGGTACTTGAGCGCGATCGACTGCGACGAGATGGGGCAGGCGCAGGGCACCTACACCCAGTCCGATTCGCTACGCGGTCGGGCGACGCAAGCCACGTTCCGCTCTGCCGCTGAGCGCCGCGGCTACAAGAGCGACTATGGCTGGTTCCAGTCCACGGCCAGCATCCAGCTGCCGGCACCGCCGCTTGCCCTGCGCAATCCGCCGCAGATCTCCTCGCTGCCCGGGACGCTACCCGCGTCCACCGCGCTGTCTTCCCACGGCCAGCGCGTGGCGGCCATGTACGAGGGCGTGACGTTCCGCGCCGAGCGGCCGCAAGACATCGACCTGCCTGCTCTCGAGGGCCAGGAGGTCACGGCTGCGTACCGCACCAGCAAGCTGCGCATTGACGGCACGGGCTTGTGGTCAATGCCGGGAATCATCCCGGAGGGCGGAAACGTCGCGCTCTCGCGCATCACGCTGACTTCGGACGAAACCCAGCGCTGGACCTGGGTCGTGGAAGGCCAGTTCATCACCGCCATCGACTGAGCAGGCAAACCATGAAGAAGATCCTCACCGCCCTGGCGGTCCTGGCAATTTCCCCCGCACTGGCCAACCCGCCGCTCGCCGCGGCCACCGCGTCGGCCGAGCCAACCGCCACGCTCCCATCTCTGGCGCCCGCGCCGGACGATGCGCTTTCGCTCGCTTCGGCCGACGCCGTTACCGATGGCCGGGCACTGTTGCTGGTCGACCCCGAGGCGATCGCCGCGATGGAGGCGCGCCAGCGCCGCATCCAGGCGATGAATGATGAGCTGGCCGAGCTTTCACTGCGCCGCCAGCTGCAGGACATGCGCCGCGAGTTCTCAGGCAGCGGCGCGCTGCCCGTCAGCTTGCCGCGCCTGGTGGGCATCACGCTGCGCCGCGGCGTGCTGGTGGCCGAGTTCGCCGGGCAGATGGGCGTGTTCACCGCATTGGTGGGCGATGCCATCGCACCGGGATGGACGATCCGTGGCATCGGCGAACGCGAAGTCACGCTCACCGGGCTGGAGGATGGCCGCGCGTCGCGATACACCCTGAATGTGGGCGTCGACCAGCCCGTGCAGGCGCGTACCCGTTGATGAACGCCGTTCTCGCGCACCCGGCGCCGGTGGCGCTGCCGCCCATTGAGTCGGCCGAGCAGATCCCGCCCTACAGCGAGAACCTGTGTCGGCCCGGCGGCCAGATTCGTCTGCGCGACGAAGACGCCAAGCTCGTTGCCCTTCTGGAAGTGGCTCACCGGCAGGTACTTGTGCTGTGGGCTGGCTCACCGTCGGAGCGACGCGCTCTCGTAGCAGCACAAGCGCGGGCGTCCACGCTGGGCTACAGGATCATGAGCGTGCGCAACGCCACGATCGAGGTGATCGCGCTGTGCAGCGAGGAGCAGGCCGCCCACGGCGAGGACAGCCTGGAGAGCACCGACGCCACGCGCATGTTCGATGAATGGCTCGCGCGCGCCGTCGCCATGAAGGCATCCGACCTGCACATCATGCTGATGCGCACCCACGCGATGGTGCGCGTTCGCGTGGACGGCGAGCTGGTCAACCTGGCGCAGGTCCGTACCGGCGTGGCCGAGTCGGTGGCGCGAGCCATGTACACCCAGGCCGAGGTGGACAGCCGGCGCGGGCAGCCCTCGTTCAACAACGACGAGTTCCAGGATGCCGCAATCAGCCGCACCATCTCGGTGGGGGGCAAGGTCGAGGAGCTGAAGCTGCGGTGGGCCTCGGGCCCCGTGTGGCCGGACGCCTTTGACGTGTCCATCCGCATCCTCAACATCGGTCAGGAAACGCGCGAGCGCACGCTCGAGAAGCTGGGCTTCAACGCCAGCCAGCAGGCCGCGCTCGGCGATGCGCTCAAGGATCCGGCCGGCGTGATCCTGCTGTGCGGCCGGACGGGCGATGGCAAGTCGACGACGCTGGCAACGCTGGCGGACATGTGGGGCGCGCGTACCGGCGGAACCCGCCTGATGCGCACCATCGAGGACCCGCCGGAGTACCTGATCAAGGTCGCAAGGCAAATGCCTGTCTCGCGCACGGGCGGTGAGGGCGGCGCAACCGGCTTCCACCGGGCGCTGCGGGCGGCCATGCGGATGGACCCCGACTCGATTTTGGTAGGCGAGGTCAGAGATGAGATCACGGCCGACCTGCTCCAACAGGTCATCCAGACGGGGCACAAGGCATTTGCCACCGTCCACGCCGGATCCCCGTTCACCGCGCTGTGGCGCCTGGAGGAGCTTGGCATCAAGCGCGCGCGTCTGGTGGACGAAGGGTTCATCAACGCGATCGTCCACCAGACCCTTGTCCCGGTGCTGTGCCGGCACTGCGCCCGCCCGATGTCGGATGCCAACGTGCCGCCTGACCTGCACGAGCAGCTGGCTGCCGCGCTCGATTCCGAGCAGCTTGCCGCCGTCCGCGTCCGCGGCCCTGCCTGCGAGCACTGCCACAACGGCGTCAGCGGCCGGCGCGCCATCGCCGAGATCCTCCTGCCCGACACGCGCATGCGCGTGCTGCTGCGCAAGGGCGAGGACATGGAAGCGATCGACTACTGGCGCAGCGGCACGATGCCGCTGCATGGCGATGTCCAGGCCCGATCGCTCACCGCCCAGGCCATGGAACTGATCGGCAGTGGCCTGGTGTCTCCCTTGGACGCTGAACTGATCGTTGGGCGCCTGCACCCGTGAACGCCTACACCGCCACCATGCACCCCGACGGCCTGATCGAGCGGGCCATGCTTTCGAGCGCACGCAGCAGCCTGCTATCGAACAAGGCGCGGCTGTCTCTGTACCGCAAGCTCTCGCGATTTGCCTCGCGCGGCTACGACGTGAAGGTGCCGCTTGAGCACATGCACCGCCGAGCGGTGGAGAAGAAGCGGGCCAGCGCGACGATCCTGGCTGCCTGGATCCGTGGGATCAATGATGGCCAGCGCTTCAGTGACCTGGTCGGCTCGATGATTCCCGCCGCCGAGCGCATGGCCATCGCCTCGGGCGAGGAATCTGGTCGCCTGGACGACGGGTTTGCCATGGCTGCCTACATCGTTGAGTCCAGCGCCAAGCTCCGTACCGCCGTCTACGCCGGACTTGCCTATCCGACCGTCCTGCTCCTGCTGTTGCTGGTCATGCTCGGCTTCATCGCCTACCTGCTCATCCCGGTATTGGTGCAGATGTACCCGGTGGAGTTCTGGCCAATGACATCGGCCGCTCTCTACTACCTCTCCCTGGCGGTGAAGTCCTACGGCGCACCTGCGCTGGCGCTGCTGGTGGCCGGGCTCATCGTGGCAAACCTCACGCTTCCGCGCTGGACCGGGCCTGTCCGCGCAAAGCTCGATCATGCGCTGCCGCCCTGGTCGATCTATCGCGAGATCCAGTCCGGACTGCTGCTGGTCAGCCTGTCTGGCGTGGTGCGTGCCGGCGCGCCTCTGGACGATGCGCTCCGCCGCCTCAAGCGCGCTTCCTCGCCGTGGCTTGAGGCCCATATCGACCAGATGATCACCGGCATTGCCGAGGGCGAGCGTCCAGCCCTGGCGATGGAAACCGGGCTGATGAGCGCTGCGTTGATGGACGACCTGCTCGCCTACGACCAGGCCGGAGACCTGTCCACCGCGATCCTTGGCCTTGGCCAGGACGCGGTGGATCTGGTCGCAGAGAAGATTCGCGGCATCTGCGCCGTGACCGGTGTCCTGCTGATGATCTCGGTGGGCGCCTCCCTGGTGTGGACCTGGGGTTCGTTCGTCATGGTCTTCATGGCCATGCGCTCAGGGACCACGCCGATCTGACCCGCACCACCCTACATCGAAGGAACCAACTGCAGTGATCCACAACAAGCTCCCCTCCCGCCGCAACCAGGCCGGCCTGACGCTCATCGAACTCATGATCGGCATCGCGATCGTCCTGCTCATCACCGCCGTCACCGTCGCCATCGCCGCCAACGTCCGGTCAGACCAGAAAACCAGCGAGCTGCACACGCAGATCGTGCAGATCTCCTCGTCCTTGTCCGGCCTGGCGCCCAATGGCGATTACACCGGCATCACCGAGAAGACCCTGATCGACGCCGGCAAGGTGCCCGCTAGCTGGATCGTTGGCACCGGCGAGTCGGCCAAGCTGATGGCATCGTTCGGCGGCCCGATCACCGTAGCCGCGGGTACCGGCACTGGCCTGAACATCACGGTTTCGGACGTGCCCTCTTCCGCATGCGCCTCTGTTCTGACCAACGTGCAGCAGAACTTCACCAAGCTCACCGTCGGTTCCACCGAAGTCACCACCCGCACGCCCGCCGCTTTCGCCACGGCTTGTGCCAATGGCCCGGTCGACCTGGTGTTCGGCATGTGCGCCAGCCCGGCCGCTGACTGCTTTGCCGCTGGCTGACCGAAAGGAGTCCCCGCGCCATGTTGACGACCAAGGCCCATGTTCGACGCCGCGTTGCCAGCGCCCGCACGGCGCGGGGCCTCACCCTGATTGAATTGCTGATCGCCCTGACGATCACGCTCACGCTGATCGGCGCATCCGTTGCACTGTCGATGCAGGTTCGCGCCTCGGTGCGCAGTGGGGCGCTGTTACAGGCGACTTCGCGCATCGTCACTGCCACGCGGCAGCTGCAGCAAGGCGAGGCCTCCATCGGCTACGCCGGTATCACCGCCGCTGGCCTCCACGCGCGCTCCAGCGCACTGGACGACTTGTTCTACCTGACCGGGACAACCGGCGAATTCCGGGCTGCCGGCGTGAGCATCGTTCTCGCCGACAGCCCTTACTACCGCACCGGCACGGGCGCGGCCGCAGGCTTGGCCGGTGACGGCTTCGCCCTGAGCTTTGCACCGTTGGAGCCGGAGGCATGCACGGACCTGCTGCAGGCCCATGCCGGCGATGCCACCGCTGCAGTGGTGGGGTCCACCCCGGTCCTGGTCGGCGAGCAGGCCACGATCGCGCAGATCTCCGCTGCATGCGCCACGCCCGAAGCCAGCACCACCACCCTGCATTTCAACTGACCCGATGTCGATGCCGGTGACCAACCACCAGCGCCAGGCCTGTGCGCCCACGGCGCTGGCCGACCTTGACCGCATCATCGACCTGTACGCGTACGAGCAGGCGCCACAGGGCCATCTGGCCGGCACGACGACCGGCGGCGGCGCTGGCGCCTACTGCTACTACGGTGCCCCGACGCTCGCCCACCTGGCAGGCACTGAGATTGCCTCCTGGGTCGACGGCCTGCTCGCCCACATCAGCCGCACCAATCCATCGGCAGAGGACTTCAGGGTGGAGTTCGATGGCCGCGCCTGGCGCGTGTGCCGCGACGTCTCGGGCGACGTGGGGACGCAGCTCAACATCCGCCGTCTCGCGCCCACCACCCCGCTCCTGGCGGAGCTGCGGCTCGGCGTGCCGCTCGTGCGCGAGCTGCTGCTGGCACCGTGGCTCAACGATGGCGGGCTGGTGGTGTTCGCAGGGCTCAACGGCCAGGGCAAGACGACGCTCGCCGCATCAACCGTGCGGTCCAGGCTGGAGCGCTACGGCGGCCGCGCGATTACCGTCGAGGATGTGCTCGAGCATCCCCTCGAAGGCACCTGGGGGCCGGGTTCGTGCCGGCAGATCCAGGTCAATTACGACACCGTTAGCCGCCAGTCCGGTTTCACCGGCGCAGTGCGCCGCGCCTACCGCAGCATGCCCGCAACGCGGCCTGCGATCCTGTACGTGGGCGAGGTTCGTGACGTTGAGACGGCGGAAGAGGTGGTCAAGGCCGCCTCCAACGGCATGCTGGTGATCACTACCGCACACGCCAGCGACGCGGGCGCGGCGATCGAGCGGATCGCAACCCTCTCGCAGGCCACGATGGGGGATGCGGCCCGCTCCGCGCTGGCGCACGCCCTGCGCCTGGTCGTCCACCAGAGCCTGACGCTCAGTCCCGAGAAGACCGGGTGGGATCGCGGTGCATTCCAACAGCAGATCCTGTTCTCCGATGGGCCAGCACACCCGACGGCGAACAATATCCGCCGCGGGGAGTTCGCGATGATGGGTCAGGTGCAACGATTCCAGCAGACCCGCCTGGCCAACGCGTCCAGGCGTGGAGCCGGAGCGGCTGAACTGCTGCGTGAGTTAGGCCAGGCTGCGGGGCATTAAGCCCTTATCTCGGCGAGCATGCGACCATGCGCGCAGACCACAGTCCTCAGGGGGGATGATGAAGGCTCCACTTATTGCCACGCTCGTCGTGGGTATGTCGCTGCTCACTTCGGATGTCGGGGCACAATCCCTCCGCGAACGGCTGGGCAGTCTTGCCCGCGGCCAGGTCGAAGAAAAGGTCAGGGAGCGCGTTGCCCACGAACTGGGCGTGGAAAATGACATCACCTCGCCGGTTGAAGTGGAGTACGAGAGCGATCCTAAACGGCCAGGCAGGATGAGGCGCAAGGTCGGGGTCGATCCCATCAGTGGAGCTCAGGTCGCCATGATGGGTCACAACCAGAGCCTGGCGGCGGGTCGTTTCTACCCGGAGGATCATCAATTCATCCCACCCGTGCTTGAGGGATATACGCATGTTCGGCGAGGGCAAGGCCAATGGCTGCCAGCGTCCGCACGCGGGATTTCAACGTGTGATCCACGCTACATCGTTCTGGCCAAGGCCGGGCGGACTGACCCGATCGACCAAGTACCCAGTGACTGTTTGAGGATGGAAGGGCAGATCGTCGGGGGGCGCAAGCTGGCGAATCCAGACCAGTTTGACGCCATGAACGCGGGTGCTAGCCGCGAAGAAGCAGTCGCCTCGTATCAGGATCGAGTCGCTACGCTCAGCGCGACCGACAAGTTCTACTTTCGTGGTGGCGGCGACTGGGTCGATGTCGATGGTGGCGTCATGCTCAAGCTCTCCAGCCAGCACTTCACCAATAGCTTGGGCTTTCTGGCAGGACCTAACGTCGTGACCCGCACCTACGGGGTCGGGGTTCATCGCGTTGACCCCGGTGAACTGGCATTTTTCATCCCACTGACCGCTGCGGAGATCGCAAGCCAAGCGGGTCCGAGCTGGAATGCCAAAGACACGTACTTCAATGAGAACTGGAGTACTGTCTTCTATCGCGTGACAAGCGTCCGACCCTGCCGCGGCGACATGTACCTGATCAACGTCGTCGTGGATGAAGTCAGGTATCACTTGGGGCGCGATGCGAACTCACCGCATCGATCATGGACGCGGAGCAGCGCACACACTCTACCGACCGGGGTTCCCGAGAACGCCCGCGCAAGTGGGCATGAGATCGTCCCTGAGCAGCACTGCAAGACATAGATCGACGCGCTAGCCAGAAGCTTCTCGAGCCTCTACGCAAGCTGAGAGTTACCGAATGGGAATTGAAGCTTAGAGGGCGGGAAACACGCTTGCACGAAGAAGGGCCGCCTGATGCGGCCCTTCCTCGCTACTGGTCGGGTTGTGCGGGCTGTGGGCGCTTGAACTTGATATTGCCTTCCTCATCTCGGACCACGTAACCGTTCTCGTCGTACTCGTAGTCGTCAAGGAAAATGGTCCCGTATCGGGAGACCGCCGCCGCGCGGAGGTCTTCCTTTGTCATCGGCTTAGGCTTCTCGGACTTGGAATGGAATATCCATTTCACATGTCCGGTCCTGGGATCACGCAATGGGTAGGGCGAGTCTTTCCATGAAAGTGGCTTCGCGGTGGCCGCAAGCAAGGCATTGCCGATTCCGAACACGAGCGGCACGAGGGTGACCAGGGCCCCCCCGCCCATGAAGAGCCCGATGCTGATCGAGCTCATCCAGTTCGGCATCGGCAGGTCCAGCATCATCGCGGCCGCGGCGCACAAGATCGCGATCACGAGCGCAACGAAACCCCACGCAAAGCCTCTCAGGAAACCCTTCGGCTTCCATTCACTGTAATTGCCCGTGGACAGCATTCGCTCACGACGCGCATGCCGGAAGCAGATCCAGAACAGGAAGGCCGATGCCGTCCAGGGCAGGATAGCGAGGTGGATGCCGCGTTCGGAGCCAGCCGCTCCGACTAAAAGCAGAACAACCGCCACCAGCATGAAGGGTACTGTGCCCAAAATATTCTCCTGACATTTGCGTCCGTGTGTGCACCTGGCCCGGCACGGATGACCGGCTAACAATAGTAGCGGCAGCTACGCCATGGACTGAAGCTCGGGGGTGGCCGGAGATGGGTCGATTGCGGCGACAATCCGCTCAGGCCGATCAGCTGCGTCTTCGTGAGGGCCGACGCTACAAGGCCCTGAGTGCAACCCCCGCCACATGCGCGGCGGTTGGCCTGCATTGGAGGGCGCGGCCCTCATAGGATCACTGGGCCGCATGCGAGGCCGCTGGCCTGGCGTGCATTTCCCCACGCCGGACCCAGTAGATGCGCACCCGAGCCAAGTTGACTCTCGCCGCAGCAGGGGCATCTGCTGGCTTGTTCCTTTCCGCATGCCAACAGCTCGGCGTGCCCGCCGCGAACGCGACGCCCACGATGGACGCTGTGGCCGAGATCGTGCAAGCCGATCTTCCGCCGGGCCTGTCGGTAGACGAGATTCGCCCAAGCCCCGTCTCCGGCCTGCTGGAGCTGCGGGTAGGCACCGACATCCTCTACGTCACGCAAGACGGGAAGACCATCGTCCGCGGGTCCATGCTCGACCGTGCCAGCAAGCGCGACCTTACGGCCGTGCGCCGCGCAGAGGTGGTGGCGGAGATGCTCGCGGCCGTCCCCCTCGATGAGGCGCACGTGTACCCGACCAACGCCGCCAAGCCGCGCCGCATATTCGTCTTCACCGACCCCTCCTGCCCCTACTGCCAGCGCTTCCACGAACAGGTGCCCTCTCTCACCGCAATGGGGGTGGAGGTCGTCTACCTGGGATTCCCGCGCGAGGGCATCGGTAGCCAGCCCTATGACCAGCTCACCGCAGCCTTCTGCAGCAAAGATCCCGACGCCGCGTTCGACGCGATCATGAAGCCTGGCACCCAGACGGATTCGGCCGGCGCCTGCCTGTCCCCGGTGGACTACCACTTCGACCTGGCCCGCCAGTTGGAGGTGAGCGGCACACCGGCGATCTTCGACGCCAGCGGCCGTCAGATCGGCGGATACCTCACCGCAGAGCAGCTGGTCGCGGCGCTGGAGGCCAAATGACGCGCCGCCACCGAGGCTTCAGCCTGATCGAGCTTCTCGTCGCGGTGGGTATTGCTCTGGCCGTGGTCTCCATCGGCGTCGTCTGGCTCAATGCCGAACGCCAGCGCGTGGCGCGCGGCGATGCCATCAAGGCCCAGGCCATCGAGATGGCCACGCTCGGACGCGCCCTCGACCAGTACCTGCGCGACAACGCAGCTCTCGTCCCGGAAGATGCTCCGATGCTGGTAACGCCTGAAGTGCTGGCGCAGGCAGGTCTACTTCCAGTGGACTTCGCGGTGCGCGATCGCTTCGGTTCGACGCCGGCCTCGCCACTGGGGCAGCCCTACATGCTCATGGCGCGCAAGATCGAAGGCAGGGTGCGCGGCATTGCCCTCACAGCAAGCGGGCCCTCGCCTGCCGCGCTGGCCCGCCTGGGCATCAAAGGCACGGCGGAGGAGTTCGACGAACTCCAAGCGACCGTGTCCAGGACGATCCGCCAGCAGCATCATCTTGGCTCGGCGCTGGTTCGAGCCGGCGAAGTCAACGCCGACCGCCAGGTCTCCACCTTTGCCTACGACTTCACGCCCTTCGTTGAGACGGCGGTCCAGGCAGCGACGGTCGTCGCGCTGGCCGGATTCCCGGAGTTCGCGTCCACCCCAGACATTCGCGTCACACTCGATCCGGATGGAGAGCCCGGCCAAGGAAATGGATCATCATCTTGTTCTGTGGTGGCCGCAGACAGGTCCTGTCCTGCAGAGACCAGTGAGGTGTTCGCTTGGGACGCCTGCGACTCACGCGCAAGCGAGGGGCCGCGGTCATTCAATGGGTCATTTGGGAACGTTGTCATCGCACCGACGCCGCGCGAGTTCATAGAGGTCCATACCATCAATCCGGCGCCGAATGCGCCACCCAGCTTCAACTGTGCTGCCAATTATGGTGTCGCGCCCTACCTGACCCGTTACGGATTGCACAACAGCAGTGCGTATGGAGATGAGTACCAGCGAATCTCGTTCACGGCTGCCCATACTAGTTCGATGTACGGATACGCCAAGCATCCAATCGCAGGCCACTACGTTGTCAGCTCAACCACGATGTGGAGGGGATCGTGCACCTTGCCGCTGACCATCCCCAACAACATCTATCGAGCCACTCATTCTTGCGCCGCGCTAGAGCAGTCGGAAGACTGGGATCGGGCGTACTACTCGCTTGGCGACGGTCAGCCCCCCGCGGATCAGTTCAACGGGCTTACCTTGGAGGGCCAACGTTTTCCCGTACCGGTAGGGTGGCGCACGGGGATGAGCGTCAAGTGGAACGGCAGCGAAATTGCACTAACGCCTGCGTGTAGGTATGGCTTGCCAGTCGACCGGCACAACGGTCCCTGGTCCGACCCTTGGTGGCGTACGGAACTTGGCGTCAGCACCTCAATCCCGCCCGTGTGTCCACCCGCCGAGCATTCCTACAGCGGCACCTATGTGGACATGGCCTATACGCGGGTCTTCAATCCACCCCGTGCTGGCGGGGGAAAGATCTGCTGCAGCTGATCTTCAGAGGACCGCCCGGGCCATTCACGCAAGCATGCCCATCACGGGCCCGGTTGCGCGCCTGCGAACGCGCGCGCCCTCCTAGCATTTCCTTCGCTCGACGCGCCCAGCGTCCTGACTGGACGGTGGGTGGCGCGCACGACGCACGCAATGTCGGGAACCGAGACCCACATCGCAGAACGTAAGTTTCAGCGCGGTTGCGCCGTGGTGTTCTGGGTCAGACCAAACCGGGAACCGAAGGATTCTTCATGAAAACGCAGTACCGCTACACCACGCTCTCGATCGCCCTGGCCGCTGCTCTGTCCGCATGCGGCGGCGGTGGCGGCAATACCCGCTCCGACGCGCCGCCGCCGCCGCCGACCACCCCGCCGGCCCCGGCCGTGTGCGAGGACGAGAACGCCACCAACACCGGTGGCCTGCTGCCCTGCACCTATCGCTACAGCGGCCGTCAGGACAACCTGCTGGTGCCGGTGAATGCTGACCTGGCCCATGGTGAAGGCTTCACCGGCAAGGACGTGAAGGTCGGCGTGTTGGACGACGCCCTGGTGCCGGCGTACGCACCGCTCGAAGGCACAGTCGCGTGGCAGCGCAACTACGTCGAGGGACAGCCGGAGACCAAGCCGGGCCACGGCACTGTCGCCGCCACGACCCTCCTCGGGCGCGCCACCGGCGATTTCGACGGCGGTATTGCGCCGGACGCGCAGCTCTACATGGCGACGGTCTGCTCGGATGTGGGCTGCGACAACACCCGCGCAGGCGAGGCGATCCGCGACATGGGCGAGCAGGGCGTCCGCATCTTCAACGCATCGTACGGTGGCAGCTCCGTCGAGAGCCTCGATGAGGCCGCTGCGCGCAGCTACGCCCGCGTCTATCGATCCCTGGTGGACGTTGACGGCCTGCTGGTGTCGAGCGCAGGCAACGATGGTGGAGCCAATCCGGGCACCATCGCGGGCATGCCTGTCGTGGATGCCGATTTCCTCGGACGCTATATCACCGCCGCCGCTGGCGCGGTTGACAGCAAGGGCAACGTCACCGAGCTGGCAGAGTTCTCCAACCAGTGTGGCTTCGCTGCCGAGTGGTGCATCACCGCGCCGGGTCTGGTGAGTCTTCCGGCGGTTCCTGGCACGGAGTACGTGTCCGGCGCGCAGGGGACGAGCATCGCCGCACCGATCGTGGCCGGCGCCGCGGCCCTCGTGCTGCAGGCCTTCCCGTGGATGAGCGCACGCAACATGCAGCAGACCATTCTGACCACCGCGACAGATCTGGGCGCGCCCGGTGTGGACGCCGTGTTTGGCTGGGGTCTGCTCAACGTCGACCGCGCCGTGCGCGGACCGGGCCAGTTCCAGGGCGCCGACTTCGTGGCCAACGTGCAGGGCGGCAACTTCGCGTTCACCAACGACATCACCGGTGACGCTGGCCTGATCAAGGAAGGTGCGGGCGGTCTCGGGCTGGTGGGCGACCACACCTATACCGGCCTGACCCGTGTCACCGCCGGCGCGCTGGCACTCACCGGCACTCTGGCGTCGGACGTGCTGGTCGAAGCGGGCGCCCGCTTCGGTGCCTATGGCGCGACCCTCGGCGGCGACTACACCGCTGAGGCCGGGTCGATCACCTCCGTGCAGGTCGGCGATCCGCTGGCAGTGACCGGCACCGCCACGCTGGCGGGCGAGCTGGCGCTGCGTGCGGCGAAGGGTGACTACACCGTCCAGGACACCGAGACCGTCCTGACCGGCGGCACGGTCGCCGGGACGTTCGATCAGGTCACGGTGGATTCGGGCTTCTTCTACTCCGCCACCCTGTCCTACACGGACCAGTCGGTCATCGCCAACCTGACGCGCGCCAAGGCCGCGGCGAACGCCGCGCGCATGAAGTCCGCCCAGTCGGTGGTCGATGGCGCGGGCCAAGTGGACGCGCTGTTCGACTTCACCGACTCGCTGGTGCTGGCGGGCAATACCCACGGTCGCGAGGCGCTGGTCGCCGCCGCCGGCCGCCTAATGGCTTCCGACAAGGCGACGGCGGAGCTTTCGCTGGCCAGCCTGACCGGGCAGGTGCACGGCACGGTGCGCGCCGTCGGCGTGCAAGGCGCGCTCAACACCGGCAACCTGCTGGCGCAGCGCGTGGATGCGCTCAAGGGTGATGCACAGGACGGCGTGTGGATCGAGGCCAATGGCACGGATGGCGAGCTGGCCCGGAGCGGCTACGCGACCGCCGACTACCGCCAGAGCGGCGTGACCATGGGCCTGGACCGCAACATCGGCGACGCGGCGGTGGGTATCGCGCTGTCGAGCGGCCGCAACCGCGCCGAGATCGACGCGCTGGGCGGCTCGTACAAGGGCGACCGGCTCGGCGTGGCGGTCTACGGCCGCGCCGACTTCGGCCCGGCCTACGTGAGCGGCTCGCTGGCCTACGAGGAAGTCGACGTGGACACCCGCCGGGAGATCGTGACCGGCAACGCTTCCGAGACGGTGACTGCCAAGCGCGAGGATGCGAGCTTTCACGGCCGGCTCGAGGCGGGCTACCAGCTCGGCAACGGCTTCTCTCCGTTCGTCGCCGGCGGCCTGATCGAGCACCAGCAGGGCGCGTTCGCCGAAGACAGCCAGAGCGGCCTGGGCCTGGCCGCAGGCAAGGACAGCGCCACGGTGGGCTACGCCGACCTGGGCCTGCGCTACTTCGGCACCAGCGGCGCGTTCTCCTACGGCGGCCTGATCGCCGGCCGCACGCTGCTCACCGGCGACCGCGCCAACTTCCGTGGCTGGTTCACGGGCGCGCCGGAGGCCAGCTTCATCGTCGCCGGGCAGGCCATCCCCTCCGACGCGCTGCGCATCGGCGGCAACGCCAGCTTCCGCGCCGCCAACGGCTGGGAGTGGTTCGGTTCGATCGGTGGTGAGCGCGCCAGCGGCCAGAGCGACAACGTGTTCGGCTCGCTGGGCGTGAAGGTCAGCTTCTAAGCTCCACCCTGCTACACCCTGCCGCCCTGCGGCGGACGCCCGGATCCCGGCCGGCGTTCGTCGTGGGGCTTTTTATTGCTCGCGCGCCGGCCTATGCCGCTATGCGGTGCTCGTAATACGGCCGCTGCCGGTCCTCAAGAATCGCCTGCAGATCGTCCTTGCTGCGGTCCTGCGGCGAGAGCCAGGCAACGACGTGCTCCGGCTTGATGGGGATGATGCAGCGGTCGTGTCCGGCTTCGGCTACCTCGGCCGGCGGTTCGTCCGTCACCGCCGCGAAGGTATATATCTGCGCGCCGTCCTCGTCGGTCACCTTGGTCCACAGGCACGCAACGATCATGTCTTGGCCGTCGCTGGGCTTGAACTCCAGCACCTGGTCCTGGCCATCTCGATCGACGTGCTCGAAGAACGACGACGCCAGCATCACGCCATGGTTGCGTCCGAAGACCTGGCGCCACGCCGTCTCGAGCTTGTCGCGCCTGGCGTTGTAGGTGCCTGGATACTTCCGTTCCACTTCCTCCGTCCAGCCTGGAAGGCGGCACCGGTAGCGCATCGCACGCAACACGTAACGTCCATCCTCGAGGACCACGACCGGCGCATAGTGCCCTGGGAACACGCGACCCCGGTTGCCGGGGTCCGATTTCAGCTCGTCCAGGCGACGCTGGGCACGCTGAAGCATGTCGTTCCCGATGCGGATGTCCTCGCGGGCCTTCTTCGTCTCGCGCTTCTGCAACGCCCGCTCTGCAGCGACCACCCTGGCCCGCTGCTTGGAAATCGTCTGCGTGAGCTGGTCGATCTCGACCTGATCCGCCTCGCGCACAGCGGCCTGTATGTCGGGCGGTGCCAGCTCCAACGCCTGGCGTTCGAACACGCGCGGGATCTTCTTGCGCTTGCCCTTCTTGTCCGCGCTCCAGAACGTCTTGACGTACCAGTCGACATCTACCGGCCGACCCAGCACCCGCTCGAACTTGCGCACTTCGGCGTACACCTGCGCGGAGTAGCACATGGCTCAGTCCATCACGTCGTCGGCGATGTCATCGGGTCCGCCGTACTCGCGGTGCGCGTCGTCCACGACGGACAGGTAGGCCTCGCGCAGGTCCGGGTCCGCGTCGTCGGCGAAGGCCTGGGCTTCAAGGTCACCTGCGCGCGCGCCGAACTCGGACCAGAACTCGCGGCGCGTACGCCCCGATCGCTCGAAGCTGCGCAGCCAGGCGGCCAGGTGGTTCAGCGCGGTCGTCTGTTCGGGGGTCATGGCCGGATGGTACGCCGCCACGGCCATCGATCCCACCGTACCGGTCGCCCCGCCGCACCCGTGTTCAGCCCCTCTCCATGCAATTTTCTGGCGCCTCGCGATCCCGCATCGTGTCCTTAACAGGGCGCTGCCCTTCAACGGACGACGAGCGAGCATGAGCATCATCGACAAGGGGCGGGACATCATCCGCACGGAGGGCCACCTGGTCATCGCCACCGGCGAGCCGGTCCGGATCTCGTACACGGTGGGTCTGACGCCCCGTCTGGGCTACGAGGTCTTCGTGATCGGGCTGCCCGTTAACGTCGCGCAGCACGTCCTCAACACGCTGGCTTCCACACTGGTCGAGAGCGAGATTGCCGACCGAGTTCCGGTCGATGAGGTGGCCAACGTGCCGCTGCGCCTGTCCTTCGTGCCGCTGGACACCACGCCTGCCACCGTCGCGCGCCTGCGCATGATCCCCGCCCTCGGGTACGCACCGCAGCGCATGCGGCAACTGCTGATCCCCGACACCGAGGGCGTCTTCCCCGGCGAGGAAGGCTACTCGCTTCCGTTCGCGCAGACGCTCGATGAAACAGGCATCTGACCACTTCCCGTCCCCTTCCACTTCCCCTTGCAGGAGTCCTCATGGCCAACTACGCCGCCGTCGCGCGCAGCAACTACTTTTCCGTCAAGGACATCGACGCCTTCAGGCTGGAGATGGCCAAGGTGTCGGACATCCACGTCGAGTGCCTGGGCGAGGGCGAGTCGCAGACCGTCGCCCTGTTCTGCCAGACCGATGACGGCTGGCCGTCGGAGTATTACCCCGACGAGGTACTCGCCGATCCGGTGAGCATCGATCTGCCGGCGATGGTCGCCTCCCACCTCGCTGAGGGGTCGGTGGCGGTGTTTCTCGAGTCGGGCAACGAGGGCCTGCGCTTTGTCGGAGGCCACGCGACGGCGGTGGACGCCGCCGGGGAGCGGGTGGATCTCAACCTCCACGACATCTTCAAGCTGGCCAGCGGCCGGCTGCGCGGGGAGGCGCTCAACCGATGGGCCTGAGCCGCCGGGCTGTCCGGTTGCGCGCGGCTGGTATGCTCCGGCGCGTGGAAGAACGCCGGCGCCCTCCAGGCGCGTCCGCCGTCGATTTCCTGGCCGACGTGCTCGCTGACGACCAGCCGTCCCGGCGGCTGGTCGAGGCCGCGCACGCCCTCGTGGATGCCTTGGAGGGGGTGATCACCCCTGCGGAGGCCCGCCACTTCCACGAGGCTCTGGCCAGTAAGGTCGCGCTCGTGCAGGTCACCGCGGCCCCCGCGCCTGAAGCGCCAGCGCCCAACCCGGACCCCGACGGACCCATCGCCCGCCTGCACGCCAAGCGCGATCGCCTCGAGGAGCTGCTGACCAAGGGCCGCCTGACCCGGACCGAAGCCACCGAAGCCAACAGCCTGGTGAGCAACCTCGAAGTCCACTCCGTCATCGACGCCGCTGAGTCCGATGCCCTGCTCGCCCGCATCCACAAAGCGGCGACGCACGGCGATGCCTCGTCCTCAGTGGCCGCTGCTCCGTAGGACGGCCCCGACCAGGGCGGCGATGCGCCTCTGGCCAACCTCGCCGGCGGTGCGGTAGGCGGTGAGCAGCGCCACTTCCTGCTCCGTCAACGTGCCGCCCAGCGTGGATCCGAAGTAGAGGGCATCCAGCGGCACACCGTGGTCGCGCGCGATCAGCGCCACACAGTGCAGGTCGGGCCGCCGCAACCCGTTGAGCCAAGCATTGGCCGTGACCCTCGAGACACCGTAGCGTCCGGCCAGGTAGGCACCCGCCCCGCGCCGTGGCTGGCCATGCGCCGCAAGCACCTCCCGCAGCCGCTCTGCGAACGCTTCCGCCTCAGCCTTCCTGCGTGCCCTCGTGCTGCTCCTGACCATCGCGCCACCGCGCTCCTCGTTGCAAGGCCCCCCGACCGTAGCAGGCGGACGGTCAACGTTCGGGCATGGCGCGGGTAAAGCGTAGGCACCGCCACGCGCGGTCAGCTTTCGTCCCACACCTCCACGTACAACCACTCATCGCGGTCGCAGTCCACGAAGGCATGGGCGTCGAGAAACGTCTCGCCGCGCCACTTCTCGGTCGCGACATCGCCGCCACCGATAAGCCAGCGATCGCGCGCGTCCGGCGGCTTTGGGATAAGCCGCGGAAGCAGGTCGATCGCCCTGCCGGTGTAGTGGAAGGGATAGCCGTTGCCGCCGAGGAACAGGATCGACCCGGCCTGGGCGAGATCATCGAGCCAACGCTTTCCAGGCGTGGAGGCCTGCCATTCGGCCACCAGCCCGCCGCGCGGCGCATCGACCGGAGCAGGCTGCCTCCCACCGTCGAGCTGGCGGTGCACCGCCATGAACCATCCGAGCATTAGCGTCCCCGTGCGCTGGCGAATCCACATCGGACAGCGTAGCCGCAGCGGGCGACTCATCCAACGTGGACCGCAGGCTTCAGTCGCCGCCCACGCACCCCCGCCAGGTCGCGACTCGGTCACTACGCACGACGCTGAGAGCGCTAAGTTTCAACGATCTCGCGGGGTGTTGAGATTGACCCATACCCACCGCGAGACGAACACATGAGCAACGCCCTCTCCATCCACCTCGACTGCACCATCAACGGCTCCTTCAAGACCTACCGCGCACAGCTCGAGCAGCGGGACGGCGGCTGGGTCGTCAACGCCCAGTACGGCGCGATCGGCAAGGCGCTCACGTCCACCACCAAGACTCCCTCGCCGGTGCCCTACTCGAAGGCGCTCGCTGCCTACAACAAGGTGGTCAAGGAAAAGCTGGCCAAGGGATACGTCGAAGTCGCCAGCTCAGGCGATCAGGGCAGCGCTGCAAACGTCGCACCCGCCGTCGTCGCCAAGGAGCGCGTGGACCTGCCGATCATGCTGCTCAACCCCATCACCGACAGCGAAGCGCACGCGCTCGCCCACGACCCGGCCTGGTGCGCGGAGATCAAGCACGACGGCGAGCGCCGCTTGATCGTGATCGACAATGGGGATGCCTACGGCGTGAACCGCACCGGCTTCAAGGTCGCGCTTTCGCCCGCCGTGCGCGCCGCCGCGCCGGCTGGCGACTTCCGGGGTCGCACGGTCCTCGACGGCGAGGACATGGGCGATGACGGCGTAATCGTGTTCGACGTGCTGGCTTTCGACGGCCAGGACACTACGAGCCTGCCCCTATCCGCCCGCCTCGGCTACCGCGCCTGCGCCCGTGCGCGCCTGCCGGGTTTGGCCTACGCCACGACCGCCACCAGCGCCGCCGACAAGCTGGCCCTGCTTGACCAGGCCCGCATCACCACGCAGGAGGGCGTCGTCTGGAAGCGCCTCGATGCGCCCTACAGCGCGGGCCGACCGAACAGCGGCGGGAATGCCCTCAAGCAGAAGTTTTGGGAGGACGCGACGTTCCGCGTCGCCAGCCAAAACCCGACCAAGCGCAGCGTAGGTCTGGAAGTGCAGGACGGCCCCGGCCAGTGGCGCAACGTGGGCAACGTCACGATCCCGCCGAACAAGTCGGTGCCCGGCGTCGGCGCGTTCGTGGACTGCTCCTACCTCTACGCCAACCTCCGCACCGGCTCCATCTACCAGCCGACGTATCTGCGAGAGCGCAACGACCTGACCGATGCGGACTGCCAGTTTGATCGGCTCAAGTTCGTGCAGGAACGCGAATCGCTCGCCGCGTAATTGACGCGAGGCCGCAATTTTCCAGGCCGCCCCGCCCTAGTTGAATAGCAACGGATCACAACCGGGAAGCAATGCCATGATCGACTCCGCCGCCACCATCGCCCTCATCGACGCGCCGCCCGCCGACGCGCACGCCGCAGCCGCCAACGCAGCCGCGATCACCGCCGAGCAGGCGACCAATGCAGACACGCAGGAGATCGAAGTCGCTTCGATCAGGGTCGATCCGGCGTTCAACCCGCGCAAGCGCTTCGATGACGCGGACATTGCGGAGTTCGCAGAGCGCATCCACACCAGCGGGTGGCTGTCGCCCCCGCTCGTGCGCCCTGACCCCTACGGCGAAGGCTTCCTGCTAGTCGCCGGTGAGCGCCGCCTGCGCGCGATCAAGCACCTGGGCTGGACGACCGTGCAGGTCACGGTGAAGTCGATGAACGACACCGAGCATCGCAAGCTGGCTCTGGTGGAAAACCTCGACCGGCGCGAATTGAACGTCGCTGAAGAAGCGCTCGCCGCGCGGGATCATCTGGCTGCCTACGAGGGTGACCACGACGCAGCCGCCAGGGCGCTGGGGTGGCCGGTTGCCCGCCTGCGCCACCGGCTCAAGCTGCTGCACGCCTCGCCTGCTGTCATCGACGCGCTGCTCAATGGGCGCATCCAGCTGGGCCACGCCGAGTTGCTGGCGACCCTGCCTGAGTCCAACCAGGACAAGGCGCTGCCGCGCGTCATCAGCGACGGCCTGACCGTGGCTGCGCTTCGCGAACAGATCAATGGCTTCGCCACCCCGCTGTCGAGCGCCATCTTCGACACCTCGGCCTGCGCCAACTGCCTGTTCAATACCTCCTGCCAGGGCACGCTGTTCGAGGCGCGCGTAGCCGAGGGCAACTGCACGAACAAGCCGTGCTTCACCCAAAAGACCGAGGAAGCGTTGGAGGCCAAGCGCGAGTCCATGAAGGCCGACTTCGGCGTGGTGGTGCTGGTGTCCGAGCGTGCGCCCGAGCAGTCGGTGCCGCTGGTGAAGTCCGGTCCTCGCGGCGTCGGCGCGGCGCAGTTCGATGCCTGCCGCACCTGCGAGTTCCGTGGTGCGGCGATCCACGACGCTCCCGGCCCGCGCTTGGGCACAGTCGAATCTCCGCTGTGCTTCAACACGTCCTGCCACGGCAACATGGTCAAGGCGTACCAGCAGCAGTTGGCAGAGGCCGAAGAATCCCAGGCGGCAGCTGATGCGCCCGAAGGCGCAGCCGCCCCCACGTCCACCACCAAGCCCGCCGCGTCGCAGGCTGCCGCCAAGGGGAAGGTCAAGACGGCCAAGGCGACGAAGGCCACTCCCAAGGCGCAGTCGGTCCTGCGTTCGGTGGCCGAGCAGTACGGGGCCATCGTGGCTCGCGCCGGTACTGAGGCCATCGGTCGCTCGCCGGTTCCGGCGCTCGCGCTTGCGGTGTACGCACTGTCCAAGCTGGGCGGGGTGGAGGCCAAGATCAGCGCTGGCGATTTGCGCGAGGGACTCGGCCTGCCCGACACGGTGGGCAACTTCACCAACGCCACCGTCACCCTGGCCGCACTCGCGGCATGCGACGAGGCCGCGCTGAACAAGGCGATCCAGGGGATCAGTGCGCGCCTGCTGACGCACGAAGTCAACGACCGCCCCTTTGGTGGTCAGCTACAGCGTCGGGCGCTCCTGCCGAACCTGATCGCAGCCACGGGCGTCAACGTCGCTGACCATGTGGTCGTGGATACCGGGTTCCTCAACGCGCACACCAAGCCCGCCATCGAAGCGGTCCTGGAGGAATCCGGCTTCGCTGCGTGGATGGCTTCGCGCGAGGACGGCCCGAAGCAGTACCGCGCGATGCTGGCGGGGAAAAAGGAGGACTTGATCGCCGCCGTGCTGTCGAGCGGGTTCTCCTTCGCGGGATACGTCCCCAGCGGCCTTGATTCCCAGGTCGCAGCGTGGCGGAAGGCCGAAGGCATGCCGCATGTGCCGCTGGCAACGCCCACCACGGACGAAGCCGCGCAGGGTGAGGCGCAGACCGACGACTCGCAGGCCGGGCAGGAGCAAGCAGAAGCCGCCTGATCGACCGGGCGGCGTGCAAGTTTGAGGCGCGCCCCTGCCCCGCATCATCGAATCGTAGTCAACACACACACCGGGAGATTCAAATGGCTTTTCTCAACTCGGCCCGCAGGCTGGTCAACGAGAGCGATTCGCTCGTCGTGCGCCTGAGCGGCGACAAGGATGGCGCGATCAAGGTGCTGATCGAGCCGCAGGTCAAGCTGCCGCAGCCGGAAACCGACGACGCGGAGTTGGCGGCGCTCCAGGCCGCGCTGGCAATGCCGCTGGTGATCCGATTCACCCCCGACACGGCCGATCTGGACGCGGCGCTGGGCGATGCTCTGCGCGGAATGGCGCAGGCCCGCGTCGCCACGGTCGGCGCGCTCGCTTCCTACGAGGAAGCGCAGGCCGAGGCACGCAACCAGGCGCAGATCGCTGCTCAGGCGAAGGCGAAGAAGCCCGCCACCAAGGCCAGCGCACCGGCGACCGCCGCCAAGGCCACCAGCGCGCCCACCACGGCCAGCGCAGCCCCGCTGCCCGCCGCTGCCGCACCGGCTGCCGACGCCGAGCCACGGGCTGCCAGCGAGGCCACCGCGCCTGCCACCGTGCAGGACAGCAGCGCCGCCGTTGACCAGCCCTCCATCTTCGACTGAGGACCGGACCATGACCGTCGAAATCCAGACATTGACCCGCGTGTTCCGCTTCGGCGCGACCGAACTGGCGGACACCGACCCGACCGCTTTGCCGCAGGAAGTCCTGCGAGCCTATACCGGCGCCTACCCGTTCCTGGCGACCGCCACGGTGGGCGAGCCGGAAGTGGTGGGCGACCGCATGGTCTATCCGATCATCAAGCGCGAGGTCCAGACCAAGGGGGCGGCGCTGCGCCGCCTGACAAAGGCGCAGACCAGCCTGCTCGACCGCATCAGCGAAATCGCCAAGGCCGAGGCCACGACCGCCCCGGACAACGTGTCGCGCTGGTCGCCGCTGGCACAGGTGACGCGCGCGATTCTCAAGCGTCCGCCGACGCCGGTGGCAGACGCCATGATGGTGCCGATGCTGTGACGTTCCTGCGCCTGCCCCGCATCGCCGCCGCCAACGCCCAGGCCACGCAGAGCGCCGTGGCCGCTGGACTCAACGGCGTCACGCCTGAGATTCGCCAGCACGCGCTGCGCAAGGTGCGCGCCGCGATCCGCAACGGCCGGGTGCGCCCGGCCAAGGTCGAGCGGGCCTTGGAGCGTGGGGATGCGGGGCTGGCATCGCTGTTTCCGGTCGGGCAGATGCCCTCGACCCCGGCGATCCCGGCGTCCGCCCTGTCCACTGTGGGTGGCAGCGAGCGCGTGGCCAAGGCGCTGGATGATTGCAGCTGGGTGATCGAGCTGGCGATGCGGCGCGGAGTGGACACCAGCGAGCTGGCCGAAGCCTTGTCCGGCGGCACGCTCCCCACCAACGCTGCGCACCTGCTGGTGGCGACCTGGAACCGCCTGCTCGACAGCTACCGCCCCGACTGGCTGCCTGCCGAGGTCACGGGCGACCGAGCCAAGCTGATGGCGCTGCCTGAGCCGCTGCGCCGCGAACACGCCGACCCAAGGGCGCTGTTCACCATCGAGCCGACCTCCCTCTGCCGCATGTTCGTCACCAGCGACACGCCCGAGTTCAACCTGGTGCTGCACGCCCTGCGCAAACTGGAAGAAGCCACCCACTACCCGCTCGCCGCTTTCGACCCTGACCGGGGCCGTGAGTGCTACATGGAATACTCAATGGGCGGCAGCATGCTTGACGACCTGGCGCAGATCGCGATCTGGCCCGATGGCGCGGACGAGCCGACCTTCGACACCGAAGCGGTGGCGAACCTCCTTGACGAGTTCGGGCACGAGCCTGAGTCGGCCGAGTATTTCATCGAAGCGGCGACGCACGAGCTTGTACGCGAGCGCAAGCTCAAGGCAGCGCCGAAGGTGGACCGTGACCCGGAGTTGCGCCACGCCTTGAAGGCGTCCCAGTCAAGCAACGCCAAGCTGGCACGCATCATCCTTGCGCTCGCACGCAGGATCAAAGCGCTGCCCGCGCCACCCAACGCATTCCAGCACGACTTCTGCGGCTTCGGACTTCCCGTGCATCTGCTCTCGACATGGGACTGTGATTCCTTCCAGGATGAGCTGTCGAACGCAATCGACACCGAGTGCGGCGACGAGGCACCCTCGATCACGTTCATGGCGGCCACGCAGTCGTTGTCCAAGATCGACGCGGCGCTGCGACGCCTGATCCCTGAAATGCTGGTGAGCGACTACGTGTATGGCTTGATGCTGGCCGACCACGAATAAGTTTCCAGCGCTTGCGCGCTTGCTGAGATGGTCCTGTCGAAACACGCCGGGACCACGCAATGCCTTCTCCGCTCCTCGTCGCCGCCACGCTCCGTGACACCACGCTCGCGCAGCTCCCCACGCCCTCGATGGCGCTGCTGTTCCACACCTCGGGCCAAGAGCTGGCCCTCGTCACCGCGCATGAAGTCATCCACGACGCGCACGGCTCGGCCCATATCGGCCCTGGCCGCGTGGCGCTGCCTTCGGACGAGCGCCGCGTCGCTGACATTCTGGCCAGCCGCAGCCGTCGCACGCGCATCGACCTGATGCCCGAGAACCTGCTGCATGCCGAGGCCGACGCGCTCGCGTGGTGGCTGCCGCCGACCCGCCGCGAAATGCTGGTCAAGGACCGCGAAGGCGTCGCCCACGCGCTCGATGTGGTGTGGCCGTCGCTGGTGGCGCTGGTGGTGCGCCGCAAGCTCTACCTGGTCGCGGTGGATGGCGATGCACGTCCGTCAGCCGATGCGGCCCTGTTCCATGCGCCCTGCGGGAACGTGTACGAGGACGGCTCGGTCTGCACGGGTTCGGCCGCACTGCCCCACGGCCAGGCCATCGCGGACCTGCCGGGATGGGAAGCCATCATCACGCACACGTACTGGACGCACGACAACACCCCGAAGGTGCTTCCGCCACCCAAGGCGCGCAAAGGCAAGCGTCCGCCGACCGACAACTACAGGGCGGCTGCCTTCTGGCTCGCTCGCGCGGGCAATGGCAAGCCCGTCACCAAATCCGACATGGCGCCGCTGGGCATGACGCTCACCGCATGGATCGAGTCGATCATCGACGGCGAGGTTTCCCGCTGATGGCCGCGCACCCGCTCGACGCCGCATTGGCCCACGCCGCGCCCCTGCGGGCCTCCCTCCACGGTGGCAATGCGCCCATCGGGGTCGGCAGCAAGGACTTCGTTGCGGCGGCCGACGGCCTCTACGTCCGCACCGCTTCCCCGGCGCTCTCTGCCGCCGCGCTCGTCGCCCCCGCCGTGGACGCGCCCCTGCCCTACGCTCCGCTCCAGGCGAGCGTCGTCCCGGCCAACGGCCCGGTCCCATTGGCCCTGCTGCACACCTTCGCCGCGTGGGCGTCCGCCGATGCCGACCGCGAGATAGCCGCCGTCATCGAAATCTGTGGGGACGGCTACCAGCTTCGCCGCATCGACACCGAGGACCGCAGCGCGGGCCATGTCACCTACGACGACCGGCTGGTGGACGACGACCGGCTCGTGGTGGACTTGCACTCACATGGGCGTCTGGACGCCTACTTCTCGGCGACCGATGACGCCAGCGACCGCAGCCGCCGTGGCCCGTACATCGCCTTCGTGTTCGGCCAGTGCCACGCACAGCCGCTGCAATGCTGCCGCCTCGTCGTTTCCCCGTTCCTGATCCCGCTCGACCTGAGCGACCTGGTTGCCCAAGGAGTTTTCGCATGAGCCTTCGTTTCGACCTTCCGCAGTCCTGGCTCAATGGCAGGGTCAAGATCGCCGTCATCGGCGCGGGCGGCACCGGCTCGGACATGCTCGTGCGCCTTGCCAAGCTGCACATGCAGCTGGTGGCGCTCGGCGGAGCGGGCTTCGATGTCACTGTGTACGACGGCGACACCGTGAGCGCGAGCAACATCGGTCGCCAGCACTTCCCCCCGTGCGCGCTGGGCCTCAACAAGAGCCTGACGCTCGTGAACTCGGTCAATCTCGCCTATCAGCTCGACTGGACAGGTGTCCCGTCCAACTTCGACCTGGGTCATGACCTGCGCGATCTGCGCTACGGAACGGACCTGGTGATCTGCTGCGTGGACAAGGCCGCGTTCCGCGTGTCGCTGTGCAAGGCCATGCGCGGCCAGAACTCCGAAGTGCTGCTGCTCGACTGCGGAAACGGGCGTGACCTCGGCCAGATGGTGCTGGGCCACCTGGGCGTGCCGCGCGGGATGCGCCTGCCAAACGTCTACGACCTGTGGCCGGAGATCGAGCGCGTGGACGACAGCGAAGCGCCGTCCTGCTCGGCACACGAATCCATGCTCAAGCAGGCGTGGCCGGTGAATCAGGCTGTCGCCCTGCTCGCCGTCGAGCTGCTGTGGACGCTGATGCGGCAGGGCTGGACCGACTACCACGGCGCGACGTTCCAGCTCGCGCCGATGCGGACCTCCCCGCTGATGGTGGACCCGGCCACCTGGTCCTTCATGGGCTACGAGTGCGAGTCCACGCTGGCGAAGGCCGCCTGACCGGACCGGGGTTGCGACGCCGGTTGCGCTCCGGCGTCACGTACCCTGTTGCCATGACGAAGCGCCTGCGTCCGACACGGACACCCACTCGACACCTGCTCGCCGCCCTGCTGCTCTGCATGGCTGTCCCTCCCGCTGCCGCCGAAGTCACCGGACGCGCCAGCGTCGTGGACGGCGACACGCTGGAAGTTCGGGGCACGCGCATGCGCCTGCATGGCATAGACGCACCAGAGTCGGACCAGTCCTGCCGCCGGACCGATGGCACGGCCTGGCGCTGCGGCCAGCAGTCCGCGCTGGCGCTCGACGCGATGATCGAGGCTAGGCCGGTGCGCTGCGTGCCCCGGTCCACGGATCGGTACGGCCGTACCGTGGCCGAGTGCTGGGTGGGTGGTCAGTCCATCAACCGCTGGATGGTGGCCCACGGCTGGGCGACCGCCTATCGCGAGTATTCCCAGCAGTTCGTCACAGACGAGCAGTCCGCCCGCGCGGCACGCCGGAACATCTGGTCGGGCACGTTCGAGCCGCCCGCGACGTACCGTCGAGCACGGACGACGGCAGCGCGGCGCCCTCCCGCCCAGCCGCCAAGCCCGGCATGCGTCATCAAGGGGAACATCAGCTCGTCCGGCCGCATCTACCACTCCCCCGGGCAGCGTGACTACGACAGGACCGTCATCGACGTGGCAACCGGTGAGCGCTGGTTCTGCTCACCCGTCGAGGCCCAGGCGGCCGGTTGGCGACCCGCACAGCGATAGGCAGCCGGAATCCCGGGCTGGACCGATCCCCGCCCCACTACCGCGCACATAGAGCCGGCAATACACTCCCATCGGGGAAAGGGGAGATCATCGTGGGAACGATCTACAAGCTGCTGGGCATCGTCGCGCTGCTGGCGGGGGCATGGCTGCTCCATTCTTTCTACGTCGACTATCGGACCAACGCTCGCCATTACCTGCTTGCGTGGGACAGCCCCGCCGGCGTCCATGAGCGGTTTCTCGAGGCGCTCGCCAAGCGCGGTGTGCGACCGGAGAGCACCGAAGTCCGGGCTAACCCCCGCTACTACACGGGCTTCGTCAAGCACCGTAGTGATCTGGCGAATGGCTGCAGACCGCGGGCGGGAGCTTGGTCGCTGGATAGCCCATCCCAATGGGTCTGTCGCCGCCCGTGGACCGAGCGCACCTACGTTCGGATCGTGCACCCTGCGGTGAGCTACGAAGAGGCGTTGGACAAAGCCCGGCAAGCTCATCCCCGCTCCACCTACGGCATGGTCCCATCGCAAGCATCAGCAGGCGGCTCGCCATCGCCGTCGCAGCGTGCCGCCAGTCTTTGGCTGGGCGTCATCGCCCCAGCGGCCATGATCCTCACTTCGCTCGCGCTACTCGCCTCGATTCTGGCGTCGTGGCTGCGGGCCCGCAACGAGTTCCGCCCGTCGCCGCAGCCCAGCCCGGTCTTTGCCACACAGGGCACGATGCGCCCGATGACGCTACCCGATCGGCTGAAAGACGCCTTCGGTGACGATCTGCCAGTGACTGTCGGCGAGGCGACGAAGGATTGCCCGCTGGTGGTCACGGAGCCGGTGGATTACGTCTCCGTCGAGTATGCGGTCGCGAAATACCTGATGGCGGGCAAGGAGTGGAAGAAGCTGCGCCAGAATGTGTTGCGGCTCAACGGCAGGATCGTCGACGAACTGGTCTTCGCGGTTCGCGACGGCCCGTACAGCGAGTATGCAGAGCGTTCGTTCTACTTCGACGTCACCACCGGCTTCATGCGGCGCTGATAAAGGCGCCTCAGTGGCGGCGCTTCGGCCCGCGTTCCACCTCGGACTCCACGGCTTCCCGCAGCGGGTCGGGCAACTGGGCGCGGGCCGCGATTCAGCCCGGCGGGTCGCTGCAGGGCTCGTCGTCGCCGGGCACCAGCCCGTGCTCGCGCAGGATGCACTGGAGCTGCGACCAGACGTGGCCGTGGTCCTCAGTCGATGCCGCCTCGAGGATCCCGTCGGCGATGCCAGCGAACTCGTCGATCAGGTGCGGGCTGTCGGGTTCCTCGGCTATTCGCCGGCGCATGTGCTCGGCCAGGTCGGCAACCTTGGCGTCCAACTCGGATCGTGTGAGCTTCATCGCGGCCTCCTTGGGCCAGGATCGTGCGCGAGCCTTTGTGAAGCCGTCGCATGCCAACTTTGGAAAGTGATCGGCCGGGGCATCGTGGGGCAGACAACCCACCGCACCGGAGTATTCCATGAACGCCGCCGCTCTTTCCGCCTCCGACATCACCGCCGCGATCGCGTCGGGACAGGTCCAGTTCGACGCCGAGCAGCTGACCGCCCTGCAGAGGGCGCTGCTCAATGTCAGCGTCGCCGTCCGTCGCGAGGCCCGAGCCAACTTCTCGTGGGGCCAGCGCGTAGAGTTCACCCACAACGGCAACGTCATCACCGGCACGGTCGAGCGTGTGAACCCCAAGAGCATCGGCGTGCGCGGCGACGACGGCAAGCCGTGGCGCGTGAGTCCCGTCTATTTGCGCCAGACGGACGTTCCCCCGCCGCCGGGTGGCCCGGTCGATCCGATGGCCGAGGCGCGGGCCAAGTTCGAGATCGGCCAGCCGGTGCGCTTCAAGGGCCGTCGTGGCGTGATGGTCGACGCGGTCATCGATTCCTTCAATCAGACCAGCGTCACCGTGAAGACGGCCACCGGCGCAGGCTGGCGCGTCGCCCCCAATCTGCTGCAGGCGGTGGCGTGAGCGCGGTTGCAGCGCCCCGGAAGGCGCCCCCGAGCAGGAACGTGGACCCCGGCCGGCCGGTGTTGGCCGATGCTGCAATCGCATGGCTGCACGGCACTGACATCGTGCACAGCTTCATGGGCAATGGCGGCTGCGACATGGGCCGCGCGGACGTGGAAGAGCGCATTCGCGCGGTGGAGGGCTACGGGCTGTTCGTCGCGCACCCTGACAGTTTCGCGGCAGCGGTCGGCCACCACCTGGCTGTCTGGAACCCCGGCACGGCTGTCGGCTCCCCGGACGATGGGTACTGGCTGCACTTCGAGACGACCTCGGCTACGCCGCCGTGACCCGCCGCGCCAAGCCGGTCGTTGACCGGACCAGCCCGATCGATGCTGCCACCGCTCTGAAATGGCTCAGTGGCACCGAATCGGTCCGCTACTTGCGCAACAAGGAGGTTGCGCAGGCCTCGCGCGCGGATGCGGAAGAGCGCGTGCGCCTGGTGGACGGCTACGGCCTGTTCCGCGTCCTGCCCGATAGTCCGGCAGCGAAGATCGGTCACCACCTGGCCATCTGGAATCCGGCCGCGCCGGTCGGGCAGATTGGCTTTGGCTATTTCACCTACTACGAGACCACCGGGCCGACACCGCCCTAGCTCGCCTTCCTGCGTCAACCGCCCCGATCCGGGCACGGTTTTCGCTCGTCTGCCCGACGCGCTCACCTATCGTTCCCTGTATGCCCCACCGCACACCCGCGCGACGAGCCAATCGCATCCGTGTCGGACACCGCTACGCCGAAGGCGTGCGCCGCTTTCGCGTGGTCGCAGTTGGTCCTCAATTCGGGCCGCCGTCGCAGTCACCCGTTTGGGTCCTGGCGCTCGATGAGCGTGGCCGGCAGTGCGCTGTCCCCCTCGCGCGCTTCCAGCGCCGGTTCGCGCCCTAAGTTTCCGGCGCCTTTCGATCTGCAAGGGTGTTGGGATCTCAATCTGCCGGCAGTCCATATGACCCTGCAAGACCACGAGCAAAGCATCGAGCCTGAAGCCGATCCAGGCCGGACCGCTTCGGAGAAAGGCCCGCGCGTGCTTGGCGATCTCGAGCGCCAGGCCATTACGGACACCTACGCGGCCCTGCGCAGCAACGTGCCGGGCTTCCGACCGCGGCGCGCCCAGGCGCAGATGATCGGCGCCTGCTCGCGCGCCCTCGCCAACGAGGGCGGCATTGCGCTGGTCGAGGCCGGCACCGGCACGGGCAAGAGCCTTGCCTACCTCACCACGGGCATGACGCTCGCGCAGATGCACAACCTCACCCTGCTGATCGCCACCGGCACGGTCGGCCTGCAGGAGCAGCTGGTCAATCGGGACATCCCGATGTTTCTCAAGGCCACGAAGATCGACTCCGAGCCGGTGATCGCCAAGGGCCGCAACCGCTACGCCTGCCCGCGCAACATGAACCTGCTCGCGTCCAACTCGGGCAGCCAGAGCGCGCTGGCCCTCGGCCTGGACGACGACCTTGCCGATGCGGGGTCGTGGCCGCGGCCTCCGCGCAAAGGTGAGCCGGAGAAGGTCCAGAAGCTGTTCGAAAAACTCCAGCGCGGACAGTGGGACGGCGACCTGGACAACCCGCCACTGCGCATTGACGATCAGCTCAGGCCCCTGCTGTCCACCAGCAGCGCCGCCTGCAGCGGTCGGAAGTGCCCGATGTACCACGGCTGCCCGTACTTCCGCGCACGGGCGGCGCTGGACAAGGCCAGAGTCATCGTGGCGAACCACGCGCTGCTGATGGCCGACCTCCAGTTTGCCGGCGACAAGGACGACAAGTTCGGCGGCGTGCTGCTGCCCGATTTGAGCAAGTGCCTCGTGATCGTCGATGAGGGCCATCAGCTGCCGCACACGGTCATCAACGCAAGCGCGTCGAGTGCCCACCCGTCGAGCATCATCCGTCGATCCACGAAGTGGGCCAGCTTCATCCGCGCGGCATACACCGCCCTTGGCAAGGAGCAGATCGCACGCAACACGGTCTCGTCCGCGCTGGACTTGGTGGAGAGTATGGTCGCCCAGCTTCGCACCCTCGAGCAGGACATTCGCCTGACCTGGGTCCCGGACCCGCGCGACGGTGAATTCGCGCAGTACCGCGCGCCAATGGGTGAGCTGCCTGAAAGCTGGCGCGATCGCGCCGCCGCCGCCTACGAGGTCGCTGCGGCCCTGCACCGCCTGGTGAAAGGCCTCCGCCGCGCGCTCAACGACGCCGACGATCTGCCCGCTGGTGCCAAGGCCGTCCTGCCCCGCGAACTGGGGATGATGCAGGAGCGCCTGAGCGAGCTGTCCGACGTCCTCAACAGCTGGTCGCGCGAACCGAGGGCGGACAACAAACTACCGCCTGTGGCCAAGTGGGTGCGGCTGTCCGGCAAGTCGGACCCGAACATCGTGCTGTGTTCCAGCCCGACCACCGGCTCGCATGTAATCCGCGAACGCATCTTCGGTCAGGCTGCCGGCGTGGTCGTCACATCGGCCACGCTGTCTGCTGGAGGGGACTTCCGCGCGGTTGCGGCCGAGCTGGGGCTACCCCGCCATGGCGAGGTGATGTCCCTCTCGTCTCCGTTCGACTACCAGAAGCAGGCGGTGCTGCAGGTGCCGTGGATGTCCGCGCCGGCCAACGATCTCGCGGCCAGTTCCCGGGAGATCGCTGAGTGGCTCGACAGCAACCTCGATCCGAGGGCGGGGAACCTTGTGCTGTTCACGAGCAAGGCCAAGCTCGCCGCTGTAGCCGACTTGCTGGAAGAACCGCTCAAGTCCGTCACCCGCCTGCAACATTCCAAGCCCAAGGCCGAGCTGCTGACCGAGCACACCACCTCCGTGCGCGACGGCACAGGCTCGACGCTGTTCGGCCTGACAGGCATGGGAGAGGGCCTTTCGCTCGAAGGTGACCTGTGCACGACGGTCGTCATCACCGCCCTGCCCTTCAAGGTGCCCACCGATCCTGTCGAAGCGACGTATGCCGAGTGGGTGGAGGCGCGTGGGATGCGCCCCTTCGATGAGATCACGATCCCCAACGCGATCCGCGTGCTGACCCAGTTCGTCGGACGCCTGCTCCGCCACGAGGACGATCGAGGCCGGGTGGTCGTCCTCGACCGGCGCCTGGCGGACCGGGCCTTCGGGCGCCGCATCCTCAACGCTCTGCCGCCGTTCCGGGTAGAGATCGAGCCGGCTCCCCGATAGCTGACCCAGCCCCGTCCCGGCGGGGTTTGCTTGGGGGTGCGCGCCGTCGGTCGGGCAACCGACCCCGCAACAGCGCCGGTTGGCGGGTCAGGTCGTCCCGGCCGAGTGCAAACTGCTGCCGTCCAACCTGGACAATCTGCCCGCCTGTTCCCCTACCTGTTGGGCATCCCCGGCCGATAAGGGACAAGTCTCACGGATCGGCAACCCAATCTCACGTCGGGCGGTGATTGCTTGACCTGGTGGGCTATCGCACCACAAGCTGTGAGACGACAACTCCTCTTCAATTCACAAGGTTTATGGTTGAAATGCACCAAAACCTTGCGATACGCTCTACGCCACACTGACGCAGTGGAATCCTGCATGACCAACCTGAGAGCAGACGGAGCCACCTTGGGCCGCTGGGGCGAAGAGATCGAGGCCGAGATCGATCGGACTCAGATCATGGCTGCGGAGCCGGATCCGGTTCGGACGTTTCGCCTGCTGACCAGGAAGGATGTCACCGAACTCATCCCGCTGTCGGATCATCAGTGGCGCCAACACGTCCAGGCTCTCAAGGAGCGGCAAGAGCTGTTGGTGGACCAGCCGTTCGCCCGTCTTTCGCTGGAGCAGGTCCACCAGCTGATGGAGGAGATGGGCAAGCGCCCCAGTCGTCCCGATCTAGTGCCGCGCGGCATCCGCATCGCGGTCAGCAGCTTCAAAGGCGGGTCCGGCAAGTCGACTACGACGCTGCACCTCGGCACGGCACTCGCGATGCGGGGATACCGCGTGTGCGTGATCGACGCCGACCAGCAGGCCACCCTCTCGCGATTCCTCGGCATTCAGCCGTGGCGCCTCGAGCCGCAGGACACCCTCGCGGCCGCGTTCGGAGTCCATAGCGAAGACGACAGCCGCACTGCTCTGCCGCTCTCTCCGCGCAAGACACATATCGACGGCCTGGACATTGTTCCAGCATCGCTGGCGCTGTCCCAGGTGGAAATTGAACTGCTGCACCTCGTGCGCGCTCGCGACAGCTCGTTCGCCACGCGCTTCGAGAAGGCGCTGCAGACCATCGACCAGAACTACGACATCCTGCTGGTTGACTACCAACCCGCGTTCTCGCTGACCCAGCTGCTGCTGCTCCACGCGGCCGATGCCGTGGTTGTCCCGGTGCCGACCGAAGCGCCCGACTTCGCCGGTACCGGCGATTTCCTGCAGCAGGCGTCGATGTTTGTCGCGCAGCTTGATGATTTGAACGTCAAGCCTAAGGCATGGGACCCGTTCCTGGTGATCCACTCGCGCGCCAAGCGCCGATCCAACGCAGTGCTCAATATGGCAGCGTCGGTGTTCCGCGAGCATCGGCCGAATGAGTTGATTGAGGACCGCCAGGCGATCAGTACTGCGCTGTCCGAGCTGAAGTCGGTCTACGAAGCCACCGACGAGCTGTACGACAGGCGCAGCATCCGCGCCGCCCGTCAGGACTATGACGCTGTGACCGAAGTGGTCCTCGATGCGATCAAGGCCCGCTGGGATGAGGTCGCGGCGAATGGTGGCCGATATGAGTGAGCCGAAGCTGTCCAAGCGCGACCAGGAGCGCATCGCGAGGCTTGAAGCCGCGCGCCAGCGCCAGCGTGAGCACGAGACCAGCGCGCAGCCCGCGCCTGCAGAAACGCCGCAGCCCGGTGATGCTTCGCGCGCCAATAGCGCAGCGTTGTTGCCGCTTGCGCTAGCGCCACGCCCCGTTTCCCAGGTGGCTGAAGGCAGGACTGCATCTGCGGCGACGCGTCTGCAGCTGGACGGGCTGAAGTCGGGGCTGCTCGGCGAGGTCGAGGAGCTGCGCGCCGAAGTCGCGGAGCTGCGTCCGTACAAGGAGATGTCCGAGGGCGGGGCGGTCCCTACCCTCTCCGTGGATCCGCGTGAGGTCGCGCCGACGCGCTACTTCAACCGTTTCTCGCAGAGCATTTCGCCTGACGATCCGAACTTCGCCAAGCTGCTCGATGACATCCGCGGCACCAAGGGCAACAAGGTCGCTGGTGGCATGAGGCTCTACACGGGCACCGACCAGGCCTACAAGTACGAGGTGATCCACGGTTCGCGTCGGTTGGCTGCGTGCCAGATCGCAGTTGAGACCGATCCAGAGGTCCGCTTCAAGGCAGTGCTCGAGACGGTTGCTGACGAGCGCGAAGCGCGATTGCTGCAACAGGTTGAGAACCGTCTGCGACTCAACCCGTCCGTGATCGAGCAAGCGCTGAGCGTTCGCTCCTACTTCACAGAGATGTATGGCACAGCCAATGGGCAGCCGAAGGTGCCGGACGGTGCAACGCTCAAGTTCGCCTCCGAAGTGAAGATGCACCCCAAGCACGTGTCGAAGCTGCTGCTTGCAGGCAGCACGCCCGAGTCCGTGCTGTCGAAGCTGGGTGACGTGCGCAAGCTCACGACGATCGTCCTGCTGAAGCTCGCACGCGCATGGCGGGATGAGCCTGAGCAGGTAAAGGAACGACTGAGGACGATTCCGAAGGGCGCCAGCCCGAAGGCTGCGGCCCTGCACGTCGCCGGCGCCTCCAGGGACAAGGCCGCGCCTAAGCCGATCAGCATCGACCTGGCGGAAGTCGAGGATGCTCCGGGGTTCCTCGCGGAACTGACCGAGTTGGCCAAGCGCCACGGCGTGGAGCTCGAGATCCCCGAAACCCCAGGGGGACCTTCGAAGTGAGGCTGACCCTCACCCGCCTACGGCCCCTCTCCCGGGTCGACACGAACAGAGCCCTTAGCGGCTCTGTTCGCACGTTTGGGGTCCGAAAAATGGAATTTGTCCTGGGTGATGTTGAAATCAGGCCTTGCTCTAAAGCGGGGAAAGACAGACCCGGAATCGGTATCCGTCCGAATCACGCCCTGCCCTCCGCAGCCAACCCGAAAGCCAGCCCCGGTAGCACGGTGCTACCACTCAGCGAGATGGGGCCGGTAGCACGGTGCTACCGCGCCCTGCCCCGCGCAGCCAACCCGAAAGCAAGTCCCGGTAGCACGGTGCTACCACTCAGCGATGGGGCCGGCAGCACGGTGCTACCGCGCCCTGCCCTGCCTGCACTCCACCAGAGCCGCTCGAGTGAAGGGGGCGCCGCCTCCTTCCCTCGGCCTGTTCGCCAGGTCGAACCAAGGAAACCCATGACCTAAGACAAAGCCGCCACCACGAAAAAGAGAAAGCCCCCGAGCTGGAACTCGGAGGCTTCTCGAATTCGGACCTGTGTTTTGGACAAAAGCCAAAACTGATACCGCGGAACGGTTTCAGATTAAGCGCGTCCAGAACGGCAGTCAAGGGCTCTTTGTCTCCGATTTCAGGAGCAAGCCATGCAAACCGAAAAAACCCCCCTGCCCGTCTCGATCGATCCCGCCGCCCTGATCGAGTTCTTCAAGCACAACAGCGACTTCTCTGCCAAGGAGCTGCTGGTCGCAGCCGTCCTGGTCCAGTGCGCATCGCTCGAAAAAGGCGAAGCGAACCTTCAGCTGGCCATTTGGGAGTTCGCCAGCCTGACGGGGCTTTCCCAAGCGGCTGTCAACCGCGCCCTCAAAGGACTGGCCGAGCGTGGGTTGATCGGTCGTAGCCAGGAGGCCAAGGCCAAGGGACAGATCTCCGTCACCACGGTTACCTCCCCGGTGTTCGCCATGTTTGGCCTCCAAGGCGGCATCAGCGCGAAGGGGGACGTGCCGCGCGAGTTACTGGATCTCCTCGTTCGTGAGTCTGTGGAAGTTGCAAATGCGATCGTATCGGCATGGGAGACGCACTCCCTGGCTGCCCTCTCCGTCGCCGGCCAGTTCCGCGGCGGAGCGCGCAGGTGGGCGCAGGTTGAGTTCCTGCTTCATGGCCGACTCGAAGCCGGCCTGATCGAGGAAGCCGCCGCCAGGCAGGCGGCTGATGCCGCTACAGCTGCGAAGGAAGCGGGGCTGTCCACGGTGGACCTGCCCAGCGGTGAGCAAATCGTTTTCTCACAGGACAAGTTCCGAAACGCAGCTAAGTACAAGGGCAATGCGATGCTCGGTGCCGACATGGCCTTTGCTGCCGAGGTTCTCAGCCTGGTGGCCCGCAAGGCTCCCAAGGCGCTGTCGCCAACGGCCGCCTGCAGCCTGGCTGCTGAGGCCCTTTACAGCCGCCAGAAGGGGTTCGTCCACCGCAAGGATTTCGCCGATGCCGCCCGAATTGTTGCCTCGCTGATGGTCAAGGGAACCTGGTCAACGCCGCGCGGGATCGAGAATGCTTGGTATCAGACCACGGGTGCTGCGATGGAAGTTGTCCACAGGGTCTCCGTTTCTGCATCGCTTAACTGAGTTACAGGAAATATATTTCCTGTAACTGCAGTTGGGTAGCGCAAACGCGAAGACCCTGTGGGCAGAGACCTGTGTTCGCAGGGCGCCTTGGGGCACGGTGACGGCGCCGTGCCAGCCGGTCTGAGCCAAGTTCGCCGGGAGAATGGGCGTCTTGATAGGCGTCTGCAAAGCGGTAGCACCGTGCTACCGGCAGCCCGGCGCACAACCCAGTGGAAATCGCCAAACCGGATCGTGGCCTTGTGATTATCGAAAGTGCAACGCGCAAGGAGCGGCTACGCGAGCTTCGGTCGGGGAGGCTGGGCAACTTGAATCCCAGGCGCCGGATCTTCAACGCGATGGCCCCGCGCGAGCAGGCGGTAGCACCGTGCTACCACGGGCGAAGCAGGGGCGGTCGGCAGCGATCTAGCCAGACACGAGAGCCAGCCGGCAGCGAGGTGCGCAACCCCAGTAGCCAGGGTCAAACCGGTTCGTGGCCTTGTGATTATCGAATGGCAACCCCAAGGTGCGGCTACGCGAGCCTCGGGCGGGGGAAGCTGGGAGCGTGAATCCCCAGGCGCCGGGCCTCAAGCGATGGCCCCTCCGCGCGCGCACGCGGTAGCACCGTGCTACCGGCAGCGAGGTGCGCGACAGTGGCTACGTTCAAACGGGTTCATGGCCTAGTGATTATCGAAAGTGCAACGCCAAGAAACGGGCTACGCGAGCTTTGGTCGGGGAGGCTGGGAACCGTGAATGCCAGGCGCCGGCCTTCAAGGCGATGGCCCCTCGGGAGCGCAGGCGGTAGCACCGTGCTACCGGCAGCGAGGGGCGCACCCAATAGGCATGGTCAAACCGGATCGAGGCCTGGTGATTGTCGAAAGTGCAACGCCCAGTGCGAGCGGGCGGTAGCACCGTGCTACCACGAGCGGGGGCGGTGCCGGTCGCCAGCGATCTAGCCAGACACGGACGCCAGCGGTAGCACCGTGCTACCGGCAGCGAGGTGCGCACCCAGTGGGCATGGTCAAACCGGATCGTGGACTGGTGATTACCAAGAGTGCAACGACCCGAGAGAGCAGGCGGTAGCACCGTGCTACCTGGAACCACAATCCAGCACGCGGTTGGGTGCGCAGGGCCGGATGCAGCGGTAGCACCGTGCTACCGCGTCACGTGAATCTGGAGGGGAGGTAGCAGGCGGCGATAGCCGGTCGAATTCTTCCGCCGACGCGTACTCAACCAGCGGTCACCGGCGGTCAGCATCGGCTTCGTCTGCGGCAAGCCCGGCAGGTGACTTCACCACGCTGTCTACGACCCGCGCGAACTGTCCTTGCAATGCCTCGGCGGTGATCCGTGCCAACCGCACCAGGCCGCGACTCGCAGTCGACCCACCTCCACGATAGGGCCCGGGGCCTCGCCAAGCCGAGTGGCGCCCCACACCAGATTGGGCAAGTCGGGAGGTAGCACGATGCTACCGCGCCCGCCCCAAGCTCAACGGCTTCCGAAGCCCGACTCATCACCCAAAAGTCGCCCGAACAGATAGTCGAATTCGCCCCGTGAGGCGTACTGGACGTCCAGCCACCGCTTGCGAACCGGACCGTACGTGTTGAGGGCGCCCACATCCTGGGGTAAAGAGGCCGCTCCGCCGGCCAGGCGCGCGAACAGCCCTTGTAGTTCTTCGGCAGAGTGCCAGGCCAGACGGACCAAGCCGGACGCTGCGCTGCCGGTGACCTGGACCTGGGTTCCGAGCAGCGCGCCAAGCTGCGAGGCGAGGGCGGCGATGTCGGCATCCGTCCTCCCGCTCGGAGTCATTGCGTCGGAGAGCCGCGCCACCGACAGTCGCTTGGCGATCACCTCGCGAGCCAAGCCTTCGCGGGAGTGCAGTGGGGCCCGGCCAAGACGAAGGAGATGCCCAAGTCGCAGGCGCCCGCGCGACTTGTCGGCAAGGCTGAAGAGGGCGGGGGACTCACGAAATACGGAAATCGTCCTTCCCATATCCGAAACGTGTCCTGCCCTTCGGACAATCGTCCGGATCAGGTTGAGCTGCATACCGCCCTCGTGCAGGGCGCTGAGGCCGGCAGCCAGTTCTGCAAGCTTGGTCCAACCATCCAGCGCGGAGATCGCGGACCGGGCGTCATCGTCTACGGGCCTCACCCGGTAAGCCTTCACTGTCCGGTTGGGTTGCCGCTTGAGGTGTTCGTTCAGGCGGGCCCGGCCTATCAGCAGTTCGGCCGGCTGCTCGTCATCGACCACCAGGGCCGGCGGGAACGAGGGGTCAGGATCGCCTGCTTCAAGTCCTCCGACCGCGTAGATGCAGACTAGGCTCGCCAAGCGTGGCAAGGACTTCGTGGTTCTGTTGCCAGCTGGCCTCTCCGAGACGCACGCGAAAGGCGCGATGGAGGCGGCTAAAAAGTACCTCGCGACAGCCAAGAGGTGAGGGTTTTTGGATCGTCCAAAAAGGCGGACTTTCCCTTAGATTTCAACCGCTTAAACTGAGAAAAACGTGACGTTTTTGGGAATCTTGGCCTAGAGCCCGCCCTGCACGGCGGGCTTTTTCTTGCCGAGCTTAGCCAAGCTCTACAAGCTAACAGGAGCACCACCCGCTGGCGGGCGGCGCGATTCGGACAACCGCACCGCACTCATCGCGCCCCGAAACCGGACTCTGGGCCCATGAGCCTCCCGAAGAGCCGGTCGAACTCCTCAGCTGATCGATAGGGGATTTCCAGCCACCGCTTGTGGCTCTCGGCGACGGGCGCATCACCTGCGCTGGAGGGAGCAGCGGGGCGGCCAGCCAGCTGGGCGCACAGCCCCTGAAGCTCCTCAACCGAGTGCCACGCGAATCGGACCACGCCAGACCCTGCAGTACCGGAGACTTCGATGTCGGTGCTCAGGACCGCCCCCAGTTGAGAGGCGAGGGTGGTGAAGTCGGCGGCCGTCCGGCCGCGGGTGGAAATCTGCCTCGCGAGCTCCGCCACGGACCAACACTTGGCGATTGTCCTGCGCGCCCACTCCTCCCGGGCCGCCGCCGGCATCCGAACAAGCCTGAGCAGATGGCCCATCCTTAGCTTGCCTCTGGACCGATCGGCCAGCGCGAAAAGCTCAGGAGACTCCCGGTAGAGGGTAATGGTCCGGCCCAGGTCCGAGAGGTGTCCTGGTTTTCGGACAACCTCCACGATCTGGCCCAGCTGCATGCCGGCCTCGTGGAGTGCGCTCAGGCCCGCGCCCAACTCATCGAGCCTGGACCAGCCGTCGAGAGCGCCGATCGCGGCCGCTGCGTCTTGATTCGCGGGCCTCACCCGGTACGCCTTCACGGTCCGGGCCGGATGGCGCTGCAGATGATCCTTGAGCTTCGCGCGACCCAGGAGCAGCTCGGGCGGCTGCTGGTCGTCCACCACGAGGGCAGGGGCGAACGAGGGATCCGGATCGCCGCCCTCAAGACCGCCTACCGCAAAGATTGACTGGGGTGAGAGCTGATCGAGAGGGAGCGGAACATGGCGACGGGCGAGGCGGCTCATTAGTCGGATCATACCGACTAAGACAGGCCGGCGCTCCCAACCTTCGCCGAGCGGGGCGCGGTTGCAGCCCGCAGCCCAGCGTCCAGGCTGGAAGATCCTCCCATCCTTGGAGGCACCCCAGTGGCAACAATCCCCAACGCGACCGACGCGCAGCGCCAATACATCCATGTCCTGTGCGGCAAGGCAGAAGTCAGCGTCGCGGATGCCGCGAAGCGAGCCGGCGTCGCAGAACCCCTCACGATCGACAGCGCGAGCAAGATCATCGACGCGCTCAAGCAGCTGCTCGATGCCAAAAGCGAGGGCGGGGAAGGGCAGGGTGAAGAAGACGTCGCCGGAGGTACGCGCGGCGCCAGCGCCCTGCGCAACATCCACGAGGGCGTGCTGCCCACGCCGGGCGATCTGAACGAGGCAGAGGCGTGGGTCCTGCACCGCCTGGCAAAGCTCACCCACATCGAGCAGGTGATAGGGCAGCCCGTCCGCTGGGACGGTGCCAACGCCGGCGGCCCGATCCTGGTCGAACACCTCCTGGCCTGCTTCGGCACCGTCGAAGCGGTGGCCACGGCCTTCCGTGTGTCGGTCGGTACTGTCCGCAGCGGCTGGGGCGGCGTGGTGCCGGCGAATCGTTCCCATGAGGCGGCCTGGCTGACCCGCGGTTACGTGCAGCCGCCGGCGTGAGGCTCCTTCTGATTGCCGCGCTGGCAGCCGCCGCGCTGGCCAGCACCGCGCAGGCGGCCACCATCTTCATCGACACCGGCCACAGCCCCGCGCGGTCCGGCGCGGTCGCCCAGGACGGCACCGGCGAGCACGCGCTGAACCGCGCGATGGCAGTGGCGGTGATCGGCGAGCTTCGCCAGCGGGGGCACGCCGTCCGCGACGTCGAAGGGGAGGGCTTCAACCGGAGCCTGGTCTCTCGCGTGCTCGACACCGAGCGCGCCGACGCCTTCATCTCCATCCACCACGACTCGATCCAGCAGGTGTTCCTCGATCAGGGGAGGGCAGGGGAGTTCTCCGGACACAGCGTGTTCGTGAGCGGGCAGGCCAAGGACCTCGACGGCTCGCTTCGCTGCGCGATCGACGTTGGCCAGGCGATGCTCGACGCCGGCAGCCGTCCCTCGCACTACCACGCGATGCAGATCCCGGGCGAAGGCCGGCCACTTCTCGACGCCCGCCTGGGCGTGCACCGATACGACGGCCTTGCCGTCCTTCGCCACTCGCGCGCGCCTGCGGTACTGCTCGAGGTGGGCGTCATGGTCAACCCGACGGAGCTGGTGAAGCTGCGCGATCGACGATGGATCGGGGCGACCGCCGCGCTGCTGGCCCAAGGCATCGAGCGGTGCGCGGCCCGGTAACTTTCCCCGGCCAGGGAACGTGGTAGGCGTGGGATGAATCTCGCGCATTGAGACCATGGACCTCGCAACCACCATCCTGATCGGCTTTGCCGTCGTCTTCCTGGCGGCGCTGTACGTCGTAGCGTTCAAGACGCCGCGGTCGCCCGACCTGCGCGCCGGAGATCGGGCCCGACCCGAGTTGGACGCTGTGGCAGGCCCGCCGCCCGCTCAGGACACCTATGAAGTGCGCGAGCGCTCCAGCATGCCGGAGGAGATCGCCCTGGGCCGGCTGGTCGCGAGCGAGCGCACCTTCCGCCGGCGCGGCCCGCGCGGGCTATTCGCCAAGGTCGACCAGGCCTTCAGGACGCCGGCCGGGCTCCTTGTTCTGGTGGAGACCAAGTCGCGCATGCGCCTTCAGACCTCCGACATCGTGCAGCTGTCGGCGCAGGCCGTCGCCGTCCGCTCCGAGGTGGGCGACCGGCTGGGCCGGGTAGCCGACTACGCCTACGTGCGCATGCAGCTGCTGGGAGGCCCGGCGCAATACCGTCCGGTCCGCCTGTACCCCGAGGCGGTGATCGACCAGCTGGTGGATCGTTACCAGGCGCTGCGCATGCGCCGGGTCTATCCGCTGGCTCGCCCGCATCCGTCGCGGTGCGGCACCTGCGTATTCAAGAGCCAATGCCGCAGTTGAGCGTCCATGTTGGGCACGCCAACGCAACTGGCGCGTAACCGGAGCATTTCAGGGCCGGGTTGCCGGTCTGCGCGGGGGGCTCGGTCCATAGCATCCCTTCGTCAACGAAGGTCGCAGCGGAGCAACCGTGTCGTATCCCAGGCAAACCCTCGCACTCGGCATCGCGCTGGCAGTGGCCAGCCCGATGGCGTGGGCGCAGTCCATCAAGCCGATGGATCCCTCGCAGATCGCTCGCCTCGGCTCGACCTCGCCGGCTCCGATCGAACAGTCGGTGAGTCAGGCGCCCCAGCTGCCCCAGGCGCCGTCGCGCCCGGCAGTGGCGCCCGTGCCGAGCCCGGCCGTCGCCGCAGCGCCCGTGGCAACCACCCCGGCCGCCGTGCCGCCGCCGCGCTGGCAGACCACCACGATCCCGGCCGGCTCGCGCCTGTCCGACGCGCTCGAAACCTTCGTGCGCACGCGCGGCTGGTCGATGCGGTGGCTGATCGAGGAGGACTACATGCTCGACGCCGACCTGCCGATCCCGGCCACGGACGTGATCGAAGCGGTCACTTGGGTGGTCCAGACGTACCAGAGGCAGGGCGGCATGCGCGGCGTCGTGCCGCGCTTCGCACGGGGCAACCAGGTTGTGGCTATCCAGAAGATGGACGTGAGGGACGTGGAATGAAGTCTTGCATGCGGGCAGGGGTGTTCCTGCTGACGATGCCGCTGGCCTTGGCTGCCTGCGCCTCGGGAGGATCATCGATCAAGAGCAGGGCGACCGCCGACGTTGACGAAACGCGCGCGGCCGCAGAGATGCTCATGAAGGCGCGTGCCGATAGCCGGATGACGGTGGCGGGGCCGATTATCACCGACACGCCGTATGTGGACGTCACCCCGATCGCCAAGGCTGATCGAGAGCCGCTGGCCTTCTCGCGGGTGGTCACTTTCAACAGCAGCGGCCTCATGTCCATGCACACGTTCGTCCAGCGCGTCCAGTCGGTCGCGGGCGTACGGGTTACCTATCAGGATGAGGTGGTCCGCGGGTCCGTGCCGGCAGGTGGCGATTCACTTGGAGCGGTGATGACCGCCCCCCTGGTGGTCAATGGCATCACCATGCCGCAGCTCGAAACCACCGTACCGTCCCCGAGCGCTCCGGCGGCCGGCCCGGGCGTCCGGCTCAACTACAGCGGCGCGGCGCGCGGCCTGTTTGATGAGGTCGCAGAACAGACCGGCGCGCACTGGAAGTGGAACCCCGCGCGCCAGACGGTCGAGTTCTATCGCTATGAGACCGAGTCGTTCCGCGTAACGGCCGTGCAGGGCGAGACGGAGACCAGCTTCGAGCTCGGCGGCGCACAGTCGTCTGCTGGGGGCGATAGCACGCTGCGCCTGGCCGACACGGAGGCCGCGCACAAGACGAACGCCTCGGTCTGGAAAGAAGTCGAGAGCGTGCTCGCGAAGCTGGTCAGCTCCGAAGGGGTATACCAGGTCACTCAGTCCGCCGGCATGGTCATCGTGCGCGACAGGCCTGACCGCATGCACCTGGTCCGCGACTACTTCGACAGGCTCAACACGACGCTCGCCAGGCAGGTCGACATCGAGGTCACCATCTACACGGTCCAGGTCAATGACCGCGACTTCAAGGGCGTGAGCTGGGACGCGCTATTCCAGGCCCTGATCGAGTCTTCCGACTATTTCGCGTCTTGGCGTACCGCGCGGCCGGACGTGGTGAGCGAGAACGCGTCCAGCGCAGTCATCCGAATCCCCTTGAGCGACGAGAACGGGGTTGCCCACCGTTACGCGAACAGCGCCTTGATGCTTGATGCCCTGTCCACGTTGGGCAAGGCGTCGCTGACGCGCACCGCCTCGGTGCTCACCGCCAACAACCGCGCGGCACCGGCGAAGTTCGTCAACCGCAGTACCTACCTGGCCGAGACTGTCCCAACCTACGCGTCGGGGGGCGGAACCTCCGTGGGCACGGGCGCAGGTTTGACCCCGGGCTCCGTCGAGACGGGCTTGAACATGTACTTCCTGCCCCACGTGCAGGACGACGGCAAGCGCGTACTGCTCAGGACCATGGTTTCGATCAGCAGCCTGGACTCGATGGACACGTACTCGAGCGGCGATCAGTCCATCCAGCTGCCGCAGGTCTCCAGTCGCGAGTTCGCCCCCGAGGCGTGGCTCAACTCCGGCGAAACCCTCGTGCTGACCAGCTTCAACGAAACCGGTTCCGGTCATCAGACGCGCAGTCCCTTCGGGCGCATGTGGGGTCTGGGAGGAGACCGGACGGTGACCCACGGCCAGGAGCTGATGGTCATTGCGATCACCCCGGTGGTCACGGCTTCGCGCAGCAAGATTTGAGGACCTCCATGATTCGCACGATCACCCTGTCTGCAGTTCTGGCGACCGCCACGGCAAGTGCCACGGCGCCGGACAAGCCCAACGCGCAGTTCGACAACCACCCTGACGCGGCCGAATTGGCAGAGCCTTCGCGCCAACTGGCTTCGCCGCTGCCCAAGATCAGGACGTCCGAACGGACGGCGCTGATTGAGGAGGGAGGAAAGGCACCTGCCACCCCGGCCACAGGCTCCAAGGAGCCGGCGAGTCGCGGCCAGCGGCCGATGGCAAGCCTCGCGTCCGCCAGTGAACCGATCGGGGAACCCGTCGGCGGCGGAGTGGACGGCGGGTTTGCCCGAGACCGTGCTGCTGCGCAAGCTAAGGCGGCAGGCGGCGCTCAGGACCAGGCGCCCACCCACGCATCGAGCATGCAGGCGGCGGCCCCGGAGGAAACGGTTGCCGCGCCGCGGGCGGCAGCGCTTCCTGCCCCAACAGCCTCGAGCAACATCGGGCCGGCACAGGCCGAGCAGGCATCGCCGGCAAAGCTGGCTGCAAGGCTGACGGAAGCCGAACGCGTGTTCGCGCACGAGGAGGCGGTGCTGCTGCGGCAGATCCGGCTACTGGATCTGAACCTCGAGATCAACGAGCGGCACAAGCGACTGCGCGAACTGCGCAATCCCACACCCGAGACTTTGGCAGGGGCAGCGCCGATCGCGCAGGCGTCGACGGTTGCCTTGAGCGAGGCGGACAGCAAGCCTCGGGACCAGCCGATGGTAGTCCGCCGTCCCTCGCACCCGTTCAAGCTGCTTTCCATCTGGGGCGGAGGCGATGCGCTGCGGGCAGAGTTCTCCACTGGCAGCACCCGGCGCACCGTGACTCCCGGCGAGCACATCCACGAAGGCTGGATGCTCGAAGACGTTCGGCACGGCGAAGTCATCGTCCGCAACGGAACCCACCGCAGCACGCTGAAGCTGGGGATGTGAGCAGATGTTCCTGCAGCACGGCAAGCTGACCTACGCCTTGGGCCTTGAATGGGCCGAGGTCGAAGGCGTGTCGCCGGCTCAACACCTTCGTGAGCTGCTCGGCGAAGGCGCGAAGGCCTACTTCCAGGTGGTCGGCAGTCGCCGCGAGGGCCAGCGGGTAGGCTTCGTGCGCGAGGTGCCGGAAGCCACGGGCAAGAGCAAGGTGAAGGTCCTGAGCCTTGCCGCCACCGTCGCGGCGAGGGGCGAGGATGGAATCTACTTCCTCGACTTGGGCCAGACCGGTTGGTATGCGGTCGTCCAGGGCGGCGAACTGTTGCGCGCGAGCGGCGAGATGCTCATGCCGCTGGACCACGCCATCGATGCCGTCCAGCAGCTGGCATCCACCCTCGACCTTCCGATCTACGGATCGAGTGCAAAGCTGCAGGGAGCAGCTGCGTTCACGCTCGCCGACCTGGACTCAATGCGCCGCTGGCCGGCACCGATGCAAGTCCTGGGCAAGGGCGATGTGCAGGGGCTGGTGGGCGCCGTCCTCTTGCTGGCCGTCCTCGCTGGGATTGCCTATGGCGGGTGGTTCCTGTTCCTCCGGTCGCCAACTCCTTCCGTCTCGCCTCAGCAGGAAGCCCGGCTCGCATCGATCCGTGACTACACGCAGGCGATGACTGCAGCCATGCCCAAGCTCAATCCCGACCCGGCATGGTTGGTCGACAGCTACCGCGAAGCGATGGCCACCTTCCCGGCAGACGCGGAAGGATGGGTGCTCGACTCGATGGCCTGTACGGCCGAGCAGTGCGGCGCGACGTACGCGATCTCCGATCGCCACACCACATTCTCGCTGGCCGGCATGCGTGATCGCTTCGGGGCCTCTCGTGTGCACCTGCGCCCCGACGGCCGCTCGCTCGTGGTCACCATGGACAACGTACTGCCGCCCCTGTTTTGGAGCGCGGAGCAGATCCTTGATCCACCTTCGCCGGAAGTGACGCTGGTAGACGCCCATGGCGTGCTCCGCATCCGCGTGCCGCAGGTGCTGATTGAACAATCGATGCACCGTGAGTCGCTGAGCCAGGGGACACAGCCGCTCGGGCACGCCGGCATCGCGCGCGAAACCATCGTCACAAGCGGTCCGGAGTCCTACGTGCTTCCGACCTTGGGATTGCTGGTCGAGACGCTCGGCCCGCTGGGGTTCACCCCGGAAACCTTCGACCTGACCACGTACCAGCCCGGACGTGACGCGATGTGGCGCGTGACGTGGGCGCGGATGGCGAGAGAATGACGATGGAACTCGATCACACGATCGCCATGTCCACGACGGACGCCCCTGACCTCGCGGGTGACGCAACACCGCTGCCGGCCGCGATCCAGTGGCTTGTGGACCAAGAGCTGGTCACCGAACGCGACGGTCGCCGCGCGACTGCGGCTGCAGGCGGAATGGGTAAAGATCCCATGCTCTACTTCCGCGGCCGAGTGAGCCTGGCCGACCTGCATGAGGCGGCGTTGCGTGCAGGAACGCCGTTGGAGGTGTCGCGGCTGGCAGACCTGCCCGAATGGACATTGGTCCTGAACGATGTTGGCGGCAGGTTCGCTTCCTCTGTCCGGAACCCGCGGCTGGCAGTGATCGCGAACGACAAGGAAGCCGGCCGCAGCCAGCTGCGTTGCTTCGTCGTGCATTCGCCTGGCGTCCCAAAGGCTGAACTATCCGCTGCAGTGACGAGCGTTATCGGCGCCCGTTTCCACATGGCAGGCCTGATGGAGGTGCCCGAGCAGATCCTCGCAAACTTGTACGGCGAGTGGGACGGCCGCGGCCGCAAGGGGTACCAGTCGGCCAACACGGATGCCGAACTGCACACCGAGTTCGACAAGATCTGCCAGGACGCGATCGACCTGCGCGCGTCGGACATCCACATCAGCTCAACCGGTAACACAGGCGCAATTCACATCCGCATCGACGGACAACTCGAGCACTACCGGGACATGTCGGCCGAGCATGCGATGGAACTGTGCGCCTCCGTATACAACACCCTGTCAGAGGCATCGTCAGTAAAGGAGTCCTTCGTCTACAGCAAGCCGCTTGATGCGTCCATCGAACGCCAGCTCAAGCAGGGACTCTTCCGCTTCCGCTTCTCGAACATCCCGATGGCGCCAGCCGGGTTTGACGTCACGCTGCGCATCATTCCTATCGGCGTGACCACAAAGCGCCAGTCGCCTGAAGAGCTCGGCTACTCGCCCGACCAGGCGCACGCGCTGGAGCGAATGTTCGCCAAGTCGTCGGGGATGATCCTGTTCGCAGGCACGACTGGATCGGGCAAGTCGACCTCGATGGCCAACATGATTCGCAAAATGGCCGAGGAGAGTCCTGGCAAGAAGATCAGGACGGTCGAAGAGCCGGTGGAGATCATGATTCCGGGTGCCTACCAGCATCCAGTGACGCGCATCAAGGGCGACAGGCAGGACTTCCTGATCATGCTGCGCCAGCTCATGCGCTCCGACCCGGACACCATCATGATCGGCGAAATCCGCGACGGCGACACTGCCGAGGTGGCGATCCAAGCCGTTCGATCGGGCCATCTCTGCGTATCGACCATCCACGCGGACGGGGCTCCGATCTGTTACGACCGCTTGGTGGGCATGGGCATCCCGCGCTTGGACATGGCATCGGTGAACCTGGTGGTGGGCTTGGTCTACCAGAAGCTGGTGCCAGTCTTGTGCCCCCATTGCAAGCTCCGAGCCGACAGCGTGGACGCGGATATTCACGGCGAAGATGTCGCCGACCGGCTTGACCGGGTGCGCGCAGTCAACAAGGACAGCATCGAGGGCATCTACCTACGGGCGCCGCTAGGCTGCCAGGAGTGCCGCAACCGTGGAGTGAACGGCCGGACGGTGTGCGCGGAGATCCTGCGGCCTACGCCCGACATGCTCGAGGCGGTCGCAACGGGCGACTCCCGCGGGCTATGGCGCCTGTGGCGCCGATCCATAGTGCAGGCCGACCCCGCAAACATGACCGGGCGGACCGCCTTCGAGCACGCACTCCACAAGATGAGGCTCGGCGTTCTGGCGCCAGAAGACATTGAACGCGAGTTCCACTATCTCGACGAGCCTGCGTTTGAGGAGTTCGACGCTTGAACGGACTGATGAGCGTCAACCTGCTTGAGTCGTTCGACCTGCAGACCACGTTGCTTCGCATGTCCTTTGGACGCAAGACGCGGCGCGACCTTTACGCACAGCTCGCCTCGTTCGTTGCCGAGGGGCTGCCTCCCTACCGGACGATCCGACGTGTCAACGAGATCGCCAAGGAGCGCCTGGAGGTACGAGGTGGCGTGGTTGGCGCGCTCGACCGAATCGCGAACATTGCTTCCGGACAGCGTCGGCAACTCGCATCGCGAACGAGGGTCCTCGATGCAGTTCTTGCTCGTATGGCCCAAGGCAAGAACCTTGCTGACAGCCTGCGTCAGTGGATACCGCACGAAGAGGCAGAAATGCTGCGCACCGGCGAGAGTGCCGATCGCCTGGAGCAGACGCTGCTCGAACTCGAACACCTGCTGCGCGTCAAGCTAGACATCGCAACGCTCCTTCGAAAAGCCGCTCTCGGCGCGCTCGCGCGACTGGGGGTTCTCGTTGCGATGATGTTCTACATCCTCAGCACCGTACTCAAGGAAGCCCGCAACCTGGTTAGCGACGAGCTGTTCGCGGAGATGACGCTGGCGCCCCTGTATTTCCGTCTTGGTGAGCTGTTCCTGCAATGGTTCGTCCCGTTGGTTGGCGTGCTGGCTGCCTCCTCGGTAGCGGTCGCGCTTAGCCTGCCGCGTTGGCGGCCGAGTGGATTGAGGCTCTACCTGGACACCTATGTGCCACCGTGGAACCTGTACTCGCGCGTCCAATCCGCGACGCTGCTGACCTCCGCGAGCGCGATGATGGAATCGGGCCGGCAGTTCCGCGAGTCTCTTGTCGGCCTCAGCCACCAGGGCACGCCATGGCTGCGCCAACACTGTCGGAAGATGCTCGGCCGCCTTGAGCGTGGTCGATCGGACGCAGAAGCCCTGCAGACCGGGATGCTGCCATGGGAGCTGGAGGACCGCCTGGCGGTGTACGCGATGCTCGCGGACTTCAAGCAGGTCATGCGCGCAGTTGCGCGTGATTCGCTGGAGATGGTCATTCGGAACGTCACGGCTATTGGCGCTCTGATGAACCTTTTCGCGATGCTCGCCCTGGGCGGATTCCTGATCCTCACGATATTCGCGGTCGGCGAGATCGCGCTTGAAGCGCAGTCGGCTATCGGCAGCGCGACGCCTAAGACGTAACACCAACCAAGGAGCCATAGATGTTCATTCGCCGATCCATTCCCAATTCCTTCAACCGTCGCAAGCAGGCGGGTCTGACCCTCATCGAACTCGCCATCGGCCTGGCTATCGCCGCGGCGCTGATGTTCGGGCTGTTCTATGTGGTGGGCGTGGCAAACGCCAAGAGGCTGACCACCAGCGACGCCCAGGCCCTCACCATGATGGCTAACGACCTGCGTACCAAGTTCTCGGGTCAGGGCAATTTCCAGGGTCTGACAACCTCCACCCTGATCCAGCTGGGCATCCCGCCCGAGCACATGATCAACGGCACCGCGCTGCAGTCGGGCTTCTCCACGCCGATCACCGCCACCTCAACGAACGTGAACGGTCAGGCGAATGATGGTTTCGAGTTTGACTTCGCCCAGTATCCGGCAAAGTCCTGCTCTGACTTCGTGATGGCTGCGGCACACAACTTCAGCAAGGTCACCATCGGCAGCAACGTCGTGAAGAACGTCGGCACCGGCAACATCGATGGTGAGATCACCGTCGTCGAGCTTGCCAACTGCGAAGGTAGCAACGGGGTCGTGAGTTCGCTCAAGTTCGCCCAGGGCCGATGACACGATGAAGCGGGTAAGGGCGAGCACCATGCGGCCCCGGGCACATGAGAGGGGCAGCATGCTGCTGGGGTCGATCTTTGCCCTCGTCATCATGTCGGCCGCCATCGTCATGTACCTGCGCTTCGAGGATCGCCGGCACCTGATCAACGTTGCCGCTGTCGAAGGGGAGAGCTTGGCGCAATTCGTGGTCGGGCTTCGCGGTTTCATGGCCGCAGCCCAAGCCGAGCCGTCCCTATACCCCTCCGGCGCGCAGGCGGGGGTGAACTGGCTCAAGGCGCCTGCCTGTGGCGGACGCGCGGGCAACCCTGATGCAGGGCATGTGCCCTGCAACTTCACGGGTGGCACGTTTGGTGGGCTCTATCGCACGACGTTCGCCCGTGACCTTGCGACCGGGTCGCTCGAGCTGCGCACGTCGTTTGTGGTGCCCAGGTTTGGTGGCGCAGACGCGGCTGGGTCCACCAACAAGAACGCGATCATGCTGGCGGAGCGAGTCGTTCGGACAGCCCTTGCTGGCCAGGCCAACCCAAGCAACGGGGTCTTCTTCGCCGCATTTGCGAATGTAGCGCAGACGGCTAATGGCCCCCATACAGCCGCGATGGGCGCGCCTGCAGGGAACTCCGGCCGCGTCGTCGTGGTGGTCACGAACGCGCCAAGCCACGACATCTTCCTGAGAACGGATGGCACCAACAAGATGCTGGCAAACCTGGACATGGGCGGAATGTCCATCGCCAACGCCAGGGATGGCCGGTTCGAGGGAGACGTCAATGTCCAAGAGCGACTGCAAGTCCGGGCGGGCATCACCGTGACCGAGGGCGCGGGCGATTTTCGAGAAGGCTTGATTACCACCGAGGCTTTCCTCAGCACCATCGGTCACTACGCAACGCAGGGCGTGTATGACGCCGAGGTCCACACTGGATCAGGGGCCTACACCATCCCCAAGCCAGACTGCTCCAAGGCCGGGAATAATCCCGGCATCTACACGGCATTGCAAAGCACGGGTACACCCAACGACGGCGGCTACGCCGGCGATGCGATCTACGAGGCGCGTGTAGATGTCTTCGACCAAGGCGGAAGCTGGCGCGTGGTGCCCATCGTACAGACGACGAAGTTCGACTTGAGCAGGGAGGGTCTCGACATCACTTTGCGAAAGGGCGTCTCCAGCACATCAGGCGCTAGTGCACGCGTCCTGGTGTTGCGCCGCTGCCGTTGACCAGCACAGGCATGCAACCACGGCCCTATGCGTTGTGGTTGCAGAATCGGAACCGTTCTATTGTTCGTGGCGCGCCAGATGTGGTCTGGCGCATCCGGAGACACTCGATGAAACGTTACTCCAGTCTCGCGATCTCACTCGCGGCCGTGATGGCTGTCCTGATGCCAGCGACTGCTTTCGGGCAGCAGGGTTCGACCGATCCGTCCGCGCGCCTGGATGCGTTACCGAGGGCCATCGAAGCGATCGGTACGGCCCGGCGCAATGCAGCCGACTCCACCATGAGTGGGGGCGGAGCGATCGTGCTTCCACCGAGCACCGTACGCATTCCGGAACAGTGTGAGATCAACCCTGGCGCCCGGGGCTGCCCTGACTTCTGCATCCACAACCCGGACGCGTGGCAATGTCGCCCTGAACCGGAGGATGGATCTGGGGGTGAGGCCGTCGTTCCACCGGTTTCGGAGCCGCCGCCGTCGGTCGATCCGCCGGTGAACCCACCGATTTCGGAGCCACCTCCACCGCCGCCGCCGCCGCCGCCGCCGTCGGTCGATCCGCCGGTGAACCCGCCGATTTCGGAGCCACCTCCACCTCCACCGCCACCGCCCCCGCCGCCGCCGCCGCCGCCGCCACCGCCGCCGCCGCCGCCGCCGCCACCGCCCCCGGTAGGCGACCCGGACGGAGACGGGACTGGGGGTTCAGGGGACGATTGGATGCATTGTGGGATGCCGGCCAACTACAAGCTCAATAGGGATCCGACCTGCATGCAAGTCCAAGGCGGTTGGATCTGCGAAACGAGGAGTGGTCTTAGATTGGATTATGTGTGTCCGTAAACGCGGACGCTGGTGAGGCGAAGGGCAGGCTTAGGCTTGCCCTTCGCTTTTTTGTGTAACCCCGGGCGAGTCCGGATAGGTTGCGCGCCCAAGAGTCCGACCAGGTGACTAACGTCAGTGTCTCGCCTCCGGGACTGTCGCTTTGGTTGACCTGCCGCCCAATATCGATCTAGACGTCGCCCGATGCGTCGTCTCAGCCGCGCGTCACTACAGCCTCGACCCCCGAATTACATTCGAGCGCATCGCCGCACGTCGAGGGCAATCTGGTGAGGTTCGCCAGACCCCCGGTGGGGAAGAGCTGGGCATCTATGGCGTTCCTGCCGCGAGCCTGAACCAGCTTCATGGAAGCCGCGTCACGCGGGAACAGCTTCGTGACGACGACTGCCTTAACGTCTCCGTCGGCGTCTACCTGCAGTGGCGCACGCAGCACACCGTCGCGGCGACGACTGCCCGACCCCTGCCGATACTGGCAGGCGGCGCGCCCGCGATGTCGACTGGTACTGCGGGTGCCGGAAAGCCTCTGCCGCGACTAGATGCGTCGGCCCAGCAGTGCGTCAATGCCGCAGCGGCCGCGTACCGCATTCCGCAGGCCGTCTTCCGTGCGGTGCTCACCACCGAAGGCGGCTGGGTGGGCCTCAAGAAGCGCAACACGAACGGGTCCTACGACATGGGGCCGGCGCAGATCAACACGATCCACCTGCCTGAGCTTGCCAAGAGCGGCATCACAGAGGACATGCTCGTAGGCGATGCGTGCGTCAACGTCTACGTCGCTGCTTACCGGCTGCGCGTGGAGATTGAACGCGCAGGCGAGTTCTGGCGTGGCGTGGGCAACTACCACTCGCGTACCCCCCACCTGCATCAGCGCTACCTCGCGCGCGTGATGAAGAATCTCTGAGGCGCCCATGCTCGACAATATCAACTGCCTGTTGCCGCTTACCGAGGACGACGTCCCGCGGATCCGCGACATCTATATCCCGCTGTCCAAACAGGGAATGGACCTGGGCTCAGCCGTGGCCTTCACGGGCGCGCCGATGGCCCGACGCCTGTTCGACCCAGCCAGCGGAGCGGCCGCGAACCGCCTGTGGGACTTGGCCCAGCTGGTCGACAAGCAGATCGCGCGCAAGGTGACGCGCTTCCGCGTCGAGACGCCGGAGGTCTCCTACCGCGCCCAGGTGGGCCAGAACGCCCATGGCTCGGACTTGCAGCTGCGCGTGCTGCCCAAGGACGTTCCGCTTCTGTCCGAGCTGAGGATGCCGGAGGCCTGGCGAAGGCTTCTCCTCGATGAGACGCTGTTCAGTGGCGGCCTGGTGCTGTTCGCTGCGCCGCACGGGCAGGGCAAAACGACCACGGCGTCCAGCATGGTCGCTTCTCGCCTGAGCATGTTCGGCGGCATGGCCAACACGTTCGAGGATCCGGCCGAACTGCCGCTACAGGGAGTCTGGGGACAGGGCGGACTGTGCATCCAGCGCCAACTCGATCGCGCCGGCGACGGGCAGGGTGCAACAGCTGCGAAGGAAGCCGCACTGCGCCAGTACCCGGCGGTCGGGTCGTGCACGATGCTCTTCATTGGCGAGATCACTGACGGCCCCAGCGCCGTGGAGGCCATCAAGGCGGCGGCCAACGGCCACCTGGTGATTGCCACCATTCACGGTCGCGGCATCGAGGCAGCGCTGCGCAGGATGGTACTGCTCGCTTGCGGCGAGCTGGGCAACATGAGTGAGGCGAGCGTCCGCTCGATGCTGGCAGAAGTGCTCCGTGGCGTGATCCACCAGCGCCTGGTGTGGACGCTGGGAGGCACGGGCTGGTCGGCTGCGGAGGTTGAGGGCGATGTCGCCTGGGCTTCCGACGCCAGCAGGACACTGGCCACGGTGCTGCGCGACGGCTGCACCGAGCAGCTGCGCGCAGAACTCGCCGCCCAGGGCAGCATGCTGGCCAAGGATCCGCGCGCCTACCTGGATCTCCATGGCGTGCGCAGCGCCGGGCTGTCCTGATGTGGTGCAAGGGCTTGGAGGTATTCCAGGTCGAGGACGCTGATCCGACGACCTGGGCCGACAGCTTCGCGGCGTATCCCCTGCAGGACCCGGTCGGCGCCGCGCGCCGGTCATTCGGGTTCGTGTCGCTGCCTGAAACCGAGCGGCTGCTGGACGAGCACGGCGAGCGTTATGCGTTCATGGTGGGGGTCGCCCAGCGCAACCTGCCGAAGGATGCGATCGAACGCGAGGCGCGCAAGCGTGCCAAGCAGCGCGGCGTGACGGATGTCGAGGTCGCAGGCGCCGTCAAGGGAAGCCTGGGCGAGGTAGAGGAGAGCATGCTGCCCCATGCCCCCATCACCGAATCGCGCACGCCGGCGGTCTACTGCCACCGCGAACGGCTGCTCTACATCTTCGGCGCCAACCGCGCCGGGGTCGAGGCGCTGCAGGCCGCAGTGCGCCAGGCGCTCGGCTCGTTCGTCATCGTCCCTGTCCGGCCACGCATCCACCCGGGCCTGACGATGCTGCGCTGGCTGCGCGATCAGCAGCTGCCCGAGGGCCTCGAGCTGGGCGAGTCGATGGTCATGCGCACGGACGGAGATGGCGGAACCACCGCCTTCCGCAAGCAGCCGCTGTCCGGTGTGGACCGGGACTACTTCGATGAAGGCGAAGTTGTCCAGAAGATGGAGGTCCTCTGGCGCGGGGAGCTCGAGTTCACGCTGACCGAGAAGGGCGAGCTGACGAACATCGGCCCGATTGGTTGCAAGATGAAGCCGCACCTGGCGTTTGCGCACTGGCCAGAGATGATGAACAAGCTGCCCGAGTTCACGCGCGAGGTACTGGGCGTGCTGGGCGGGTTCTCGGAGCGCACGATCGACGCCGCGGACGCCGCGCCGACGCCGCGCGCAGCCCCGCAGCCCCAGGCCTACGTACCGCTGGTGCTGCCAGATGCCCAGGCCACTCCGCGCCAGGTGCATGAGTGCCTCGACGTGGTCCACGAGCTGCGGCCGCTGGGCGGCATCGTGGTGATGCGCAGGCCGCTCGAGTCCTACCGCGCGGCATACGCGTGGGCGCAGTCGCGTGGTGTTGCCATCGAGCTGATGCCAATGCCCGAGTCGGACGCCGGCACTGTGCAACTGCACGAAGCAGCCACGGAAGTGCTCGCCTGGGGCGACCAGGACTGGGTACAGGTGGCCACGACCGGCGCAGCGCAGGCGCGAGGCATCCGAGTGCAGCTGGCGCAACCGACGGCCTAGAGGCGCCGGTTGTCCGGCCCTGGCAGGGAGCGTCTGACGAGAATCTGCGCTATCTCCACTGACCACGCAGAATCGTGAACCGACTGATCGGCTCGATCCTCCTACTCGCTGCCCTGCTGCTGGCCGCACCCGCGCACGCCGCGCGCCTGCCCACCGACGATCCCGCCTACGCCCAGTGCATCACCCGCGCGACGCAGGCTTTCGGTGTTCCCGAACTGGCCCTGTGGGTGTTGCTGGACGTGGAGGGGGGCAGGCTTGGCCAGGTGTCCCACAACACCAACTCCACCTACGACATCGGCCCCATGCAGGTGAACTCCTGGTGGCTCAAGCATCTGGCCAAGCGCGGGATCACCGAGGACATGGTCCTCAACAACTTGTGCATGAACATCTCAGTGGGAGCATGGATCCTCGCCCAGGAGATGGAGCGGCACCGCGACCTGGTCCAGGCGCTGGCGCACTACCATTCACCGACGCCGCAGCACCAGCGGCGTTACCTTGGCCTGATCGTCCGGGCCATCGAACGGCGACTGGGACAATTACGGACCGACGGCGTGACCGCGGCCAAGTAGAGGAAAGATGTGAGCAGGAGCGAAAACACACCGCAGGGGCTGGTTGGCCAGATCACCGAGCTGCTTGCCGGAAGCGAGATCCATACCATCCGGACGGACCGACGCATCGGCCGGCAGGGTCCGATCGACCACCTCGTGCTGCTCTCCGACGCCGACAAGCCCCGCTATGCGCGAATCTACAGCCCAGAGCCGGGCAAGCCGTGCGCGGCGACCGCCCGAGTGGCCAAGTACGGCCAGGTGGACGACGAGTCGGCCGAACGGATCATGGCCCTGGCGCGGCGCCTGTGCGACCTGAACCCGGTCGGGAGCTGGTCGCTGGGCAAGGCCCAGCGTCGACGGCTGAACATCGCCAGCGTGGACGGGCTGGGCGAGGCAGACTTCGACGCCTACCCGGCGCTCGCAACGCCTTTCGATGACATCGCCGAGCTGGTGGGCAAGCGAATCTCGCGCATCGAGATCGAGACGCGGGCCTACCACACGCCCCACGGCCAGGTTCTTCGGAGGGACGTCTGGCACGTCTACTACGACACCGACGGCAACCAGGTGGCATCCCACCACGTGCGCGATCTGAGCCTGTTAGTCCAGAACTGGCTGGGCGGCGCGGGTGCGGGGATGCAGCCCGAGGCCGAGGCCGGACTCACCCTCCGGGCGGCGCAGCTAGGCCTGAAGATCGATGAGTTCGTGAAGCTGCTGCTGGCCGTTAACAATCTCGGCGTCCTGGGGGCGAACTGCGTCATCCTCCCGCCGCCCACAGCGGAATGAGCCGCAAGGCCTGGGCCGACTGGCTGGGCGACCGCGGGCAGGCGCCGCGCGTCAGGGCATCGCCCGCGGCCGCGACTCGCGCTGGGCAATTGGCGGCAACGCCCTCGGCCAAGCGGCGGCCGACAGCAAAGGACCTGCAGGCCTTCCGCCGGATCGAGGTTGAGCAGGTGCGCGCGATCGACCAGACGATTCCCGCCGTGCAGGAGGTCGCGGTCGATTGCGTGCCCAAGCCGCGCATGACGCGCGCCGATCGCTGGGCCAAGCGAGACTGCGTGCTGCGCTACCGCGCATACGCCGACGAGCTTCGCTTGATGCGCATCCGGCTGCCGCACGCCTACCGCCTCGAGTTCGTTCTCGCCATGCCCGCGAGCTGGAGCGAAGCCACGAAATCCGCTATGGACGGTCAGCCTCACCTGGTCAGGCCGGACACATCCAACCTGGTGAAGGCGGTCGAGGACGCGCTTGTGCCCAGGGACGAGCGGCTGCACGACATCGGAGCAACCAAGGTATGGGGCAGGGAAGGGAAGCTGCGCGTGATTCGTGTCGATAGCTTTGACGGCGCAGCGGACGTGGTGAACTGATCAGGTATGCCGACCAAACTGACCCCCACCCTAGAGCAGCTGCAGGCGCAGGACGCCTATCTGACCGGCGAGAGCCTGGCGATCGAAGCGCTGGCCGGCACCGGCAAGACCACGTTGCTGCGAATGCTGGTGGACCTCGGGTCGCCGCGTGGCGGGCAGATCCTCTACACCAGCTTCGGCAAGAAGTCGGTGGCCGACGCGAAGGCGAAGTTCCCCGGCTCGTGCAAGGTGGCGACCAACCACAGCCTCGCCTGGGGCGTGGGCGCGCGGTACAAGGACGAAGGCCGGCTTCAGCAGCGCATCCAGCCATCGATGCTTGCCGCGCTGATGGGCTGGCAGGAGCAGCTATTCGCGCCCCACGCGCGCCTGCTCGCCGGCACCTATGGCGTGATCGAAACTCTCAACGCCTTCTGCCAGAGCGACGACCCCGAGCCGAACGGCAGCCACGCGGTGAAGGTGGCGCTGAAGCTGTGCAAGAACGACCCGGGCAACGCGTCGCGCCTGGCACCGGTCCTGGTCGGCCTGGCCCATCGCGTGTGGGACGACGCCATGCAGCCCGGAAGCCGCCTTCCGGTTACGCACGACTTCTACCTCAAGCGATGGGCTCTGAGTAAGCCGCGCCTGCGGTACTCCACCGTCCTATGCGATGAGAGCCAGGACACCAACGGGGTCATGATCGGAGTGCTGCGCAGGCAGGAGCATGCGCAGCTGGTGGTGGTAGGCGACCGGCGGCAGGCGATCTACGGCTTCCGCGGCGCGGTGAATGCCATGGATGCCTTTGCGACTACGCATCGCACTGCGCTCACCCAGTCCTTCCGTTTCGGCCCCGAGATCGCGGAGGTCGCCAACGCGGTCCTGCTCGACCAGTGCGTCACCGACGTCACGCTCAAGGGCGATCCGGCGCAGCCGGGCATCGTCGGCCCCTGCGAGTCACCTTCCTGCGTGCTCTCGCGCACGAACGCGACGCTGATCGGTGAACTGTTCGGCGCCCTGGAGCGGCGCCCGCGTGCGCGAATGGCCATCGTCGGCGGGGTCAACGATTTGATCGACCTGGTAGACGGCGCCCGCGCGCTCCAGACCGGCTCGCAGACTGCCCATGCAGACCTAGCCGAGTTCCACGACTGGGCCGACGTGGTCGCCGCGTCCGAGGACGACGGCTACGCCCACCTGCGCCAGCTGGTGAGCCTGGTGCAAACATACGGCGTGCCCGAGCTGAAGGGCCGGCTGTTCCAGATCCGGGGCAATGAGAACGACCTGGAGGCCTGTGACACCGCGTTCTCGACCGCTCACAAGGCGAAGGGCGCAGAGTTCGCGTCTGTGCTGCTGGCAGACGATTTCAAGCCCAAGGGTCCGCCGGGCAACCCCGAGGCGTTCGGTTGGACGCCCGAAGAGGGCAATCTGCTCTACGTCGCCTGCACGCGCGCGCGCCGCCACCTCGACGCAATGGGCTGCGAGGCGGTGGCCAACTCCGTTCTGGCCCAAGGCGTGCAGCTCCGGCCGTCGGCGCCGGCGTCCGTACCGGCACCGGTGGATGCAGCCTCCGTGCCGGGCGACCCGTTCGCCTTCATGGACGACGAGCTGGGCTTCCACGACACCACGGGCGCAGACGACGAGCCGCCACCACTGTTCGTGCCGCAGCCGTTCGCCCTGCTGCCGGGGGAGTGGCCTCACCCGCTGATCAACGACGGCGTGGTCACCATCGCGCATCTTGGCGGCGACACCGAGGTGGTGGTGCGCGCGTCGGGCTACATCCTGTTCCGGTCCATCGGCAAGGTCGAGGAGCTTGGCTCGACAACCAGGCGTGTCACCGTCCGAGTTGGATCGGCAGCGTTCGATGTTCCGCCGGAAGCTGTTGCATAGGTGAAGCATTCTCCAACCCTGCACGCAACCGCGCATGTACGCGGGCCGGTTGGGTCCACACATTTCAGGGGCGATCGCCTACATTCTCTTTGCCGGCGCAACTCCCCTTTGTGCCCGGCAGCGAAGGGTTCTTCTCCCCCAACGCAAACGCTGTCAGATTCCTCCTCGGGTCCTAATCTGGCAGCCGTCCCGCCTTCTCCTCCCCTGGGAAGGCGGGGCTTCCTCCAGCGGTTTTGCGAAGCTGTTGGAGCAAGTCCCGCCCGGCGGATGCAATTTCGGCGAGTCTCTCCGGCCTGCTCTAATTGAGGCTTGTAGTGGAGATGGCAATGCAGTCGAACGCCGCAAGCGCACAGATCAAGAACCGGACAGCCTCAACCGAGCCCTGCGCACTCGAGGCGGTGAGCATCATAGAGCGCCCATGCGATGCTGCCCTCATGGAGGCGGCGCTGGCGCACGGCTATACGCCGCTCCAGGCTTCGATCATTGCGCGACGCCTGCCGCCGTCGGCGGTGGATGACCTGCAGCGGCGAGTGCGCCCTGAGATCCGCGACCTGGACCCGCCCGACCTGCTGCCGGACATTGAGGTCGCCGCGCAGCGCATCGGCCGCGCGGTGATCATGCAGGAACCGATCGCATGCGTCGTCGACCACGACGCCGACGGCGTTTCCAGCCTTGCTGTGATCTACGGCGCCCTTGTCGATGCGATGGGCGTGGACCCCGCGCTGCTGCACGTCTACTCCAGCCACCGTCTGCGTGAGGGCTACGGGCTCTCCGATGGCCTGGTGGATCGCATGCTTTCCGATGGCTTTACCGGCGGGCTGGTCATCACCGCCGACCATGCCTCGGCAGACGAGCCACGCATCGCACGGCTGCGCGCGGCTGGCATCGACACGGTGGTCACCGATCACCACGGCGTCGAGGGGAGTGGTCCGCCCTCAGCGGTGGCCTGTGTCAATCCGTGCCGCGACGACTCGGTGTTCCCCGACCGCTTCATCGCCGGCTGCCACGTGGCATGGCTGGTGATGGCCGAGGTGAGGCGGCGCCTGATCCAGTGCGGGCACCTGCCCGAAGCTACGCCAAAGCTGGGATTTCTCCTGCCGGTCGTGTCGCTGGGGGTGACAGCCGATTGCGTGTCGTTCGCGCGCAGCCGCAACAACCGCCTGATCGTCCAACACGGGCTGCACCAGATCAACACGCGACCCTCGCCTTGCTGGACAGCGCTGGCGCAGGTGAAGGGTGTGACAGGACCGATCACCACCGAAACGCTCGGGTGGATTTATGGACCGATGATCAACGCGGGCGGGCGCCTTGATGATGCAATGCCGGGCTTCCGCCTTCTGCGCAGCGCCGATCTGCAAGAGGCCCTGACCTATGCCGAAAGACTGAGCGCAGCGAACGAGGAGCGCAAGTCCATCGAGCGCACTATGCGCGAAGAGGCCGAGAAGATGGCGGCCGAGCAGGTGCATGCCGGTGCGCGGGGAATCTGCGTGTGGCTGCCTGGAGGACACAGCGGTGTGCACGGCGTGTCCGCCAGCCGGCTCACGGCCACGTTTGGTCGTCCTGTGATCTGCCTTTCGCCAAAGCAGGGCGAACCAGGTGTCGTGACCGGATCGGCGCGCAGCGTGCCCGGCTTCAATGTCCGCGCCGCGTTCGCCAGCATCGCCGAGCGCGAACCCGACTTGTTGAAGAAGTGGGGTGGCCACGAAGGGGCCGGCGGACTGACGGCCACCGAAGTCGACATCCCCAGGCTGCAGGCTGCGTGGGATACGGCAGTCAAGGAGTGCGAGAGCGCCCGCATTGGACCGTGCATCGTGACCGACGGCGCGCTGCCCGCCCCGCCATCGATGGCGCTGCTCTCCGAGATGTCCGCGCTGGAACCCTATGGCCGCGAGTTCGATGCGCCGGTCTTCTGCCAGACGGCCTGGCTGAGTTCCGCGCGCCGGGTGGGCGAGGGGGGCAAGCACATGCAGGTGACCCTGGTGGTCAACGACGAGGCCGTCAAGGGCATCTGGTTCTCGGTCCCCGAGCAGGAGTGGGTGCCGACCGTCGGCGACCGCGTGCGCGCGGTGTTCACGCTGTCCACGAACACCTACCGGGGCAAGACCACCCTGCAGCTCATGGTGCAGCACATGGAGCCAAGCACTCCGGCCGAGGCGACTGCCTAGCCTCGTGCGCCCTGGCCCTTTCGGGGAGACGGCCATCCGAGCGCGGCCGCTAGGGTCACCCGGTGCGCCGCGGTGGTGCCATCGCTGTGGCGCCGTGGAGGGCCTGACCCGCGTCGCGGTAGACGGTCCGGATGAAAAGGATATCTGGATACACGGCCGTAGCGCGTGCATCGAAGTGGACGATGCCGTGGACGGCGCGCCGCCGTCGCGCTGGACCTGAAACCAAGCGGCGCGCAGTTCCGTTCAGCCACAACCCCCCATCTAGGGGCGGGGGTTGGGCGGCGCTCGCGCGCGCCCGGCCCCTAGCATCGATCCCGGTTTACAGCGCAAGCGGACATGACAGACAAGCTCAAGGAACTCCACGAGCCCGTTCTCACCCCCGGTGAGTCTTGGCACCTCGGACGCATGGATGCGCTTCAGACGGCCACGCGGATCCTCCGCAAGTACGGCCGCCGCCCCAGCGTTGCCCTGGCAGACGTAGTCCAGGCGATGGAGCGCGACCTCGTCGAGCTGACGGAAGCGAGCCTGGGCGGCTACTACGACTCGGCAGGGCAGGTGTGGGCCGGCGGCGAGGCGCCGGTGGTCGTGTTCGACCGCAACCTTGGCGTCCCGATGATCTGTCGCCCGCGCCCACCAGTCGGCGGGTGGGGGATCGTGGACCTCACCGACTCCGACGGCGGCCAGACGATGATCCTGGCCACGCCATTTCGCGCGATCGACCTCAAGGCGCTGCCCGACGGCACGCAGCTGGTCAAGATCCGCGACCCCCAGCATTCAGCGCTGGCGTCGGTCATCGAGGTGCTGGAGTGCATGCGCCGCGATCTGGACGCCGCGGCCATGGCCGAATCCGAGAGCGACGCGCTGCGCCGCGCCGGCCGGCTCCTGGTGGTCTACATGAGCGCGGCATCCATCGCGCTGTCGAAGCTGGACGACGACGACTTCGTGGACTGGAAGGCGACCGTGCCCCAGACCGATGACATCGCGAAATGCCATCTCGCGATCTGCAAGGTCACGACCAAGGCGAAGGCCCAGGCCGCTGTTGCGCTGCGCCTGTGCGCGATGTGGCTGGCAAGTCGGCGCGAGATCGCTATCGGGCGTGAGGAAGGCTTGCAGATGGATGCGCTGATGGGAATGGTCGACGCCGCGATCTTCAAGATGCGCCCGCTGCTCGACAGCATGAATCGCTTTCTGTCCAACACGGACGCTGCGAATGCTGACTGCCTCGTGGTGATGAGTCACTCGACCGGATCGATTCCCGTCCTGGCCGCGATCCCGAAGCGGGCATCGAGGCCCGTAGCGCTTCGCGCCGAGGCGTGAGCGAAAGACACGCAAGCAGGCGATCTAACTTTGCAGGCCTACCGCGCCGCGTAGCGTAGGCACTACCACCAACACGAAGGACACTTATGGCAAGGGGAGTCAACCGCGCAACGCTGCTGGGAAATTGTGGCTCGGATCCTGAGACGCGCTACACCCAAGGCGGCATGGCCGTGACCAAGATCAGCCTGGCCACCACTTCGGTGCGCAAGGACCGGGACGGCAACAACCAGGAAAAGACCGAGTGGCACCGGGTCACGTTCTTCGGGAAGCTCGGGGAGATCGCGGCCGAGTACGTGCGCAAGGGCTCGCAGGTCTACGTCGAGGGCCGCATCACCTACAGCGAGCACACCGGCGACGACGGCCAGAAGCGCTATTACACCGACATCGTCGCGGACGAGATGCAGCTGCTAGGCGGCAGCCGCAACGATGGTGGAGAGCGCCAGAGCGACGGCGGGGGCCAGCGTGGCGAAAGTCGCGGCAACGGCGGCGGCCAGCGCCAGCAGGAGCGTTCCAGCGGTGGTGGCGGCAGTTACGAGCGGCGGCCGCAGCAGGGTCGCCAGCAGCAGCCGTACCAGCACCAGCAGGAGCCGGATTTCAACCCTGCAGATAGCGACATCCCTTTCTAGATCAAGGACTTAGCACGCTATACTCGACTTGTTGGGGTAGTGTCGCACTATAGAGGCCCGCTTTCGAGCGGGCCTTTTTCGTTCTGTGCGGCCAAGCGGTTCAACCGCCCACGATGCTGCGCTGCGCGTGCGCGGCGCCGCGCATGTAGTCGGCGACCAGCCGCGACAGGTCACTTGCCAGCTGCGATCCGGCGACCGGCTCGGCCATCAGTTTGTTGGCCAGGTAGCCGATCAAGGCGTCGCGCGTGTCACCGGCCGTCGCGAGCGCCGCATCGACGGCCTTCTCGGTGGCGAGCATTGCCTCCAGCGGGCTGCCGCCGGCGCGCTGCGCCTCGAATAGCCGCACGGTGAAGCCGGCAGGCTCGCTCCCTCCTTGGGCGTGGAAAGCGACGGCCCCGACGCGACCCGCTCGGACCAGGGGCACGCGACCACACGCGGTGGCATCCACCTTGTGATCGACGGTGGCGCCCATCGCGGAAAGGGCGGCATCGAAGCTGCTGGAGAACCGGACGTAGCGCTCATTGGCCGATGGTTCGTCGGCTGGGGTGAAGCGCGCCAGGATTGAGCCGCCGGAGTAGAAAACCGCGGTTGGCGCGCCGAGTGTCGTGGTGAGGTTGGCCAGGGTTTCGCGGACTGCAGGGGTCGCCATGTCGGGGGTCGGATGAGAGGTTACGCCGACGGTAGCAACCGGCCCGCTCGATTCGCGACGTAACCGGCGCGCACGGCGCCGCGGTTGCGGTGATCCGCTCGAACGGCCGCGCGGTAAGCTGCAGGCTAGATGTCCTTCTAGGACAACTGCGACCGGGCGCGTTCCCGGATACCCCCGCGGGGCCTCCCCCGTCAGGGGGATCGCGTCCCGCTTTCAGACGCGCCCGATCGGGTGTGTGTAGGAGCGGCTATGAGTGTTTCCAAGATGTACGAGCTGACCACCCGGAACGGCTCGGTCAGGATTTGTGCGAGCTGTGCCGAGATGGCGTTGCTCGAAGCCCAGGATGCCGGCGTGGTTGTCCGGTCCATCGTGGAGGTTTGCGATGCACGCGACTGATAGACAGGTCGTGAGCTGCGAGCTTTCGCTGGGCAGCGACGACGTGTGGGAAGCGGTGGTGAGCGAAGTCGATCGCGGTCCGCGTGGCCACGTCCCGGCCTTCATCGGACGGTCCCGCCGGCAGGAGGCCGCCATCGCGCGAGCAATGAATCGTGGAAGGATGGTCTATGCGTCCTCCGTGGACGAGCAGGCAATCGCTGTCGCCGCTTTCAGGCGCCGGCAGGTGAGGCTGCTGCTGAAAAATCAGGAGATCTGCTTCCTGGCTATGGAATGATCTAGAAGCCCACTCCGATTCCGGGGTGGGCTTTCTTTTTTCGCTGCCAACGCCCGGCCAGCGGCGCCTGGGGGGTGTGCAACTTGGCCGCCGCGCAGGACCGCGTAGGGTTGAGGTGTCACCCCACGAAGGTCCGATGTGAACGCAGGTGCAACTGCGGCCAAGCCGCGACGCAAGAAGAAGTCTGACGCGCCGACCGCCTACGATCTGGTCGGGCGCCTTGCGACGTTCGGCCTGGAACACCCGTGGCAGATTCCGTTGCTGGTGCCTTCCTCTTACGACGACTTCACCACGCCTCTGCATGACGCCTACGGGTTGGAGTCATGCGCCGACGGCCGCGGTCCGGTGTGGCTGCAGCAGGCTGGCCCACTGCGCCATGCCTACGGCCGCGTGCCCCGCACCACCCTGACCATGCGAGACCCCGCCGGCAACTTGGTCGGCGCGGTCGCCTTCGGGGACACGAAGGACTGGGCCGAGCGGATCGCGATGGCGGGAAGGGGCGCGGTGTACGTCGCGCAGGCTTCGCGCTACAGGGGCGAGTTCGGCCTCACGCTCCATGAGTGGATCCCCGCCCGGTGGGTCGGCCGCGTGCGCCCGCGCTACCCCGGCAAGCCCAACTACATGCCGCCGGACAAGGTGCGTGAGAAGGTGTTCGAGGCGCTGCCGGTCCAGCTGCCGCACGCTGCCAGCACATTGCGCGAGCAGGTCGAGCACCTGGTGTCCGAGCGAGAGCTGCTCGCCGCAGCAGGACTTCCAGAGTGGACGCTGGAGCAGGTGTTGCTGGCGGTCCATCAGGCGGCGACGCCAGCCGTCGCACACGCGGCGCGCGAGGCACTCCACCGGATCGGCGCCTTCGTTGGCCTGACCCACGCCCACCGCCATGTGCTGAACCGGCCGACCGTACCCGTGCTGGACCTGGCCACGCGGCACCAGCGCCTGCAGCAGCTCCCATTCACCGCCACCGACGAACAGTGCCAGGCGGTCGAGGACATCGCCGCCGACATGGCACAGCCGCGCGCCGGCAAGCGGCTCCTGATGGCTGACGTGGGCCTGGGCAAGAGCTGCCCGCTGCTGGTGTGCGCTGCGGCTACCGCCGATGCCGGCGGGCGCGTGGCATTGCTAGCTCCCAGCACGCCGCTGGCCGCGCAGCTGCACCGCGAGTTCACGACCTGGTTCCCTGACCGGCCCGCCCGGCTGGTGACCGGGGCCGTCTCCGAACGAAACCTGCAGGGCGACAGCGTCCTGATCGGCACCTCGGCCCTTCTGTTCCGCAACGTCGGGCAGGTGAACCTCGTGATCTGCGATGAAGAGCAGAAGTTCAGCGTGGAGCAGCGCGAGGCGCTGACCGGCGTCGGCGCGCACATGGTCTCGGCCACAGCCACCTGCATCCCCCGCACGATGGCGCTAGCGCGCTACGGAGCCCTCGGCGTGTCCCGGCTGATCAAGCCGCACGTGCGGAAGAACATCCTCACGCGGCGTTGGACGCAGGAAACCCGCAGGCAGCTGTTCAACGAACTACGCGCCCACGTCGTCGGAGGGGGGCAGCTGCTGGTGATCTACCCGATGAAGGAGGCCAAGACGCCGGAAGAGGCACTCAGCGCGGTGACGACCAGTTTCGAGACCTGGGACCGGCTTTTCCCCGGCCAGGTGCGCTGGCTGCATGCCGACGGCGACAAGGACACCATCTTGGCTGATATGCGCGAGAACCGCGCGCAGATCCTCGTGGCTACAACCGTCGTGGAAGTCGGGATCACCATCCCGGACCTGCGCCGGGTGGTCATCGTCTCCCCGGAGCGCATGGGGTTGGCGCAGATCCACCAGCTGCGAGGCCGCGTCGCCCGCACGGGCGGCGACGGCTGGTGCGACCTCTACTCCCCCGGCAGCCTCAAGGAGGAGCAGGAGCAGAAGCTCAATGCGTTCCTCGGGTGCAGGGACGGCTACGAGGTCGCCGAGCTGGACATGAGCCTGCGCGGGTTCGGCGACTTGTCGATGGGCAGCAAGCAGCAGTCCGGATCGGACCAGGGAATTCTGTTCGGGTCAGCGATCACCGCCGCGCACGTCGAGCCCATGGAATGGCTTTGGCACAGGGTGAACGCCCTGCCGGTGGCGCACGCCGGGCAGCGCGGCTCATAGCTCAGAAGCAGCCTGCTTCACCTTCTCCTGTTGATCTGTGTACTTGGTTGCCTCTGTCGGGAGATGCCGCACGAACATTGCGCTCTTCTCGATCGTGTCGAACATCTCTCTAAGCTGAATAGTGACGGTGGCGCCGGACCATGTCAGAAGCTCGGAAGACCATTCTGCGCCTGCGTTAGTTCTGACCACCAATGTCTCGGTGCTAGTCGGCTGACCGTAGCGTTCAATGAGGACCGCACGTAGTTCGGGATAGTTGTAGTTGGGGAGTTCTGCTTGGACGCGGCTGACGACACCTTGGTGCATGTAGGCTTCGACGCTGCTGAGCAGGTCCCGCAGGGGAAAGTATCGAAATTGAACGACATCAGCGACGCTGTAGGCGTCGGGTTGCACACGACACATGGACCTTGGCGTACTGGAGCCCCCGGAGGGGCGATAGCCGATTACCACCTCAGCGTCGCCACCGAGGGGTTGGCATACCGGAATAGCGCCCGACAGCGGTGCGCCGAGCTCGATGCCTAACACCGTGCTGGGCTCTTGCGCCCACTTGGGCTCGACCTTTGGGGGAGCCGCCCCGACGAACTGGCAAGGCAACAGGCTCACCAGCAGAACGACTGCAACCCTCAGATACATCGCCCCCCCCCTTTGCAGAAGCACATATGCTTGAGGCAATCATCGACTGCCGGGAACGGCCAGACAAGCAGAATCGCTGACGGTCCGTTCGTCGCGGGGGACGGGGCTCGTGGGTCGCTTGCCCGGGATGCCTGTTGAGTCGCAAGCGGCCCGCAACCACGCAGTCTCGAGGGTCGGTTGGGAGATCGGAAGCGTCGGGACGGCTCCTAGACTTGGCGTGGTCCCGAACCCCCCGAGCACGATGAAAGCCAAGACCCTCTCGATCGCCCTCGCTGCTGCCCTGATGATGGGTGGCGTGGGAAGTGCCCACGCCGGCGACCTGGCCCCGCTCGAAGCCCGCGCGGCCGCCGGGGATAGCACCGCTATGGTCGACCTGGGTGAGGCGCTGCTGGCCCGGGACCGGCCGGTCGAAGGCCTGATGTACCTGGAGAACGTCATCATCCTCGGCAGGCCGGAGGAAGACGTAGCCCGCGCGCATGCCGCGCTGGGCCGCCACTACGGCAGGATCACCAACAGCCAGATCGCCCGGGCAACGAGCCTGCAGCACTACCAGCGCGCCGCGGTCCTCGGCCACGTTCCGTCCCAGGTCCAGCTCGGACGGCTCTACCTCGACGACGCCAAGCGGGCGCGCGGCAAGGAGCGCGACGGCCTCCTCGACAACGCCTTGGTCGTCCTGCAGCACGCCGCGTCGCAGGCCGGTGACCTGGAGGCTGCGTTCCTGCTCGGCCACTCGTTCCTGACCGGAGATGGCTTCCGCAAGAACTCGGACGTCGGACTGGCCTGGATGAAGCTCGCCGGCGAGCGCGGGCACCAGCAGGCGGCATTCGAGGCAGGTTCGCGCGAACTGAAGGCCCGCAACGCCTCGGAGGCCGCGCGCTTCCTGGGCCTGGCCGCGCAGGCTGGATCCACCCAGGCGATGATGCTGCTGGCTGAAGGCCACCTCGAGGGCAAGGTGTTTGCCCAGGACATGGCCATCGCGCGCGTGTGGGCCAAGCAGGCCGAGGCGCGGGGGGTGCGAAATGCCAAGGATCTGCTGGCCCGCATCGACCCGCCGGCGCCTGCCGCCCTGCCTCTTCACGCACCTGCAGCCAGCGCGCAGCCGACCACGCGGGTGGCCAGCTACACCGCCCCAAGCGCTGTCGCACCGCTCGCCAGTGCCACCGACGCCGCCGAGACGGGCCGTTTGCGCGAACTCGAGGCGCGCAACGCCGAGCTGGAACGCATGGTCGCGAACCTTGCCCAGCGCGTGCAGGCCCTTGCTGGTGGTGGCGAGTCTGCTGCTCCGGCCAAGGCCGTTTCTCGCCCGACGTCGCACCCGGCACCGGCCGCGCCCGCGGTCGCGCAGGTCAATCTGTCCGAACTGGACGCCACGCCTGTTGCCACCAGCGTCCCGGCCGTCGCGAAGGTGGAGGCGACCGCTGTCGAGGACCTTGATCCGCCACGCAGCCGCCGCGCGCCGCGCCTCACCGAGAACGAACGCGGCCTGCAGGAGCACGGCGCTGGCCAGTACGAGAAGGCCGCGCGGTACTTCGCCCGGGCCGTACGCGCCGGCGACGCCGATGCGATGAACAACCTCGGCATGCTCAAGCTGCAGGGCATGGGCGTGGCCGCCGACCGTGATGGGGCGATGGAGCTGTTCCGCCAAGCGGCCGAGCGGGGGCATTCGGTCGCCGCCCGCAACATCGGCTACATGTACCAGCAGGGCCTGGGTGTCGGGCAGGATCTCGCCCGCGCGACCATCTGGCTGCGGCACGCCGGCAGCCTCGAGCGGCGGCAGGTACTCGGTCGCGGCTACGCCGGACTCTGATGCAGGCTGGTGGTTAGGGGAACGGGGCTTCGGCCCCGTTTGCCATTGAAGGCCGGACGCATGCCTAGAATGTCGCCCCACTCGCGCGCCCGCGCAGCGGCAACCCTCAGAGACCCCAGTAGTGCTCCCGCCTGACGAATACGACATCGCCGCCACCGCCGAGCGGATCCGCACCCTGTTCACCGAGCGTCAGGTGTGGTTCGACCACCGGTTCGATCTGGAGGAGTGGCAGCAGCGCAACGCCCGCTTAGGATTCCAGGTGGGTCTGGCAATCCACGGCTTGGCCTGCGGCCGCGGCGATGGGAGCGTGCCGCCGGATCAGGAGGCCGGCGCCCCGCGCACCGTGCTCGACTTCCTGGCCGAAGACTATGCGTTCGAGGGCGGTCCCGATGAGGTCCGCGCCTTCGTTGAGGGCACCTTCCCGATGTCCATCGAGGACACTGTGAAGTTCGCCGCGTTCCTGGGCTGCAACGTGGGCGACTTCAGCCCCTACCACCAGGGGCGGATCGATGCCGTCGCCGAGTTTTCGACCGGGCAAGATGAGGTCGAGCAGCTCCACGCGAGGCTTGAGGCGGCCGAAGAACACTTGGAGGCCATCGCCGGCGCACTTCCGCGCTGGCTCAAGCTGGCTCAGGTGGCGATCACAGAGCGCATCGTCGCCGCCGTGCGCAGCGAGCTCGCCAGTGCAGACGCGCCAGAGGAAGTGGAAGGGATCACCAGCGCACTGGACTATATGGGTCTGCTGCGGTCGGAGGGGTCCGACAATGGGCTCTACCAGCTGGGCATGGATATGGTGGACATGCTGATTCGCCACCAGCTCGACGCGCTACCCCCTCCTGACCAGGTCGCGGTCCTCTTGCCGCTGTGCGATCGGAGCCGGAGCGTGAACCTTGCCGAGGATCTGGTGGCCAACTTGGACGTCAGCGTGGACGACTGGGCCGCGGCCCTGCGCAAGGATCTGGCGGACGGCTGGACCGAGCAGCTGCAGGACGCAGTGCTCACCACGATCCCCAGCCGCGGCCGGCACGAATGACTCCGCGCGGCGCGTGCCCGGCGCCGCCACGAGGGTGGACATTGGCGGGCTTGCAGGCCTGGATGGCAAATCTCGCCAGGCCGCCGGACAGCCTATTGTAGCGAGCCCGGTCTACGGATTGGCACCAGCCACGCTTTCCTTCGGAAGCGCCAAGAGGGCCGCGTCCCGCCGACTGAGCGAGATTCCCAGTGCGCCGATCCTCTGCGCCACCGCAGCGTAGCTCCGTGTCTCGCCCGTTCCGTCCGTGAAGTAACGCACATGGATCTCCCGCAACGGGATCGTGCCTTGGTATTCATGCAGGATCGCGTCTTCGCGTGCAGTCCAGCGACGAAGGACTGCCCGTTCTCGCGCTGGTGCACGCGGGGGGGTGGACGCCAAGCGTTCTCGCTGGCAGACGTCTGCAGTGGAGTCCTTGACGGACCTGGGGAGCCTCTTGCAGGGCGTGATGCCAAGCTCGCGGGCCCGGCGGCCGATCTCAGGTCGGGACCGCCACACCCCGCAACTTCGGAAGAACAGGGTGTGGACGATCCCGATCGGCAGGACGGGGACCCAGGCATTGATGATCGCATCCTCGTCCGGTGCAAACGACCTGTCCCGCCTGCGCGAGATCGGCGACGGCCGCGGGTACCCCAGCCGCGCAGCGCGCTGCGTGACCGCTCGGACCGTTCGCCCGCTGGCTGTCGCGATTGACGAGGCGCTCGCGCCCTCGCTGAAGAGGTAGAGCATGCGCAGGTCGTCTTTCTGCTCCCACGCCCGCCGTCGCCCGGGTCCGCGCCTGCACACGCGCAACCGCTTGTCGACCGGTGCGCTGGGTATCCGCTTGACATCCTGTCCGTCCCGCCAGGCGATGGCGCGTCGGAGAGCGCGCCGCGGATCGCCACCATCTGAGAAGTCGCGCTGCTTGAAGTCATGGGTTCTGGACTCGCCACGCTTCGCGCGCCATCCCTGCGTGATCCGCTTCACGCCTCGTGGAACTTCAAGAAGCATCTCTTCGACGCGAACCAGCCGAAAGCCAATGGGCAGCGATGGCAATGCCGAGGGCCGTGCGTAGTACCAATCCATGGCCTTGAGGTAGCGGCCAAGCTCCCCATCGCTCGTTGCCTTGAACTCACGCGTCCGCCCTGCCTCCGCGTGTCCGGCTGGTGCGCGCACACGCCACCCGCGAGCGGTCTGAATCGCGCCGGTGGGCACGGGCCAGGTCTGTCCGTCGATCATGACGTTGCGCGGCTGGGATCGTCGCATCGGGTTCGGTTCGCGGGATGCCTGACGACAGCGTAGGTAGCGGCTTCCGTGAGGGGAGATCCAACCAGAGCCTCAAGGTGCCTGGTTCCAGGCCATGCAAGGAACAGTTGGGGGCTGTGCAACCGACGCTCTACCAGCGGGGGTTTCGCACCTTTGGCGTTCAGCGGCTCCTGATACTCCCGGCATGCTCGCCCGTCTTTCCAGTCTGCTTCGCCGCCGTTCCGGCGCACCCCCCGCGTCGGCTGCCCCTTCACCGCCGTCGTCGGCCCCAATCGACCAGCAGATCGACAACGGGGTAGGGCACCTTCACGGAGCGCTGTTGCCGGACCACCCGCGCCGCCAGGGCGAGCCGGTCCCGCGCTGGCCCGAGCACGGCGCGGCGCTGATGGCGGCGACGCCCGAGGAACTGCTGGCCACCCAGGCCGAACTGATCGACCGCATCCGCGAGATCAGCCCCCTGGGAAAGACCGACTTCAACCGGCTGATCCTTCCTGCGTTCCACCGCTTCGCCAGTTGGGTACACCTGCTACCAGCCAGCGAGGCCCACCACCACTACGGCCCGGGCGGTCTGCTTCGTCACGGTTTCGAAGTTGCGTTGCACGCCGCGCGGCTGGCAGAGGGCAAGCACGTAGGCGTGGACCTCCCCCCGTCCTCGCGCAGTCGCTACGAGTTGCGCTGGCGTGTCGCCGCGATGCTGGGCGGCCTGCTCCACGACCTGGGCAAGCCCCTGGTGGACTGCGGCGCCACCGACCCGGAGCGGACGATCACCTGGCCGTCGCACGCCGGCGACCTCTACGCGTGGCTGCAGGCCAACAACCTGGCCCACTACCGCGTCTACTGGCGCAGCGGCGCGCGTCACGACCGGCACAAGCCCGTCGGCACCGCGGTCACGCGCGAGATCATCGGCCACGACTTGCTGGCCTGGTTGAGCGATGAGCCGACGCAGGATGTGATGAGCCTGCTGATGATGGCGATCGCCAACATGGCCTCCAGCAACAACGTCATGGCGCTCGTGGTGTCCAAAGCGGACTCCATGTCGGTCGAGGCGGATCTCAAGCGCCTGGCCAAGCGCACCCAGGCGTCGGCAACCGCCGGGACCCACAGCGCAGCCGGCCTGATCATGGCGCAGCTGCGCCGCATGGTGGAGGCCAACCGCATCGTGGTGAACCGCCCTGGCGGCACGATCTGGGTGGTCGAGGAGGCTGGCGTGTTCGGTGCCTACCCGGCACTGCTCGAGGCGGTGATCGCGAGCATGAAGCGCGACGACGTGCCGTCCATGCCGGCCAGCCGCGCGGAGATCGCCGAGCTGCTTGCCGACACCGGCTTTATCGAGCCCTGCGTGGCCGACACCGCGGACGGCCGCCAGCGCTCCCTGACCTGGGACGTGCGCATCACCCTCAATCGCAGCGGCGAGATGCAGGAGACCGCGCCGATCAAGGCCATGCGCTTCACCAACCCCGAGCTTGTGTTCGGCAGCGCCCCGGTCCATCCGCCGGCGACCGGGCGCGCCAACTCCCCCTTCATCTCCCTCGAGGACGCAGCGAAGATCGCCGACTCGGTCACCGTCGAGACTGCCCCGCAGACCGCGGCGTCCGCATTGGGCGGCAGCCCGACCACCGAGACCGAGACCGCGGCCGATTCCCAGGACGCCGCCGCGGCGCAAGCGGCCGGGCTGCAGCCCAGCTCCCAGGCAATGCCAGGCGGCGGCGCCTCGAACCACGCTCCCGCGTCCGGGTCGGACGGCGAGGGAAGGGCGCCGTCCAGCGCGGACGGTATCGCCACCGAACCAGGCAGCACGCTGGGCCCCCAGGACATCACCCAGGCAGAAGCGCCACCCGAGGCCGGACCGGGCAGCGAGGACTGTGGGGCCAACGAAGAAGGCCCGCACATCGCCGATCGGCGCAACCGTCGCGACATCGCGACCGAGCGCCGCCACGCGGCGGCGTCCGACCAGCGCAAGAACCAGCCGGGCGACCTGCAGGAGCTGATCAAGAAGGTCAGCAAGGCCCCGCTGTTCGGCGCGGCGTTCGCGCAGGTACTCCGCAACATCTACCGCGGCACGCTCTCCTACGGCAGCGACTACTGCGACGCGGCCGAAGGCCTTGCGCTGGCGTACCCGACCGCGCTCGAGGATCTCGGAATGCCGCCCGAGGACATCCTCGCCGGCGCGGTGGAGCAGCGCTGGGTCGTGATCGAGCCCGGCTCGGATCGCAAGGTGACCGAGCGCAGCTTCCCGGACGGAAGCCGTCGCAAGTGCGTGCTGCTGGGCGGAGACGTCGGCGCGGCGTGGGATGCCCTGCGCAGCCAGTACCCGGAGGTGCTGGAGAAGCGCGAGAAGCCAGCGCCTGAGCAGCCGCCGGCACCGGCCAGCGCGCCGGCCGAACCGCGTCCTGCGCCGGCCAGTCCCCAGCCTGCACCCGGGTCGCGTGGGGCACCCCAGCGCCCGTCCCAGCAGCAGCGCCAGGAGCCAGCCAAGCCGCAGGTGCAACGCCAGCAGCAGCAGCGCCAGCAGCAGCGCGAGCAGCAGCCCCTGCAGCAGCGCCCGGCCCCGTCCGCGCCCGTCCAGTCCGGTGCTCCGCGCCTGTCACCCACGGCGAACCAGACGCCCACGGCACCGCCGCCGCCGACGGAGGAGCAGCAGAAGCGTCTGCTCAAGCACCCGGTGGTCGGGGCACAGAGCGCATCGACCCCGAAGCCATCGGCAAGTGCGGCGGCCCCGATCGCCCCGACCCCCGCGCCGAAGGAGAGCGGATCGCCCATCGCCTGCGCACTGATTTCCGAGCTGACCCCGGAGCTTGTTGCGCGCATCAACGCCACCTTCGTGCTGGTGGCCGAGACGATGGTGATGCGCAGCGACAAGTACGACCTGGGCCGCGCCGACGATCTCAAGGCGGTCATGCGCGTGCTGGTGGAGGACGCCGGCGTCCGCGTCGGACCGCTGCTCACCGCGCTGACCACGGAGTCGAACCCCGCCGTGCTGCTCAAGCTGCCGGCAAGCAAGACCATCAGGGAGATCAAGACGGTGAAGATGAACCCGGACTACCAGCGCCCCGACTGGCTGACGGCAAAGCTCGACCAGGCGCGGGCGAAGCTGGGGGCCGGCGCGTGACCGACCTGACTCGCTACGAAGATCCGTTCCGTCCGCCCCATGAGAAATGGGCAGTCGCAACGTGGGCCGTGAGCGGCCTGGCATCGATCGGACTGTACTTCTGGAGCCTGTATCCGGCCCCGATCTTCCTTGGCTTCGCCGCGCTGTGCATGGTCATGGCGTGCCTGCGCCTGATGCCGGTGATGGAGTTGACGGCACGCGCGCGCGCCATGCGCGGCATGGACAAGAGCTTCATCAGCCGCAAGGAACTGATCGAGATCGCGCGCAAGGAGCCGGACACGCTGGTGCTCGGCTACGGCTTCTCGTGGACGCAGAAGCACGCCCAGCTCGCGCACACCTTGCGCCAGCACGATCCCGAGCGCCTGGTGCCGCGCGACACCAAGATGGTCGGCCACCGCTGGATCCACGGCCTGGGGCTGGAGGACGAGAAGGTGGTTCGCATGCCCTTCGCCCACGCGGGCGTCCACACCATCATCATCGGCACCACCGGTGCGGGTAAGACCCGAATGTTCGACATGCTGATCGCGCAGTACATCGCGGCCGGCTACAGCGTGATCATCCTCGACCCGAAGGGCGACCAGGACATGTGCGACTCGGCGCGCGCCGGCGCCAGGGAACTCAAGGACGAGGACATCGTCTACTTCCACCCGGCGTTCCCCGAACGCTCGCACCGCATCGACCCGCTGGCCAACTTCAACCGCCCGACGGAGTTGGCCACCCGCATCGCCAGCCTGATCGCGTCCGAGTCCAACTCGGACCCGTTTACCGCATTCTCGATGATGGCCCTCAACAAGCTGGCCGAAGGGCTGCTCTTCGTTCATGCCCGCCCGTCGCTGGTGCTCCTGCGCCGGATGCTCGAGAACGGCATGACGGGGTTGCTGATCAAGGTCCTCGAGACGCACTTCGAGAACGTCCGCCCCTCGCGGGACAGCGCGGGGCGCGAGCTTCCGCATGGCTGGACGTCTGAATCCCGCCCCTACCTGGCCAGCGCCAAGATCAAGTCGGAAGACGACAAGGCCACGGCGATGATCCAGTATTACCGGGACCACATCGTCGCCTACCACCCGAACCCCATCGTGGAAGGTCTGATCTCGAGCTTCGAGCACGACTCGACCCACTTCGGGAAGATGGTGACCTCGCTGATGCCGGTGCTGATCATGCTCACTTCCGGAGCCATGGGCGGGCTGCTCTCTCCCGACTACGAGGACCCGGATGACGAGCGGCCGATCACCAATTTCAAGAAGGTCACCCAGTCCGGTCGCTGCTGCTACATCGGCCTGGACTCGCTCTCGGACTCCATGGTGGCGTCCTGTATCGGCGCACTGTTCCTGTCCGACATCACCGCGGTCGCCGGCGACCGCTACAATTTCGGAGAGACGGGCCCGGACGCGGCCAAGCCGCCCAAGATCGCTGTGTTCGTCGACGAGGTGGCCGAGATCATGAACGCTCCGCTCGTGCAGCTGCTCAACAAGGGCCGCGGCGCAGGATTCACCATGTACCTGGCCACGCAGGCCGTTTCGGACATCACCGTGCGGCTCGGGTCGGTCGACCACACCTATCAGGCGCTCGGCAACACGAACAACCTGATCGCGCTGCGCTGCAACGATTACGGCACCCAGGAGTACATCTCGCAGCAGCTCGGGGAGGTGTCGGTAGCCTCGGTCAGCATCACCCAGGCGTCCAGCACGGACGCGGACAACCCATTGAACTTCCGAGGGTCTGTGGCCGAGAAGCTGGAGCGCGAGGACAAGCCGTTGCTGTCCCCCGACATCCTCGGCAGCCTGCCGGACCTGGAGGGGGTGGCGAAAATCTCAGGCGGGCGCGTCATAAAATGGCGCACCCCCATCCTGACATGATCGCCCCCGCTTGCCTGAGCCCGGCCGGGAAAAGGAACCTGCTTGACCTTCATCTTCAGCCACTACCGGTCCCCGGACCGACTGCTCGACCACACGTTGGGCCAGATGGAGTTCCCGCTGAAGATGGGCGCGATCTTCCGCGCCGAACCGCAGCTGCGCGAGCTGGCAGAGCGACTCGTCTGGCGCTTGAGCGCGGAGGTCGAACTGCCAACGTTGGCAGAGCGCCATCACCACCTCGTTGACGAGTGCTTGGCCAAGGCCTACGAGTGGTACTCGGAGTCGCCGATCCGCCAGCGCATGTCGCATCGGGAGCAGCGCACCGCTTTCGCGGCCGGTCTGTTCCAGCCCCTGATGAACCTGCCATTCCTCACGATCACGGTCGATGGAGCGGAGTGGGACTTCATCACCGGGCCGGACCTGTCCGAGTGCATTGCGCGCGGCCAGGTGGTGGCCTCTTGCGAGCGGCTGGATGACCCAACCGGCGACTTCAGCAACGCGACGGTGCGCATGATGGTGCTCACCCGTCTATACCCGGATGGCGGGCACCTGCTGCTCGACATCGATGTCAATCAGGTTTACTGGCCTCCCGCGTGGATGGATCCGATGAACCTGCCTGCGGAGAACTGAGATGTTCGGTGCGACCTGGTACAAGGCCCTCGTGATCGTCGGGGTCTACGTGACCTTCTACATGCTCCTGATCGGCGAGGACTACCTCAACCGGATGGTGGAGCGCGAGAGCGCCATCAACCGTCAATACTTCACGACCGAGGTGGTCGACCAATCCGAGGCACGCGCGACGCGCTGGTTCACCAAGACCTTCGTGGACACTGGCGTGATGGCCCACTCCTTCGACATGTTCATCCCGACGCAGGAGGAGATCGATCGGACGCCTACGCTTGACCCCGAGTTCGGGCAACCGATCTTCGGCTGGTTCGAGCGCCGCGTGCGCGCGTGGTGGACCCTGGTCTGGTCCTCATTCACCCGCGCGTCGTCCCTGCTGATCTGGCTGCCGCTTGTTCCGCTTTTCATCGTCCCATGGGCCGTGGATGGCTGGACCCAGCGACAGCGCCGCAAGCACACCTTCGAGATCGCCAGCGCGACGCGGCAGCACATGTCCATCATGGCGCTCACCGCCATCCCGCTGCTGCTGGCGGCGGTCATTACCTCGCCGGTCCTCCTGCACCCGATGTTCGCCCCCCTGATGCTGTTGGCCAGCGGCGCGCTGATCTACGCGGTCATGTCGAACTTCATGAAGCGCGCCTAGCCCAGCCGGCGTAGGCAGCCGGGATCGTGCCTTCGCCTGCAAAGCACGGTCCGCGCGGGCTGAAAGGGCAGGGGTCCTGCTGGCCTGCTTTGGCTTCGGTGAGAGCTGACCCGCCTTGATCCAAGAAGTCCGGGCGGGACACGCCGATTGAGCGCCCAGCGACGAGCGCCAAGCGACCAAAGGTCGGCTTACCTGCGCAGCCTGTCGGCTGGTCGCCGATGCCGCCGCGCACAGACTTTCGGCAGAGCAACGGCTGCGCAACCACCAGCAACGCCCTATTGGCTACGCCGGCCGCGCGCAGCGTGAATCGGATAGCATCCAGCCAGGGGGATCCTGGCTGTGCCACGCACGCCGGGTGTTGCGCAACCGCAACTTTCGCAGCTGCGGCAGCCCTCCATAGTTTCCATCGCCACCCGGTTCTCGGGTGGTGGTTGGAGCGCTCGCGACCGAGTTCCATCCACAACCGCAACAGGGGGATTTATGACGATCGACGTGAACGAAATGGCGGCCCAGCAGGTCCAGCTGGACCGCGCCAAGGAGCAGGCCGTGCTCAACCAGCATGGCGGTACCGTTAAGGCCATCAAGGTCCTGCGCATCCTTGGCTGGCTGTGCGCCCTGGTGCCCATCATCGGCATCATCGGCATCGGCTTGTTGGCAGGCTTCATCCCGTTGGTGGGTTTCATCTACCTGGCCACGCAGGGTGCGCCGCGCTACGCGGTGAAGCAGATCCTGATCAGCTTCCTTGCCGGCGCCGCCGCCACGATCGCCTGGTTGATCGTCAACGGTATCGTCGTCGCGATGTTCGGCTGATGCAGGCAGCCGGGGCGGCAGCCGTCGCCCCGGCACGGAATTCACTCGAGGTGTAACGCGCCTCGCGCATGGGGAACGATGATGGTCAAGCTCAGATGGCTGCTTGCGGCTGCCCTGGTGCCGGCGCTGGCTGCCTGCACGATGTCGCAAACCCGTAATGGAGTCGATTTCGGCTGGCTTGAGCCCGGGATCACAGTGGAGCAGTTCAAGACCGCCAACGGCTCCGCTCGTATCCGAAAGCACCTGGACGGTACGTGGGGGCTGTACTTTGGCAACAAGCTTGCTCAGTACAAGATGGGTCGGTTTGCCAACGTTCGACTGATCGAGTCACACGAGGCGCCGGGCAAGACGGCAGCTCTCCTCGAGTTCCGCCAGAACGATGGCTGCACGTCCTATGAGCTGCTGACGATCACGAATAACAATGTTGGTCGCCACACGCTCAGGCCTGGGTGCAACGTCGGCGTCGAGGTGGGCCTCCAAGGCGACCAGATGATCGTGCGCGAAGCCGTCGAGGGCTTGGCCCGGTTCTGGATCTGGTCGCCCCAAGGTGTGGTGCAGGGTCGGGAGAAGCCTGCGGCCCGAACCATTGCAACCGTGCCGCCGCCCGCCCAGGCACCGCGCCCTGCTGCACGCCAACAGGTGCCGCAGCCGCGTACGGCCGCGCCAGCGAGAACAGTCGCGCAACCGCGAAAGCCTGCGCCAGCTGCAGCTCCCGCTCCCACGCGCAACCGCACCGTCGTGTTGCCTACTGGACCGATCCGAACCGATCCGATCCAGCCGACAACGGTCATCCTCGATCGCCGCGGCGAGTGAGGGCCGCATGTGGCCTGCATCGCGCAGGCGCATGCCGGCTACATGAGCAGCGCGGACACTAGGCCTGGCGCTTCCTGGCCGCGACCAGCTCAATGACCCGCCGACATCGGTCGGCGTCCATCAGCCCGATGTGGGCTTCGTGCTCCGGCAGCTGCAGCGCGTTGGCGAGCCAGCGGTAAGCGGCGGACCGGGACATCGCGCCGCCGCACCACAATCCGTCGAGCGCGTGGTGCGCACGCGATCGCCAGTGGCGCGTTTCGGCATCGGCCAGTTCTCCAAGCGGCCTAGTTGTCCCCGCGTAACAGCGGATGTAGGCGTCGCAGGGGGTGCATTTCCACGCCGGTCCCCAGTCAGCCGGATAGGGGTAGCCAGGATGTGAGGCGCGCAGCAGCTCCGCTGGGTGCCCGCAGTATTGGCACGTCACAGGGACTTCGGCAGGCCCGCGGATGATCACCGCGCCGCCATCCCGCCTGCCGGAGCCGCTAGTGCGTTCAGGGAGTTCACGTAGCTGGTCATCAAGGCGCTGTCGTCCACGCGAGGATAACGGCACGCGCGCGAACCTGCAGCTGCTCGATAGGCGTTGAGCGAACGCAAGGACCGACCGCAAGAGCGGGTGTTGCCAGGACGGTGAAGTGCTTGCACAGGCGCCCATGCGCGCTCGTGCCAGACGGTCAGCAGAGGGTCCGTCTCCCCGGACCCTCTGCTTTATCCGCATGGATGCTCAGGCGACGTCGGCGAGCAGATCGGAGCCGAGCAGGCGCGACTCGCGCAGGAACTTCGAAGCCCCGCGCTCGAGGTTGTACGACAAGGTGAGGTCGGCCTTCGCGCGCGTGATGCCTACATAGAGCAGTCGGCGCTCCTCCTCCATGTCCGAACCGTCGCGAACGGACGGCAAGGTGCCGTCCTCGACGCCCATCAGCCAGACGTGGTCGAACTCCAGGCCTTTCGATGCGTGCATCGTCAGCAAGGATGCGCCCTTGGTCTCGCGCTTCTTCCCGTGGGCCATGCTCTTGAGCCGCTGGCCAAGGGAGCCCTTCATGCTGCCGATGCTTTCGGCGGCCTGGGCCAGGCGCTTCCCGGCCTCGGCGTGGTCGGCCCCGCGCCACGGGTAGATCTTGTGGATGGCCAACGCCATGCCGTTGAGTGCGAGCGGCAGGCCGCCGGCGGACGTGCCGAGCCGATCCCACTGGCGGACCTGGGTTTGCAGGTGCGTGAGTAGCTGGCGGTCATTGCCCGAGCAGCTGCGCGGCGGCGGCGCGCCCAGGAAGCGGTCCAGCGAACCTGGCGCATCAAAGCGCACGCGGTCGCTCAGTTCGTTCAGCACGGCCGGCCGCACCTTGGCGTGCTGCATCAGGTCGCCCAGGCCCATCATGTCGCGGTTGGCCAGCGAGGAGGCCATGGACAGGAGCATGCCAGGCGCCTTCTGGTCCCAGAAGGACCGGCCACCAGAGCGGGTGTATGGGAAGTCGTCGCTTCCGATGCGGGCTTCGAGCTCGTCCAGCAGCCCGTTCGTACGCGCGATCACGCACCAGGAATCCGGATCTGCGCTGTCGCGGATTGCCTTGATGATGGCCGAGACCTCGCCCTCCCGGTCGGCGAAGGTGCGAACGCGCACTTGCCCGGCATCCGGGTTGGACGTCACGAGCTTCTTCGGGACCCGGGCCACGTTGTGCCCGATGAGCACCGCGGCGGGCTTGAGGACATCCACGGTGCAGCGAAAGGTGCGATCGAGCGTGACCAGGGCAGCGTTGGTCTCGCGCTGGAAGCGCAGCATGCCTTCGTACCCAAGCGAGCCGCGCCAGCCGTAGATGGCCTGGTCGTCGTCGCCCACGATGGTCACCTCCACGCCGCGGCGGGCGTGCTCGAGCACCCACTCGAGCTGCATGTTGTCGCTGTCCTGGAACTCGTCCACCAGCATGAACGCAACGTCCAACGGGGGCACCGTGCCGTTGCGCATGCCGAGCACGGCATCGGTGATGAGGTCGCCGAAGTCGCGGACGCCATTCTTGGCCTTCTGGCGGGTGTAATGGTCGTAGATCCACGCGGCGGCCGACGCCTCGATGGAAGGCAGTTCGGGATTGATCTCCCGCTGCCATGCCTGGATCTGCATCTGGACGTCGCCCAGGTCCATGCCATCCGTGCCATGGGGGCAGTCGCCCATCGCGATGCGGATCCACATGGCGGACTTGCCCTCGGTGATGAGGGTCTTGTGCTGCCCGGCGCGGCGCAGCTGGGCGCCGCACAGGCTATGAAAGGTGCCGGCCTCGATGAGCGACTTGGCCGGCGGGTATTGATCGATGATGCGCGACTTGAGGGAGGCGGCCGCCTCCGCGGTGAAGGTGACGGCCGCCAGTCGGGCGTTAGGGGTGGAGCGCAGGAGGTTCTCGGCCCGGTGCTTGAGTACCGTGGTCTTGCCCGCGCCGGGGCAGGCGGCCACCAGCATGTGCCCACGCTGGCTGGCCGCGAGTTCCTGGGCGGGCGAGAGACGACTCACGCAGCTTCGGCGACCTCAGCCGCGGCGCCCGCGCCCGGGCGGGCATCGGCGCGGCCGGCCTGGCGCTCGCGCAGGATGGCGCGGGCTTCGACCCACGACTTGTTGAGGAAGGTCACCTCGTCCCACAGCAGCCGGCGGAAGTGGTTGATGCGGTCCCACTGGTACTGGGTCGAGCTGATGCCGTTCATCCACAGGTAGTCGAGGGCGCAGTAGTAGGCGTCCAGGTTGCGGATGACGCGCACGAAGCGGCCCATTCCCTGGGAGTAGATCGGCACGCTGACCTTGAGCGGGTCGGTCGAGGACTTCTCGGGCAGCTTGTCGATGCCGTCCTTGCGGGCCAGCACGCGCAGTTCCTCGTGGGCTTCCTGCAGCGCCGTCTCGAACTTGTCCATCTTCTCGCTGAAGGCGGCATCGAAGCGGGAGGTGACTTCCACCAGGCCGCTGCTGGGCAGCACGCGCTGCAGCAGGTACAGCGAGAGCTGGGCACGCACGCCGAGGCGGTTGAGGTTGCGGCGCAGCAGGGGCGAGCAGATCTCCAGCTCCTGCTGGATCATGGTGGTCGCGTCGTCCGGCTTCCATTCCTGGATGGACATGCGCAGCGTCGGCTGGCGGGTACGGTTGGCACGGCGTGCCGGGCGGGTGGCGGCCGGGCCGGCGGCTTCGGTGGCGGCCGCGGCGTCCACGGCGGGCGGGTCGATGACGGCCGCTGCCGCCTGGTTGTCGATGGTCACTAAGGGGCACTCCTCACATGGGATGGCCTGCCACGAGAGAGAGGGCAGGTAGGGCCATGTTCGGAAAGCCGCCGGGACGTTTGGGGGCCAACCGGGCCTGATAGGGGCGCGGTTGCAGGCGGTCGGGCCTGGCCGGGCGCTGCTAAGATCGCCTCATCCTGGTGCTACGGCACTGATCGACGTGAGCGTTCTCACGCATACCCGCGCCCTCTGGCGCTACGTAATACCCCCTTCACGGGGATGTCCTGCCGGCGCATGCGCCGCACCGGTTCGCTACTGCGACCGACCAACCGCTCACTGAGCGGATCTGCCGCCCTGCGGCGACCGACAGCACCCGAAGCACTGGGTGAGTCGCGTCATGGAACGATCTGAGCGATGGAAGCACGCCTACGCGGAATGCGTACGGTGTCCAGTGGAGACGACACAGCCCACTGGCCTCGCTGCCAAACAGATCGACCTCACCAGAACCAATGCCCTCCGGGCTTTCAGCGTGCCGGAGACGGGCACCTTCTGGTCGAACACTTATCCCTGCGGGATCTGCCCGCAAGGGAGATCTCTATGGGATGCAACACACGCATCCCGGACGCCACCGGCATGCGTGACCTCACCCGTTGGCGCCCAAGGAGATAGCAACATGAGCAAGAGCAAGAGCAAGCAGCAGTGGAACTCGGCAAAGCCGCGCTTCTTCGAGAACGCGTTCTTCGTTGTTGCGACTGCCGCAATCGGTGCGCTGGCCCTGGCCGGGATCATTACTGCCACTTCGTCTTCGGACGCCGTGGCCAGTGAATCAATCCCGATGTCCGCGCCCGCCGCCGACAGCTGCGACGGTCTGACGATCATCGCCAAGCGTCACTGCACCATCCACGCACAGATCGAGGCAGCCACGCGCTGACCGACGACGGCGCCACCCCTTCTCCGGGGTGGCCCCACTCAAGCCTGTTCCGACGAGCCGGCTTGAGGGGGCCACCCCATTCAAAGGAGAAGACCATGCTGGCGCTGTTCAAGAAAAACGAGACCTTCGACGAACTCTATCTCCCATCTGGCGACACGGTGCCGCTTCCGTGCTTCGAGGTCGCCAACGATGGCAAGTTCTCCAACGAGTTGGACGCAGCGGTGAGGTATGCGTTCAAGTCGGGGCTCATCTCCCACAGCGACTTTCTCGCTGCGCGGGACGCGCTGATGGATGACCTGGAGATGGCGTGAGTCAAGGGGATTCGTGTCGACAGACACCGGCCTCGGCCGCCGCCAGTGATGGCGGGCTTCCCAAGCCTCTTCCTCGAGGGAGCTTGGCAAGCGTTTTACGCACGCATGTGCGAACTGCCGGGAGTTTCCCGGAACAACCAGACCCTGCGGGACTGAACCTCCCGCCAGGGAAGTTCCGTCTCGAAGGGCTACCCATCGAAACGGAGCATCATCATGTTGAAGAAGTCGAGCAAGGCAATGGCAGTGCCCAAGCAGGACATTGCTGCGTGCCAGGCGCGTCGCTACAAGCCTAATCCGTGGTTCGTAGTCCTGCAGTACGGTCTTGGTATTGCACTGATCCTGTTGTTCCTGGCCGCCTTCATTGTGCTGCCCGAGCTGATCTATCAGTTCTTCAAGGGAGCAATCAGGTGAAGGACATCAATCAGGCGAACCTCAGCGGCAGGCTTGGTCAGGACGCAGAGCCGAAGGTGTATCAGGAGCAGAACGGCGGGGAGACCACGGTGTTCACGTTCAGCATTGCCAGCAGCATCGGCAGGCAGGGCGACAAGCCGCTGTGGACACGTGTGAGTTATCGCTCGCACAGCCCCAACCAGACGGAGTTCCTGCGGCGCCAGTTGGTGAAGGGAAACGAGGTGTATGTCTCCGGGTCGCTCCGGTCGTTCGACCGGGCGCTTCCAGGCGGTCAGCGCGCCTCCTCCCTGTACGTGCAGGCGGATCTGTTGAAGGTCCTCACTCTCGTGCCGGACGGCGGGTCGCAACAGCGCCCACCGATCGACATGGAGGGGCTGTCACCCGAAGAACAGGCTATGGCCGAGTCGTTTGACGCCTTGGGCGATCCAGAGCCGCCTGCTGCGCCTCCGCCGGCCCCAATGCCGGCAGCACGACAGGCAACCGCAGTCGCACCACGGCACCGCACGCCGCCAGCAGCACGCCCGGCAATGGGCCCGCTGAGGCCGGCTACCGGCTCAGAAGTCAGTTTCTAAGCAACACCAACCTCGTCCCCGGCGGGCACTTTCCCGCATGGGGAGAGTGCGTGCCTGGGATCCAACCATTCGATACGTGGAGATCCAAATGAACGCACTCACCATCAACAATGGCCCCTTCAAGGGCGAAACCTTCGACGCTTCGGAGGGCTACCAGAGCGTCTCCGACGACGGGCAGGTCAGGATCAACATCGCGATGGCGCGGTTGACCCAGCGGTTCCTCGAGCGGTTCCCGCCGGTGGACGGCTGGAGCGTGACCATCAACGGCGAGTTCCTGCCGATGGACATGGTCCCGCTTCCGCGCGAAGGCCAGGTCGGGGCGATGCAGCACGTGCCCTCGGCAAAGTTCATCGCAACCCTGCTCAACGCCCAGGACCGGATTGTCGGTCAGGCGTCGACGCTCTGGACCATCCAGGGCCCGACCGACTGGGAGAGAGGAGAGACGAACGCGCGCCAGCGCCTGTACGAGGCCATGGGCCTGCAGTCCAGGTTCGGCGAGCAGCAGTCCGAGGCCGTCGCGCGCCCGCGTGGAAGTTCGCTGGCCACGGTCAGCACCATCCACGCAGCACCGACCAAGCCGGTCACGGTTTCCCCGGTCATCGAGGAACCCGTCTCCCGCCCGGCAGAGGAGCAGCCCCAGCCCGCAGCCGAATCCGTCACGGATCCGGTTACCGGGCCGGCAGCAACCGAGCCGAGCACCACCGAGCCCGCAGCCAGCAAGCCGCGGGGCAGGGGGAAGGCAAAGCAGGAGGCAGCGGCTGCCCCGGCAGCAAGCGTGGACCAGGCATCTGCCGAGCCCGCGCCTGCAACGGAGTCAGCAGGCAACACCGCGACGCAGGCCGAGTCCACGACGGACGAGGCGCCCACGCAGGGCGGCATGGACCTGGGTGAGTCCGATCCGCAGCAGCAGCCGCCGCCGGCGGCCATGCTGACGCAGATCAACCGCCTGGCCCAGCTGCTGCAGAAGGAAGTGCCTGAGTTGGCCACCCGTGCAGATGCGACGGCGTTCCTCGCGTCGCTGCAGGGGCGTTGAGATGGAGACGATCTATCTGTCCCCATCGGGCATCGCGACGTACGAGAACTGCCCCAGGGCCTACTTCCTGGATCGAGTCCTGAAGGTGCGCACGGCGGTCACGTCGTGCGCGTTGGGGTTCGGTGGTTCACTGGCTTCCGCCATGGAAGCCTTCGTGGCCGGCACTGTCACCGGAACCTTCGTGGATCCGGTGCCCGTGTTCCAGAGCGGTTGGGCGACTTTCTGCAGGGAGAACGCGGTCAAGTACGGCCGCTACGACTCGCAGGAGGGGCTGACTGCCACCGGCACTGTGCTGATGGAGATGTTTCCGCAGGCATGGGAAAGGGAGGGGCTCACCGTGGCGCTCGATGTCACGGGAAAGCCCATGATGGAGCGCAAGCTCACGGTGGACCTGGGAGCGGGCACGCGCCTGGTGACCAAGCTGGACTTGATGGCCTTCACTCGCGATTGGCAGCTACTGCTGATCGACCAGAAGACCACCAAGACGCCGACCGACATTCGGTTCGCCCTCCTGGGCGAGCAGTTGACGGCGTACCAGGCGGCAGTCACCGCGCACGCGCCAACACTGGGCCTGCCGCAGATCGATGGGCTCGCCTACTGGGAGCTGATCAAGCGGACGATCCCCAAGAAGCCGGGTGCAGGCCAAGGCCCGACCATCGAGGCGATCGGAGCTGTGAAACCGCGCTCCAACGCGGACGTGCAGACCTTCGTGAGCAAGGCGCAGAACATCGCGCAACGCGTGCGGGATCGGGATTTCCCGAAAACGCCGCGCATGGCGTGGAACTCACCATGCCTCCAGTGCGATTTTCTGGATCTGTGTGCTCAGAAAAAAACGGATGGACTCACGTTCCGTTCCGAGGAAACAAAAGAGGCCGTGCTGAAACTGGCGGCTTGAGCAATGGCACCTGTCCCCCCGCAAGGGGGGATGGGCCGCCAACCCTCGAATAGGCAGGTCCGGTTGCCGTGAGGCGTGCGGCGAATTTGCGCCTAACATGGCCCGACGTCAATGGAACCCCAATGAAGCTGTCGATCGTCAACGGTGTCTGGAACCTGCAATCGCTGGACGGCGCTGTGCGCCTGTCCGTGCTGCCTCGTCGTTCCTCCGAGGCTGCAGCCACCCAGGTCACGCTGATTGCCGAGCCTATGCCTGCACTTCGCATCTACCCCGAGGAACACCTCGCGGAAATGTCGGTGCAGGCATGGGTTTGGGATGGATCGCCCGAGGCGGCCCATCGCATCGCTCCACACGTCATGGCCGCTGTGCGCGCAAGATTGGCGCCGGCTGCCGCTACCGAGCGCGCCCAGGCGTGGCGCCAGAACGTCCTTCGCAGCCTGTTCCCTTCTGCCGTCGGGGAGGCCGGGTTCTCCAAGCCGATGCAGGCGAGGTTATAAGCAGCTCTAGCTGCTGACCGACCGGCCGGATGCCGGATACCCCAAGGGGCCACGTCCCCTATGGGGAGACGTGCGCCTCGAGCAAAGCGAGGACACGAAGATGGCGATAGAGCAACAGGCCGACATGTTCGGCGGTGGCAAGGAAATGCGCCTGCGCATGTTCCACCTGCGGGTGGAGTGCGCCAGGGCGTACTGCCTCGACCGGCGTGACGAACCCGGACCCACGGCCGACGAGCTGCGGAAGGGTCTTCCCGCGCACGCGGAAAACTGGCTCGATGAGATCGAAGCACTGGAAATCCGTGCCGCCGCCAATGGGGGTGCGCTGTGACCAACGCCCCGACTGAGATGGACGAGGCCACCTGGGCCGAGCGGTTTCAACCGCTAGACGAGCAGGTCGACCTGGCTACTGCAAGAACGCACGACCCGCACCGCGTGTGGACCGTGCTGGACTGTGACGGCAGCCTGTACGCGGCCGCTGGCGAGCACTACGTCAACCGCACGGGCGAGTACATCATCACCCAGCAGCCTTGGGTGACCGGTGACGAAGTAGTCGTGCTGTTCTGCGACTGCGAGGAGCCGGACTGCCCGCACTGCGACTGACCGGAAGCCAGCAACTGCGCCCCATAAAGGCGCGGTTGCCGGCACTTCCGTCGGGTCATAACTGCTAGATTCAAGTTTCATTCGCCACAGGCGAAACCGACGAAGCCGGCTGCTTCACACACCCCTCGGGGACGTTCCTGTCCCCCTACAAGGGGATCGGTGCGTCTCCTCTTTCCTGGAGAACCACCATGTTCCTCTTGTTCACCCACTGGCTTGTCAGCCAGATACTCAACCTGCCGCGTTCGCCGCAGGCCCTCGCAATGAGTCCGCATCCGATCTCTGCCCGTAACCAGGCACGGATCGCGCGGAAGAAGCGCACCCACTAAGCAACACGACAACTTACCCTCGCGGGGACATTCCCCGCATGGGGCGTCTCCGCGCTTTGTCTATGGAGACGCAACCATGCAGATAGCGCTGTTTGATCTGCCGCCCATGCCCGAAAGGGAGGTGACAGTCGCGCGGACCAGGGGTAGTTCTGATGCTCATCAGACGCAGGAGCGAAAGCTCCCGGCGCAGATCGAGCTGAAGCTGAAGTGGGCGCGGAAGATCGCCTTCAAGCGACGCTTCCATGAAGCACCTGGCGCAACGAATGACCTCCACTGGTCGCTCGAAGCAATCCACCGGCTCCACGTGGAGCTGTTCAACGATTGGGAAAACCGGTTCCCGGCAGTCAACGTCCGAAAGGACGTGCTCGACTACTGGGCCTGGATGCTCGCCGACTCGGCCGCACCGTTCGCCTTCCGCGACGTGCTGATCGTGGCCGGCTACCGCAACCCCGATGCGTTCATCGACGCCCTTCCTTCGATTGCCCCTGACTGGGTCCTCGAGGCGCTTGGGCACAAGTGACCCGCCACTACGCGGAAACATCAACAGGGGGCTTCGACCCCCTTTCATCGAGAGAAACACCATGAACGAGCAACATCAAAGCGCGATCGCCATCAACAAGGCCTTCGCCAACGTAGTTCCTGACATCGCGAACGCACCGGATTCAATGGTGCTGGTGACCTACACCGGGTTCGATGCCCACGCCTTCATGCCTCACCGGATGGAAGACGAGGACTTCGTGTTCGAGAAGGAAGCCTTCCAGATCATGTCCTATGCCTGGAATCGCGAGTGGGGCCGGAAAGACTACGAGCCGCGTCGCGGCGTGTGGTGGGGTGGCCCGAAGGGTGCTGGCAAGACGACACTGACCGAGCAGTTCTTCGCCCGGCTTGGTGTTCCGGTGATCCCGCTGACCTGCAACCGCCGCATCCCGCTCTCGGATCTCATCGACAAGATGGTCCCCGATGGCGCCGGCGGTTGGCTCCAGGTTCCGGGTCCGCTGAAGATGGCCATGATGATGGGTTTCCCGGTGGTGCTCAACGAGCCCTCCCGCATGGAACCCGCTGACCTGGTCGCCATGCACGACATCATCGACCGTGGACTGTATGTCGCGGACGATGGTGAGGTGATCCGGGCCAAGCGAGGCTTCATCGTGTTCGCAACTGACAACACGATGGGCTTCGGCGACGAGACCGGAAGCTACCCCGACGCCAATCTGCTTGACCAGGCGACGCTTTCGCGCTTCATCAAGGCCGAGGTCGACTATCTCCCGATGGAGATGGAGGTCAAGGTCCTGAAGTCGAAGGCAGGCCAGGACGAGGCAACGGCGCGGCTCTTCGTGAGCTTCGCCAATGCGGTCCGGTCGGCCTACAAGAGCGGCAAGTCGTCGGTGACGATGGGAACGCGAGAGGTAATCGAGTGGGCGCAGGCTGCAACGTACTTCAGCGGCCTGAAGTCTGAACCGCCGGCGCTGTTCGCGCTCAAGCGGGTCATGGGTGGGTGCCCGGCTGCCGACATGGAAGCCATGCGCTCCATCTACCAGTCCCACTTCGGGGGTGCCGGATGATTCCAATCCGGTTCCATCTCACGCGCAACATCGCAGGGACTGCCAGCATCGAGCGAAAGCAGGTGCTGTTGCAGGCCAACCCGGACGGCAGCGGTACTGTCCTGGTGAAGGAATGGCGGAAGTCGGGCGGCTCACTCACACAGCGCGAGTATGTCGAATCCGGCGAAACCACCCATCGCCTGTGGAAGCGGATGGTGGGGGATGCCGCTCTGGACGGATGGTTCTGCCGGTACGAGCAAGAGCTCCCGCGGGAGGACCTGAAGGCCACAGCCATGCTGACCATCATCGAAGCCAACGTCGACCTGATTCCTGACCTGGAGCAGATCGCCGCGGCGACGACCGAGGTGGACTTTCCTGTTGAAGAGCAGGGGGCGGTCTACCTTGGGCCGGACCTGGTCAATCTGACGCGCAGCAGACGCAAGCGCGGCGAAGACCGGCCGCTGCGGTACGACACCATCAAGGTTCGGACCGTGGACGGTTCACTGGCGTCCAAGCTGCTCTGCCTGCTGGTGATGAAGCACGGTGGGAAGTTCATGTACGAGGACGACGATCCCGAGGAAGGGATCAACCTTGCCTCGTACGCGAGCGACCTGCTGGACTACGAACGACTCGTGCCACTGATCGAGTCGTGGGGTATCAAGCTGCAACGATTCACGGGAATGGTTCTCCGGACACCCGGCGGCCTCGCCCTGAAGCCTGCAGTTTTCTGACCGCTGATGCGGTGCCCCCTGAAAAGGGGGCTTTCTGGAGATCACACAGCGGCCCTGGCATCCGAGCGATGCCGGCGCTTCGTGCTGTCTGCAGGAAGCCCCTTTTACGGTCGATTCGACCGAAGCAACCGGCTGCTTGCCGGATTTCTAAAGCCCTGAAGGGCGAAACCCAGGAAACACAACATGAGCAAGATCGTGAAGGCGCTGCAGAGCGTAGTGGTGATCACCCCCGAGATCCGTATCTGGTCCGGAAAGGTGACGGTAAGGCGTAACGAGGACCTGACCTCGGCGAGCGGTTTGCCGCCCGAAGCCCTGGTGTCCGATGGCACCAAGCGCGTGGTCGACCCGAAGCACCTGACGAAGCTGGACACCCAGCGGAGGAACGTGAATCGGTATCTGGCACGTGTGGGTATCCGCAGCAGCATGGGTTACCTGATCCAGCCGGAAGACGAGGCAGAGGTCCATGCAGAGCTTGCGAAATCGCAGGCACTGTTCGACGAAGCCAAGGCGGACATCGTGGCGAACTACAACCGGCTCTGTCGGGAGTGGGAGTTGCAGAATCCGGGCTTCGAGGCCCTCCTGCAGCGCAATCGTCCCGATGCACTGACCGTGGCTGGGGCGTGTGACTTCGACTACGCGACCTACCAGCTCTCCCAGGCGGAGAGCGAAGAGGGCAAGCGGCGGTTCGAGTCGGTGGGCAAGGCTGCCACCAGCGCGCTCGTGGATGACGTGACCAAGTCGGCTGCCGACCTCCTGAAGAACTCCTTCAAGGGTCGGGATTCGGTGACGCAGCGGGCGGTGAACGTCGTCCGTGAGCTGATCGAGAAGCTCAAGGGCTTCAGCATGTTCGACCCCCGTGTGGGGCCGGCTGCCGATGCACTGGAGAAGGTGCTCGTCGGCGTCCCCACCAAGGGGCCGCTGGGCGCTACCGACACGCTGATCGTTGGCGCGTTGCTGCGTTCGATGAGCGATCCGGACGAGCTGTTGCGGGCTGGCGCGAGCCAGGCTGCGGTCGCCGATCAGGACGATGACGAGGAAGAGGCTGTCGCCGGCGACACGGGCGACACGGACGAGGACTTGGCGACTGAGGGCGAAGGCCCGATCAGTGGCCAGCCCATGCCGATCAAGCCCAACCCCGCTATCACGCACCACGCACCCGTGGTGTTCTGAGGAGAGTTCAAATGACGCTGCACACGAGCGCGAGAAGCGCACTGCAAGAGGCCAGGGCAATCCTGGCCTCCATCCCGATCTTCGCCCAGGCACTGTGTGGGGAGAAGTCGGTCCAAGTGGTGTTCTCCAACACCGCACAGACGGCATGCACGGACGGGAAGAAGATCACCCTGCCGGGCCTGCCAGTTCCAACCCACCCGACGCAGCTCGACGTGTGCCGGCAGCTGGCGGACCTGGTGGGGGTGTTCATCCCCCACGAAGTCGGTCACATCCGGTACTCGAGCTTCAGGGTCATCAAGGACCTTCGCACCCAGCTCGAACGGTCGCTGCTCAACGCGATCGAGGATCCACGCATGGAACTGGAGATGATCCGGGACCTGCCTGGCACCCGCCAGCAGATGGATGTCGGTCTGGATCGGTTGGCGGACATGGGATGGTTCCCGCCGCTGACCGTGAACGACGATCCAAGTGAGCTGGTGTCGATGTACGTCCTCTACTACCTCCGGGGCGGTATCCGGGAGCAAGCGAGGATGCACGAGGCGGCTGTTGCTAGCCGCCCGGCGCTGGTCGAGGTCTTCGGCAACAAGTTTGTCGAACGCCTCGAAGCCATCATGGAGGTTGACGGTTCCACGATGCGGTCCACCAAGGACGCTGCTGAGATGGGCCGTCGAATCCTGAAGGCGCTCCAGCAGGCCGAGCAGGAGAAGGAAGAAGAGCAGCAGCAGTCGGGGCAGAGCAACGAGAAGTCGGATGGCCAGAGCGGCGACCAGGGCAACAGTGCTGGCGACGGGCAATCCGATGGCGACGAGGCAGATGCACCGGCGGGCGGCGGCAAGAAGGGAGGCAAAGCCGGCGGCAAGAAGGCCGGCGCTGCCGATTCGAAGGCCGACGGCGGCCATGGTGGCCAGAACCCCGGCGACCAGTCATCCGATGCAGGCAGCGATGCGGGCGGCGGAGCTGGTAGCGGGGCAGGAAGCAGCAACCCCTTCACCCAGGCGATCAATGGGGACAAGGGCGCAAGGGATCTCGGCGAGATCCTCAGCGACGCGCTGCAGGCCACGCAGGACGATGCCAGAAGCCAGGGGCTGACCCCGGTTATTCACGACGTGGTCAACAGTGTCGAGGCGGAGCAAAAGCGGGTGAAGGCTGATTCGCTCGATGCTTTCGACCCGATGGAAGCGGCGATGGCGACGCGGGCTTTGAAGACCAAGCTCCGGAGCCATCTGCAGACGGCAACGCTGCAGCGAACGCACGACTCGGTCCGGGGCAACCGGATCAGTCCGCGCAAGGTGCATCGCACGGGTCAGTACGACCGTCGCCTGTTCGTCCACCAGGACGACCGCAAGGGCATCGAGACCGTGGTCTACCTCCTTGGGGATACCTCGGGATCGATGCAGGGCGCGCGCATCACCACGCTGGCAAGGTCGCTGTACGCGGTGGCTGAGTCGATGGGGTCGGTGCCGGGCGTGAAGGTCGGCCTGGGGCTTTTCCCGGGCAACGAGATCGTCCTGCCGATTGGTGCGTCGCCTCGAGCTGCGGTTCCGCGACTGGGACTGTCCGCCAGTGGTGGCACGCCGATGTCGACCGCGATGACCTGGGCTGGCCGGCAACTTGCTGCACGCAAGGAGCCGCGCAAGCTGCTGTTGGTCCTAACGGATGGCGAGCCGGAGAACCGGCAAGCCGTGGTGGGCGTCATGGCGGGCCTTGAGCACATGGGAATCGAGGTCTATGGCGTAGGCATCCAGCACCTGGGCGTGAAGCAACTCTTCGACCGCCATTGCGTGGTGGAGGACCTGCACACGCTGCCGACCGCGATCCTTGGAATGCTGAAGGAAACGATGTTGAAGCCGTTCACGCGAGCGGCATAGGAAAGGAACCAGGAGCAGGGGGGCAACCCCCTCTCCTGGGGCCTGGAGAACCAAGACTCGATGCAGGCGGGCCTGCATGGCGCTTTGGTTTTCGGGCAACTGCCCAGCTGTGCGGAGCTTCCCGCAAATCACAGTAGTGCGGACCTTCGAAGGTCCGTTTCATCAGGAGAGTGTTATGTCGAGGCAGTTTGTTCCGAGGACGCGAGTCCAAAGTGGTGCGGTGGGGAGGTCTGAAGCATCGGCAGATCGCCGACAGCGCTTCGATACCTACCTCAAGGAGGTCAAGCGCAAGGTGTATGGGAACTGGGGCCAGGTGTTGCCCAGTCTCGCACCGGCGATGACCCCGGCTCTCGAAGCCGGTCCCATGAAGCACGTGCACTGCCCGGTCCATGGTGGCAAGCACGGCGATGCGTTCCGGTTGATGAACGACTTCAGCCTGACCGGCGGCACCGTGTGCAACACCTGCGGCACCTTCGCTGATGGCTTTGCCACGCTGCGCTGGCTGTTCGGGTGGGAGTTCGTGAAGGCGGTAAAGGAAGTCGGCGCGGTGATCGGCATGCCCTACGGCAATGGTCACCAGCCGCAATCCAGGCCTGCCGCGATTCGCCTCGTGGAGACTCCGGTTCCGTCCGAAGACCCCGCGAAGGTGGCAGAGCGCGATGAGCGCAACGCTGCTCAGATGGCTGCGCTGTGGTCGGAGTCGGTGTCCATTCTGGACCCCAGCGCCGGCATCGCACGCAGCTACCTGAAGAACCGCGGCATCACCCGGGCGTTCGGCACCTTGGACGACCTGCGCTTCCACCCGGCGGTGTCGTACTGGGAGAACGGCGTGGACATTGCCGAGTATCCGGCGATGCTGCGTCTGCTGCGCCAGCCCAACGGCGAGCCGATGACGATCGAGCGTCTTTACCTCTCCCCCGATGGCCGCAAGGCTCCGGTGGAGAAGCAGAAGAAGATCATGCCGAGGCGGTCCACCGCCGAGTACCACGGCAGCTGCGTGAGGCTCGACCACGAGGTAGGAACGGTGCTGTGCGTGGCCGAGGGCGTGGAGACGGCGTTGTCCTATCGGGCAATGCTGGGCCTTCCGACTTGGGCGACCACGGTGGCGGGACTGATGGAGACCTTGATGATCCCGTCGCATGTGGAGCTGGTGCTGATCGCGGCGGATCTCGATCCGCCGCAGACGAAGGCCGACGGCGAGGTCATCCCTCCCCGTGGCCAGGCGGCTGCCGAAACCCTCGCACAGAGGATCAGGGCGGCCAACCGGCGAGCTGCGGTGCACGTTCCCCCCTTCGAGCTGCCTCCGGGCGTCGCGAAGCTGGACTGGAACGACGTGCTGCAGAGCTACGGCATCGATGAGGCCCGCAGGCAGCCGTTCGTGCTGAAGACGCGGGAGAAGGTGGCGGTGACGTTGGATGAGATGGGGTACGAGTGGGACAGCAGTCATGCCCATTACTGACCTGAGAGACATCGACACCACGCCCGGCGCCGGCAACCCGTTCGCACCCCCCCTCGGTTTCGAGGGGGGGCCGGACGACTACGGAGCCTGGCTCACCGACCAGAACCGATGCGACCTGGGGTTCCAGCAGCACATGTTCGTGCTGTGGCGGTTCCAGCGAACGGGGGGCACTCCCCATTCCTGGAGCTGTCGGGGGCCATACGCAGAGAGGCTGCGGTCCGCGATGGGCCGCTACGACAAGATGATGAGGGCCAAGGCCCAGCCTGACCCTTCAAACTAAGAGGCCCGCCACTTCGGCGGGCCTTTTTTTTGGCGTGACCGGGCTGACCAGAAAATGCCAGAGGCCTTTATGATCTCCGATGGAGTCGTGGGCGACAGTTGGGAGCGTTCTGAAGATGTCATCGATGGAAGAATCGAGAAAGGATGCCGAGGCGGAGCTGGCAGCGGCTGATGCCTTCATATCGCGCTGGCAAGGAGTGGCGGCTTCCGAACTGTCGACTTCGCAGAGCTTCCTGATGGAGCTGTGCTCGCTGCTCGGCGTGGACACTCCACACGCCACAGCGGAACAAGACTACATGTTCGAGCGGCCCGTCACGTTTGCGCACGGCGATGGCAGTACGAGCGCGGGGCGAATTGATCTATACCGGCGTGGCGCATTCGTCCTGGAGTCCAAGAAGGTCAGGCTTGGCGCTCACACGAAAGGTATGGACGAGGCGCTCTTAAGGGCTCGAGCGCAGGCGGAATCGTACGCTCGCGCTTTGCCGGCGAGCGAGGGCCGGCCTCCTTTCCTGGTCGTTGTCGACGTCGGACACCGCATCGAACTGTACTCGGAGTTCAGCCGGTCCGGCGGCACCTATGTGCCCTTTCCGGACCCTGCGAGCTATCGCATTGGCCTGCCACACCTGCGCCACCCTGAGATCCTCCAGCGTCTGCGCCAGGTGTGGCTGGATCCGCTATCGCTGGATCCAAGTCGCGAGTCGGCCCGCGTCACGCGAGACATCGCCGATCGCCTAGCCAAGCTCGCGCGGAGCCTAGAAACCTCTGGCCACGAGCCGGAGGCGGTGGCGCAGTTCCTCATGCGATGCGTGTTCACCATGTTCGCTGAGGACATCCGGCTTCTTCCCGAGCGGGCGCTGGTCGATCTCCTCGATCGCCACAAGGAAAAGCCAAAGGTGGCCATGGGAATGCTTGGCCAGCTCTGGCGTGAGATGGATGCGGGTGGGTTCTCCTCGGTGGTCGCCGACGACGTGCTGCGCTTCAATGGCAAGCTGTTCAAGGACCCAGGCACCCTTCCGCTAGACAAGAGCCAGATCGAATTGCTCCTTGAGGCTGCGAGCGCAGATTGGAAGCACGTGGAGCCTGCCATCTTCGGAACCTTGCTCGAACAGGCGCTGAGCAGGAAGGACCGCCACAAGCTTGGCGCCCACTACACCCCGCGGGCATACGTCGAGCGATTGGTGCTCCCAACGGTGATCGAGCCGCTGCGCCGCGAATGGAGCGAGGCACAGGCCGCTGCCGGCACCCTGGCCGCGGAGAACAAGGCAGACGCGGCAGTGGCCGAACTGCAGCGCTTCCACCACCGCCTGTGCAGCGTGCGGGTGCTCGACCCTGCCTGCGGGTCAGCCAATTTCCTCTACGTCACGCTCGAACACCTCAAGCGGCTGGAGGGGGAGGTGCTCAACGCCCTGGACGAACTGGGCGACCGCCAGACCGGCTTGGCCATCGGCGGCGAACGCGCCGATGCCGCCGGCGGCGAGACCGTGGACCCGCACAACCTGCTGGGCATCGAGCTCAACCCCCGCGCAGCAGCCATCGCCGAAGTAGTGCTGTGGATCGGCTACCTGCAGTGGCACTACCGGACACGCGGCGACGTGCATCCGCCCCAGCCGGTGGTGCGGGACTTCCGCAACATTGAGTGCCGCGACGCGGTACTAGCCTTCGACCACGTGGAAGTGGTCACCGACGAGCGCGGCGTGCCCGTGACCCGCTGGGACGGCGAGACCATGAAGCCATCGCCCGTGACAGGCGAGCCAGTGCCCGACGAGACCGCGCGCAAGCCGGTCGAGCGCTACGTCAACCCGCGCAAGTCCACGTGGCCGGAAGCGGACTTCGTGGTGGGGAATCCGCCGTTCATTGGGAACAAGCGCATGCGCACCGCCTTGGGCGATGGCTACGTTGAAGCGTTGCGCGGTGCTTGGCCGGATGTGCCGGAGTCGGCTGACTTCGTCATGTACTGGTGGCACGTCGCAGCGCAGCTGACGCGACGCGGCGCGCTAGATCGGTTTGGCTTCATCACCACCAATTCGATCCGGCAGTCCTTCAACCGGCGTGTGCTAGAGCCGCACTTGTCAGACAAGAAGAAGCCGCTGTCGCTTGTCTTCGCGATCCCTGATCATCCTTGGGTGGACACAGTGGAGGGCGCTGCGGTCCGCATTGCGATGACCGTCGCGTCGAGCGGTACGGCCGAAGCGGTGTTGAAGGAAGTCGTTTCCGAGCACGAGCAAGGGAACGGCGAAGTGGCTGTGTCGATGCGCGAGAAGCGCGGCCAGATGTTTGCAGACCTGCAGGTAGGTGCAAACGTTGCCGGCGCGCAGACCTTGCGTGCCAATCTTGGCATCAGCAACCGCGGCGTCATTCCCCATGGTGAAGGCATGACGGTCGACGAGTCACAGGCAATCGCACTGGGGTTTGGCAAGACGCCGGAGCTTGACGCGCGGTTGCGCCCATATAGGAACGGTAGAGATGTCAGTCAGACACCACGCGGTGTCCGCGTGATTGACATGTATGGACTTTCAGCACAGGAAGTGCGCGACACGTTTCCGTCGATATATCAGTGGCTGTTCGAGCGCGTGAAGCCAGAGCGCGATCAAAACCCACGCGCAAGCAGGCGGGAGAATTGGTGGCTTTTCGGGGAGAATCAGCCAAAGATGCGTGAGTCGATAGCCGGACTCAAGCGGTACATCGCGACTGTACAAACCAGCAAACACCGCTTTTTCACGTTTCTTGATGCCGAGGTGCTCCCGGACGACAAACTCATCGCGATAGCATTGGACGATAGCGTCGCACTCGGGTCGCTTTCGTCTCAGGTGCACACAACTTGGGCGCTCGCGGCCGGTGCCCGCTTGGGCGTCGGCAACGATCCCGTCTACAACAAGTCTGCTTGCTTCGAGGCGTTCCCTTTCCCGGATCTCGACGCCGCCGACAAGCTTGGCGGCCCTATCGCGGTCGCCGTGGTCCAGCCCGACGGCACCACCGGCGATGTGCAGAGCTTCGGCGAGTACCCATCCGACCGCATCCGCGCCATTGCCGAAAAGCTCGACGTCCACCGCAAGCGCCAGCAGGCCGCCCATCCCGGCCTCACCCTTACCGGCATGTATAACGTGCTGGAGAGGCTGCGCAGCGGCGAGCCACTGACCTCCAAGGAACGCACCATCCACGAGCAGGGCTTGGTCTCGGTGCTGCGCCAGCTGCACGACGAACTCGACGCGGCCGTGCTGCTGGCGTACGACTGGGCCGACCTGCTTCCGCTGCTTCGCGTGGCACATGGCAACGACGCTCCTGCCGAAGGGCAGTCGCGCGACGACGCGAAGCGCGCCTTCGACGAAGCCGTGCTCGAACGCTTGGTCACCCTCAACGCCGAGCGCGCAGCGGAGGAAGCCCGAGGCCACGTGCGCTGGCTGCGCCCAGACTTCCAGGCGCCCGAGACTCGGCCGGCTCCAGAGCAACACGCTCTGGCCACGGATGCGGTGGCTGATGACGAAGAGCCAGCCGCGGCTAGCCCGGCCGCGAAGCCCGAACCTTGGCCGAAGGACACCGTTAGCCAGGTCCGCGCAGTAGCAGACCTACTGGCAGCCAGCCCCGTCGCGCTTTCCGTGGACGAGATCGGAGACCGCTTCACGGCGCGGGGTCCCTGGAAGAAGCGTTTGCCCACGCTGCTGGACATGCTCGTCGCCTTGGGACGGGCTCAGGAACAGGAGGGTCGATTCACCAGTCAGTGAGCCTCTGGCGCCCATTTGAACCGGGCAACACGGGATTCCAACATCACTCTCACCTTGCAAGCTGAAAGGCCCGCCAGCCCGGCGGGCCTTTCCTTCATGGGCTGTCGTGCGAAGCCGCCCTAGGCTCAAGCTCTCGCGCGCGTTCAGTGCGCCCACCACGGGCGGGCAGTCGTCGCGCCTGGGCGCAATGGCTGCGCTTGGTCGCTCTCCCCGCGGCACGCTTACTCCTGCACCGCGGGTGCATCACTGTCACTCCCGGTGTAGCCGAACGTGAATCCCCGCAACACGTGGACGCGGGTCGCCTCGAAGACCGGGTAGCCCAGGTGCTGTCCGTGGACCGTGCCACGCACCACCATCGCCAGTGGGTACGAGATGTGCCGCTCTAGGCTGGTATACAGCCCCGTCTTAGTGATCTCGCTCAACGGCAGCAAGGCGAACAGCACCATTGAGACGATCGGACCGATGAAGACCAAGCCGTAGAGCCGGCGAGCGTGTTTAAGGTCGCGACCCTTCACCAGGCGGGCGGCCTGGAGCGCCACCTTGCCGATATGGGTCAGGGCGCCCAGCAAGGACAGCGCTAGTGCGATCATCGGCACCAGCAGCCCACGCATCGCGTCTCGACCCGCCTCGAGCTGGCCCTCCTTCTCCGCGTGGCGCGCTACCTGACATTCAACTTCCGCGTCGTACACGGACGTCTTGAACTGCTCGCCCGTCTCCATCACGGGATCGAACGTGCGAAGGCATTCATAGCCCAACGCGGCAAGCAGCCTGGCCTTCGTGTCCTCCCCGGCCATGAACTCGTCGAACGTGTCGGGCAGCTGTGCGCCTTGGAAAGCGGGCGACTTCGCAGCCAGTTCGGCAGCGAACCTCGAATGCGCTTCCCGGCGCCCGTCCTGGCCTGCCGCCTTGAGGAAGCCGGCCCTGTCCGAAGGCTCCCAGTCTCCGGGAACCCACACACCCATGGCGCGAACATTGCTGCGCACCCTCGCCCGATGGCGTGGATGCACCCCTTTTGGGGTCATGCCCTTCTTCTTCAACTCGCGTACGTACTTGGCCCACGCATCCTGGCCCTTGCTGTCGATCTGCGACAGAGCGTCGCCGTATTTGCGGTAGCCCTCATCGAGCCCGCTTACGAGGTCTGCGTAGCGGCGGAGATGATCGTTCGCATCGCCCATCTTGTGCTTGGCAAGGTTTCGCATCACATCGGCCCTCTGGGCGGCGCTGAACCGCTCCCCGACGATCGCGCCCAAGCCCGAGCCGAGCATCGGGAACATCGCGAGGAAGGCTTTTCCGTCGGCTTCCCGAAGGCGATCAGGTTCGATGTCCAGTTCGGGCAAGTCGACAACGCCTGCTTCGAGTCCGGATCGGAGCAACATCAGATGCTGCGCCTCGACAAGCTGCTGGGTGTCGGCACGGTCCACGAGGGTGCGGATGAGCGCTTCCTGCGCTACATACATGCCTGCCATTGCCAATGCGGTCCATGCCAAGAGCGGCACCGTGCAGGCCACCGGGTTCCGGAAGAAGTTGCCCTGGCGCTTGAGGATGAATGGCCAGCCAAGCAAAGCCAGGGCAAAACCGGAGATCAGCCGGCCCCAAACCTCGATCGCGTCGATTTCGCTGCTTGTGGCGCCGCCGCCCACCACGTCGAGCAGGCGCGCATTGAAGGAGAACTCGACCACGAGATAGACGACCGTCGCCGTCCACACCACGAAGAGCCACGCAGGGCGAGACCCGCCCTCTACCGTCCTTGCCGCGGCAGGCCGTGCGACGCGTACGGCCATTGGTGGTCGTGCGCCCATGTTTAACCCACCTCCTGAAGCTGCACGTACATGGGTCAAGCGGCGCGGTGCGGGTCGACCGCCAGCAGGGTGCCCGGCGACGTACTCCACTCGCTGCCTGCGCGCGTATCCCCATCCCCAGAAGCAGTCTTGCACAGCAAAGTGCAATGCGCATCACTTGCCGTGGGTACCGCACGGCACGCTCACTACCGTCCACCTCGGACAGCTTTGAGCCCCGGGCCGGCCAATCCGGGCGATCCGAAGATCGCCGATTGCGCAGGCCGTGACCTTGCGCACGTCTCAGGCGTTGAGACCAACTTTGAAACCCCCTGCGGCTCCCGTAGGAATGGAGGCATGAACACACTCCGGATCTATCCAATGCTTTCCGCCGACGACGCCGATGACCATGTCCGCCGCCTTACGAGCCGCGTGCCGGATGTGCCGGTCCTGATCGAGAACTCCAGCGCGCTGGTGGCCACCGACGACCCAGTGGTCATCATGGGCCTGCCGGTGGCCTGGTTTGCAGTCCTGGAGGGCCGCCATTCGGTCATCGTCAACAGGCTCCACGTCGGACTGCACATCGCAATGTCCGGCACGGACGACCAGGTGCGCGATCTCGGAAAGTCGACGCGGGATCTGGCCCGCAGCGTTCGCAAGGCCCTGATGACCCGCCTGGAATCGGTGGACGCGGGCGAGGCCGACATCACCGTGCTCGAGCCGGCTCCGGCGACGCCGCGCGAGGTCACCGCGCGCCTGGACGCTCTGAATGCCGCCGCCCGCCGGCTCAACACCACGCCGCGTGCTCTCGTTGCGCGGATTCTCGGCAGAACCCTGCACTAACTGCGCTCTGTAACTTTCAGCGCGCAGGGAATCACTTTCGCTAGGTGTAACCCCTCAAGAAAGGATCAGAAATGCGGGAGCAACTTACCACTGCGGACGTAATGGCTGCCGTCAAGGCAGCTGGCATCAAGCATCCAGCGGAGCTGATGCCGTACGTCGGCGGTCAGGACAATCCGCACCGGACCAAGGTCATGGCTGCCGTGCGCGCGGGCGACCCGCTGGCACTGGGTATCGCGTGCGCAGAAGCGATCGACAGCCGCCTGCGTAGCGTGGGCTTGACCGAGCGGGTCGACGTTCACGTACTGCGCGCCCTGTCCTCCGCCGACGGCGGTTGGCCGCTGGTGCACGACGTGGCGTGCGAGCGGGAGAACACCGCGCGGATCCTCAATCAGCGCATCCAGCGCTTCCGCCAGGCTGCAGCCAACTCCACGCGACAGGCCGCGGAGAACCGCCAACCGCCGCCGCCGCCCAGCGATGCGCCGGCGCAGTCGGCCGAGCCGCCCCAGTTCCGCCAGCAGGCTCCCGAGCAGGCCCGTCGGCCGGACCGAGCTCCTGCCCAGCAGCAGCGCCCTGCCTACCAGCAGCCGCCGCCGCCGCGTCGCCACGACGCGGGCACGGTGCGCCATATCGGGGAGGCGCGCATGGCGCGCGAGGCGGCGCAGGACAACGCCTCCGTCGAGGCCAGCTTCGACCAGGTCAAGGTCCATGGCGGCAAAGCCGCGCTGACGCTCGAGGCCAGCACCACGCGCAACAAGGATCTGCCGACGATCAACATCGAGGCCGCGCGCATGCTCGACGCCCAGGCGCGCACCTACGACTGGGACAACAAGATCATCGTCCAGCTTACGCCGAGCGAACTGCAGCAGGTCACGGCGCTGCTCTACGGTATGATCGATCACGTGAAGTTCCAGAACCACGGCAGGGCGAACGACAAGTGGTTCGAGATCCAGCGCCAGAGCGGACAGTACGCCGGCACCACCAAGTTCGCAGTAGGGCAGGGCGACCAGATGTGCCTGGTGCAGCTCACCCCGGCGGACCTCGGTAACGTGCTAGCACTCTTCATCCGCCAGTGCGCCAGGCAGATGAAGATCGAGCAGGCCGCGCTCTACTCCGCGCTGCGGCCGGTGGCCACCGCGATCACGGAACACCGCAATGCGCGCGGCGGCGGCGGTGCGGGCCCCAGGCGCCACGCGGGGTGAGGCCGGTGGAGCGGCGAGTGCTTTATGTGATCGGGGCGCCCGGGACTGGGAAGACCACCCAGGGCGCCCAGCTCGCCGCGGTGATCGGTGGCCGGCACGTGAGTGCCGGCGACCTGGTGCGTGAGGCACTCGCGCGGGGCGAGCGCATTCCTCGTGATCCGGCGGTGCGCGGCATGACGCCACCCGACTGGACGGCAGAGCGCCTTGCGCACGCGCTGGGCGATTCGACCTTGGCTGTCGTGGACGGATTCCCTCGCACGCCTGCCTACCTACCCGTGATGTCCACCGTGGGCCGTGCAGCGGGCGCCATCCGGTTGCATATCAGCTTGGAAGAGGCAATCGACAGGATGCGGGGGAGGGGACGAGAGGGCGAAGACCTAGCCCGCATCGCGGATCGATGGAACACCCACCGCAACCAGCAGCAGGCGCTCGACGCCGCGCTCAGGGCGAATGGGATCGCGGTCGTGGAGGTGGACGGCCAGGGTGCGCTGCAGGCCGTACTCGCGCGCGTGGAGTCAGCAGCGCGGCTGCTACTCGCTCAGGACGACAGGCGGCGGACGAACGCCTGAAGACCGCGCGGAGGCCAGAGCCATGCGCGGGTGAAGGTCACCATGAAAAACACCAACGGCCCGAGCAGCCGCAGGGCTTCCAGCGACTGCGCGGTGAGCAGCAGTTCCGACGCGCCGAGACTGGCCCGCATCACCAGGAAGCCAGGGACCGCGAAGGCGGCCAGGATGCTGGGCGCCAGCCAGTAGAGAAGCCGAAGCGCCACCGGACGCTCCCCCGCATGGGGCTGGTGGGCAGGGGCGTCGGGTGGCGGTCGGAGGTTGGTCATCAGGTCGTGCAAGCTGCGCGGGATGGTGGCGCGGCCGATGCACTATGCCGCAAGGCGATCAGTTTGCGACAGGGGCGTGGAGCGCCTGCAGGACCGTCTTGGCCGGGACGTAGCCGCCGATCTGGCGACCATCGGTCGTGAAGATTGCCGGCGTGCCACGCACGCCCAACTGTTCACCCAGGGCCAGGTGCTCCTTGACCGGCGAGGTGCAGCCCGGGATGCCGCGCGGAGCGGAGCCACCAGCAATCAGGGAAGCGTAGCCCTGCGCTGGATCGGCCGAGCACCACACGTTCTCCATGGCGGTCAGCACCTCGGACGGCTGGGTGCCGCTGCGCGGCCAGGCCAGGTACTCGACCGCGACGCCGGCGGCGTTCAGCTCGGCCACCTCCTTGTGGAAGCGCTGGCAATACACGCAGGTGGTGTCGGTGAACACGTAGACGGTGTCTTTCGCGTCCTTGGCGCCGAAGCGGATGTGAGTAGACGGGTCGCTCTTGGCGAGCGCATCGGCGCGCACCCGCGATCGGGATGCTTCGGTGATGTTGGTCCGGTCGCTGACGCGGTAGATGTCGCCGACGATCAGGTACTCGCCATCGGCGGTGAAGTAGAGGACCTGGCCGTCCGCCCGGACCTCCTTCAACCCGGCCACCGGGGCATCGCGCACAGACTCGAGGCTGGCCCGTGCATTGAGACTCTCAACCCCTGCCCGGATAGGGTCGGCGATGGCGGCACCGCTTGCGGCCGCGGCGGCGCTGGCCAGGAGGATGGCGGAGGAGGCGAGGTAGGAGATGAGCTTCATGTGCGGGTCCTGTGGCGATGGAGCGCAGCCTGCGCCACCGCCGACGTGAAATGAGGTGTAACCGGCGCTGATTGGGCGCCGGTTACGCGGCTTGTCGGGAGGGGCGGGGCCTAAAGTGCCTCGGCACCAGCTACCCGACCCTATGAAAACCTACCGATTCCCGCACCACGTCAAGGACAAAGAGCGCCTCCTGATCTGGACGCCCGAGCAGCTGATTCCCTTCAGCGGCATGTTCATGCTCGGCATCATCACGGACATGCTGACGACGATGGGGCTGGCTGGCTTCGCTGCCAGCTGGGCCTACACGCGCTACAGCGACGGCAAGCCCGACGGCTACCTGATCCACATGGCGTATTGGCACGGCCTGGCTTCGCTCAAGGGTCGCGGGTACCTCAACCCATACCATCGCCGGATCCTTCCGAAATGAACCTGCCCGAGTACCTGAAAACCTGGCGAGGCACGCACGCCGAGAACAAGGCGATGCGCCCGGTCCTGCTGACCCTGGTGATCGCCAACCTCGCGCTCATCTTCCTGCTGTTCGAGCAGAGCCGCACCGTGGTCGTCGTGCCCCCGGGCCTGACCGGGGAAGCCGCGATCTCGCAGGATGCGGCCAGCCCTGAGATGCAGCAAGAGTGGGCGCTCTACCTGACCACGCTGGCAGGGAACATGACCCCGCGCACCGCGCCGTTGGTCAAGGAAACCCTGGGCCGCCACCTCGACCCGAGCATCTTCAGCAAGGTCAACGAATGGATCGACGGTGAGATCGCGGTGATCGCACGCGACCGTATCTCGCTTTCCTTCTCGCCCAGCGTCCTGCGCTACGAGCCCAAGATCGAGAAGGTCGTGGTCACCGGGGACCTGGTTCTGCGCGGCATGCGTGGCCAGGAGCGCCGGCAGGTGCGGACCTACGAGTTGGGCTTCCGGACGAGCAACTACCGGGTCCAGATGACCGATTTCAACGTGTACGAGGGCGCCTTCGATACGCGCGCCTCGCGAGAGGACTGATCGTGCAGAAAGCTTCCCTCCTCCCCCTGATCCTCGCCTGCATGGCATTGCCGGCCGCCGTGGCTCAGGTGCCTGGCATGCCGACCGCTCCCCTGTCGGCCCCCGTTGAAGTCGCACCGTCCGGGTCGGACGCCGCAGACCTTGCCGTGCCGTACGACACCATCCGCGCCGCAACCGAGCTACGCGACCAGGCGCTCGCCGCGCAGGCGTCCCTTCCGAGCGGCCCAACCCGCGGCGCGGTGCGCCCGACTCCCGCCGCGCTGACGCTGGCCAGCGGCAGGAACGAAATGATCCAGGTCGCCCGCAACCAGCCCAACCGATTCATCACCCCCTTCGACGTGCCTGTGGTCCGCTTCGCCAACGACCTGACCACCGTGGACGTCGACGGGCGCCAGGTGTACGTCACGACGGGCAGCAGCTCGCCCGTCACGCTCTACATCGAGGACGACGCCAACCCGGACAACGTGTTCGTGTTGACGCTGATGCCGCGCGACATCCCGGCCGCCTCGACCAAACTGTCCATGGTGGGCATGCAGCCCAACCGTACCCCCGCCAACCAGGCCCAGGCCGAGGCCTACGAGCGATCGGATCATTTCGTCGCCGTGCTGCGCGATACGTTCAAGGAACTGGCGCAGGGTCGCGTGCCAAGCGGCTATGGGCTGTCTCAGACGGTCGACCGGTTCGCTGCTCCCGACTGCCTGATGCCCGGCCTGCAGATCACCCCCGGCCAGACGGTGACCGGGGCTGAGTTCGTGGTCTACGTCTCGCGCCTGACCAACAGCAGCCGCATCCCGCAGTCGGTCGATGAACAGGGCTGTGCTTCCGACAGCGTGCTAGCCGTTGCGGCATGGCCCTATGTCGAACTAATGCCGGGCCAGTCGACCGAGCTGTATGTCGCGGTCCGTCGTCACCATGCACCGGCTGCGAACGCGCGGCCGTCGCTCATCAACTGAACGGGAAACGCATGAGCAAGGGAATGGCAGGGACCAAGGCCAGAATCGGCAGCTGGTTCAAGGGACTCGAGCCCAAGCGCAAACGCCAAGTGGTGTTGATGGCCACGGCATCGGCCGGGCTGATCTTCATGATCGCGGTCGCCTCAATCACGCCGGACAAGCGCGCCGTGCAGGGCGACGGAGGCTCCAAGAAGCGGACGGTAGCGCCGCCCAACCTGCTGCAGACCGAAACCGAAGGCATGGGCCTGGACTCGGTGAACACCGACGTGCGGCAGGTGCAGGGCGAGCTGCAGGCCATGAAGGATGAACTGGATCGGCTCAGGCGCCAGAACGAAAACGGCGTGGGCATGCCCCCGGTCACCCAGCGCGTAGGTCCGCCGGATGAAGCCGCGCCGTCCCCGGCGACTTCGCCGTCCAACCCTGACGAAGCGCTGCGCGCCATGCGCGACGACATCGTGAGCAGCCCGGCCTACCAGGGCGCGCCTCCCGGCACCAGCATGAACCCGACCCGGCCCAGCGCCGGCACACCGAGCACCGCTCGTTCTACGACGCCTCGCCCCGGGCCTGGCCCGAATGCGCCACCGGCATCGCCGCCTGCGGCGCCGACCATGCGGGTGGTACGCGGGAAGGTCGCGGACGTTGCGCCGCCTGCGCCGCCGCCGATCGCCCGGGATGTCTACATCCCGACCGGCTCGATCCTCACTGGCGTGCTGCTCAACGGATTGGACGCGCCGACCGGTCGCAACGCGCAGTCCCAGCCCGTGCCCGTCGTGGTCCGCCTGAAGCACGAGGCCATCCTACCGTCGCAGTACCGCTCCGACGTCCGCGAGGCGTTCGTCCTGGCCGCCGGCTTCGGCGACCTGTCGTCCGAACGGGCCTACCTGCGGGCCGAGCGGCTGTCGATGATCCTGCGCGACGGCCGCGTCATCGACATCCCGATCAAGATGGCCGCAGTCGGGAGCGACGGCAAGACGGGTGTCCGCGGCACCGTGGTGAGCAAGCAGGGCGCGCTGATCGCCAAGGCGCTGGTGGCAGGCACCGCCGAGGGCATCAGCAAGGCCTTTGGTGGCAACAACTACAGCGGATTCGGCCGAGACAACGACCTGCCGGAGTCGCGTGACCTGATGGTCAGCGGCATCGGCGGCGGCACGTCGTCCGCCTTGGACCGCGTGGCCTCCTACTTCCTGCAGCAGGCCGAGGCCATGTACCCGGTGGTCGAGATCGCCGCCGGCAAGCAGGTGAGCTTCATCCTCCTCGAGGGCACGGACCTGAGCACGCGTACCGTGGAGGAGAGTGAGGACGAGCGCGAGCCGGTGGCCGCGCAGCCTGACACGAGCAGCAAAGCCTCGTAGTCGCGCGTAACCACGCCTGTTCTGGGCGTGGTTGCGGGCTCTGTGGGTGGACCATGCCACCTAGCATTTCGGCATGGAAAGAAACACCGGAATAGCCGCATTTCGCTGTGCGGCGACACTTCTCGCAGCGGGCCTGCTGACCGCCTGCGTCTCCTCTGGACCGGCCAAGTTCGCCTGCCCGGCAGAGCAGACGGGCTACGGCTGCAAGTCCACGCTGGAGGTCTACGGGATCACCAGCCAGCCAGGCGTCACCGACGCGCGGCAGCTGACGGCCAAGGAGCGCCGGGCGGGCCGTCGCGCCAGTTCCTCTCCCGCTCCGCTGATCCTGACCAATGCCCATGCCACGAGCGTGCGCGGGGAGTCGCTGGCCCTCGCCGCGCCGGTTCAGCAGGACATGGGCGCATTCGTTGCGCCGGCCGCGCTGTCCCTGGGTCCCAGCACGAACCTGGATCTCGCTGCCGAATCCCCTGTCGCCCGGATGCCTGCGCAAGTCATGCGCATCTGGATCGCGCCGTGGACTGATGAGCGCGGCGATCTGCATCGCCCCAGCCACATCTACACCGAAATCGTCGCTCGCCGCTGGGCGGTGGGCGGAGATGTGCGCGCCGAATCCGGCGGGCAAGCCAGCTTCGACCCCAACGGGCCGATGGTCCCAACCACCCTCCATGAAGGAAACCGACATGCACGATGATGTGACTCCGAGCCAGGTTGCTGCGGGGAAGAACCGGCCGAAGGTGAGCCGCGTTCTTGCCTGTCTCGCCCTGTGCACCCTGATGCTGCTGCCCGCGCTGGCCTTCGCCTCCGACACCGGCGGCGACGACCTGGGCCTGGACGGCCTGCTCGAATGGCTCCGCAACCTGCTGATGGGTCCACTGGGCAAAATCGGCGCCCTCTGCGCGTTCGCCGTGGCGATCGTCAAGGGCATCTTCCAGGGTTCGATCCTGGGCTTCCTGACGGGCATCGGCTTCTCGGTGGCCTTCTACTACGGCCCCGACATCATCCTGGGCGTGTTCGGCGCCACGATCTAACCGGACACTGGAGGCGGTAACGATGGAACGGACCGAGGTGCTGGCCCAGATGCTGGGCGTGCTCCACGCTTTCGACGAAGACACAGGCATGTTCCTGGTCTGTCCGGACAAGTTGGCCTTCGGAGTGGTGGCATCCCCGCTTGCGGGCGGGGATGACGCCACTGCCGACAAGATCAACATGATTCTGCAGCTGCCGTGGCCGGCGGAAACGCTGGTCCAATTCTGCTGCTACACCTCTCCCGACCTTCTCCGCATCACCACCCAGTACGAGGATCTGCGTTCGGGGGTGAAGGACTCGCTGATGAAGAAGGCGACGCGGGAGCATGTCGAGTTCATGCGCCGCAGCGCCCTGCGTCCCTATGACGCCAACAGCGGTGCGCGCCTGCGCAACACCCAGCTGATCATCACCGTCCAGATGCCCTACAAGGGCTCGGAGCCGGACGAGATCACCCTCGAGCTTGCCCGCGAGCTTCGCGGCAGCTTCGAGCAGACGCTCCGCTCCGCGGGCGTTCGATTCAACACGATGCGGCCGCGCGACTACATCCGCATCCTTGAAACCATGCTCAACCAGGGGCCTGACGCCGGCTGGAAGAACACGCCTCTGGTCACCTACGACGAGAACCAGCTGGTCTGCGCGCAGGTGGTCGACCCTGGCTCGGCCATCGACGTCGATGAGGACGGCTTGTGGGTGAACGGATGCACTCGCGTGCGCGTGCTGTCGCCCAAGCGGTACCCGGACGCACCTTACTTCGGCCTGGCCATGCGCTACCTGACCGACCCTGAGCACGGCGCCCGCGGCATCCGCGAGAACGCGCTGATCACGCTCAATGTCCTGCTCGGAGACCGCAAGAAGGAGACGGACAAGCTCGAGCAGAGCGAGATGTGGAACACGAAGCAGGCCTCGTCGCCAATCTCCAAGTACGTGCGCCACTTCCGCGACAAGCGCGAGAGCCTGCAGTCCATCCTCGATCCAGTACGCGCCGGCGACCGCCCGGTGAAGGCGTACGTCTCCATGGCCCTGTTCGTCCACGGCGAGAACGCTAGCCCCGAGGAGCGCCGCGCTACCGAGCGCAAGGCCACCGCCGCGGTGGCCAACGCCCAGGCGTACTGGCGCGAGTTCGGCTACCAGATGCTCCCCGAGCGCTTCATGGTGGCTCCCTTCTTCTTCCAGATGCTTCCCTTCGCCGGCGACGCCGCAATGCGCAAGGCATCGGAGCGCTACCGGCCCATGGCTGGCATCCACGCCGTGTGCCTGGCGCCGGTGCTGGGCGAGTGGCGCGGCACCGGCACGCCGCTGATGACCCTGTTCGCCCGAGACGGCCAGGTGCAGCCAATCTCGCCGTGGGACACCGAGGGCGGCATGAACTTCATGGTCTGCGCGGCGACCGGCTCCGGTAAGTCGGTTTTCGCCCAGGCGCTGATCTCGGCCATGAACTCCATCGGCGGCAAGGCATGGGTGCTGGACATTGGCTCCAGCTACCGGAACCTGTGCGAGACGAACGGCGGCCAGTACCTGTCGTTCGGTCCCAACGACGACATCCGCATGCCGATCTTCGAGGATGTCACGAGCTTCGAGGACCAGGTCGACCTGCTGACCGACCTGATGGCTGTGATGATCGCCCCGCGCGATGGCCTGAACGAGTTCCAGACCGCCTACCTCAAGCACACCATCGAGAAGGCCTGGGAGGAGACCAAGCACCAGACGACGATCGACCGGATTGCCGAGCTGCTTTCGCAAGCTGACCGCACCGACATCAGCGACCTTGCTTTGCAGCTCCGCCCGTTCACGAGCGTTGGCAGTTACGGCCGATTCTTCCGCGGCCCCAGCAACATCAACTTCAACCGCGACATGGTCGTGGTCGAACTGTCGGACCTGAAGGAAAAGCCGCTCCTGCAGCGCGTGATCCTGCTGGTCCTGATGAACAAGATCAGCTCTGCCATCTACCGGGGCGATCGCAGCCGCAAGCAGATGCTCCTGATCGATGAGGCCTGGGAGCTGCTCTCGGCCGACGCCACCGCGACCTTCGTGGAAAAGGCCTACCGCCAGTTCCGTAAGCACGCCGCCTCGGTGGGTGTGGTCACGCAGTCCGTGATGGACGTGTACGACACCAAGGGGGGCCGCGCGATGGCGGATAACACGGAGCACTTCTACCTGCTCAGGCAGAAGGCAGAGTCCATCGAGGGCATCCGCAAGGAGAACCGTCTGTCGATCGGCGACTGGGGCTACGACAAGCTCAAGACCGTGCACACCGACCGCGGCAAGTACGCCGAGATCATGTGCATCACGCCCTACGGCACGGGCATTGGTCGGCTGGTGCTGAACAACTTCCAGAAGGTTCTGTTCTCGACCACCCCGGAAGACGTCGTGGCGATCAAGAAGCTGCGCGACCAGGGCCTGGATCTCGGTGATGCCGTTGGCGTGCTCGTGCGCGAGCGCTTCGGCGAGGGCAGCGACTACGTGGTCAACATGCCGGCGCCTGCCCGTCCCAAGGTGGAGGTTGCGGCATGACGGTGGAACAAGACCAGGCGGCGGCGCCGTTTGAGCCGGCCGCGCGCTCGCGCCTGAAGCTCGGCGCGGTGATGGACCTGGCGGCGCCGGCGATGTTGGCCCTGGTGGTCAGCGTGGGGGTGGGTCTCTACTTCGAGCGCCGCGCCGACGCGAGGATCCACGACGCGCTGATGGCGCGTCCTGACATCGCCGTCGTCAACGACATCGGCCTCGTCCAGCTGGCGATCAGCAACGGTGCGAACCGCTATAACGCGCAGGAGATCACCGCCGAGATCGAACGGATGATCAAGGGCGCCGGGCTGGAGGACACGATTCTCGTGAGCCGCTCGATGGTCATGTACGCACCGAGCGAGGCCACCATCGAGGTGGCTGAGGCCAAGCCCCAGGTGGAGCTGAAGGCCGCTGCGCGCGGGATCGGCCCGTAATGGCCGCCCCGCGGGCAGACCGCGGCAGACTCCTCCGCAAGCGAGCAGCGGTGGTGGCCATCGCGGTCGCCGGCATCGTCGGCAGCGCCCATGCGGTGCATGCGAATTGGCGCCTGGCGCATGACCAGAGCGAGCACGCCTGCCTCGATCCCTACCGCTGGTTCCTGGTGAGCCTCAGCGGCCCTGCAGCTCCGGCAACGGGCGAGATCGTGACGTTCAAGACCGAGGGGGTCGCGCTCTACAAGGACGGAACGCTGTTCACCAAGCAGGTGCTCGCTGGGCCGGGCGCGCTGGTGAGGACGACTTCCGCAGGCGTGGAGGTCGACGGCCGCCTGCTGCCCTATACCCCGCGGGCCATCGAACGGCTGGCAAGCGCCGGCGCCCCGGTGGCACGCGAGCAGGCGCGGGAGTACCGCGTCGGCGTCGGAGAGATATTCGTGATCGGCACCAACCCGCTTTCCTACGACTCGCGCTACTACGGCCCTGTGAAGGTCAGCTCTATCATCGGCACCGCGAGGGCGCTGTGGTGAGCCGCGCCCGCATGCTCATCACCGGGCTGGCCGTGTGCCTGGCCGGCGCCTCCAACGCCCAGCCCCCGTCGTCCGACGCGGACGTTGACTCGCTTGCCGCTCGTGCCCGCGCAAACGCGGCCGCCTACGAGCAGGAGGTGGCGCCGTCGCAGGGTTTCACGATCGAGGAGCTGGCCGACTTCGTCCGCCACTCAGAGGAGAACTCGGCCGAGCTGCTGGGTGAAGAGCTGGCGGACCTGCCGTCCATCGTGGACACGGCGCGCGAGACCTACGCGCAGGACATGGAGTCGGTGCGCGAACGGACGCTGGAGATCTTCGAGCAGGGGCTGGACTTGGCCCGCGACTTGGCCGGCTCGCAGATCGAGGCGCTCGAGCGATCGGGACAGATCCCGGGGGAGAGTCCGGAGGACGCCCGCTGGAAGAAGCCACGCTTCCGACTCTTCATCTCGCAATCCATGCCGGACGCTGAGGTCAAGGCGCTGGTGGACCTGGCCAAGGAAGACCCGAGCCTGGTGCTGGTGCTGCGCGGCCTCAAGCCCGACCAGAACATCACCGAGGTCTATACGTGGATCGGCCGGATGCTCAAGCCTCTGCGCGTTGACGCGCCCATGCCGGCGATCACCATCGACCCTGCGCCCTTTGCCGTCCTGGGCGTTGACCAGGCGCCTGTGCTGGCCGAGTACGACGAGGAGGGCAAGCTGCTGTCCTTCGCGCTGGGAATGACGTCCCGCCACTGGCTGGCCGAGCAGACCGAGAAGGGCAGGCGCGGCAACCTGGGCGCCTACGGCCCAACCGTGCCGGTGGCCGAGGTGGACCTGATCGAGGTGATCAAGGCCAAGGCCGAAGCCTACGACTGGGCGGCCTCCGCCGAGGGTGCGCTGGACCGGTTCTGGGCGCGCACACCGGCCCACGACCTGCCGAGATCGCCGCGCGAGCGCGTGCGCATGCTCGACCCGACCTTCGAGGTGACCCAGTCCATCGAGGCGCCAGACGGCACCGTTATCGCGGCCGTGGGCGACAGGGTGAACCCGCTCGACGCCATTCCGGTCATGAGCACGCTGCTGTTTTTCAACCCGGCCGACGCTGACCAGGTGGCCTGGGCGAAGAAGGCCGTGGCGAAGTACCGCAACGGCCCGCTGACGGTGATGGCCAGCCAGCTGCGCAGCCTGGACGGCCTGGACGGACTCGGCACGCTCTCCACGCAGATCGGCGCGCGCGTGTTCTCCCTGCCCGAGGACGTGCGCCGCACCTTCCACATCGAACGCGTGCCCACGGTGGTGACCGCCCAGGGCAACGTCTTCCACATCCACGAACAGGTGCCCTGATGCACCCCACCCCGAAGGGAATCCCATGCTCGTTCTGACGCGCCGCGACGGCGAAGGCCTCCGCATCGGCAAGGACATCTTCGTCCACCTGATCCGCACCAAGGACGGCGAAGTGCGCGTAGGCATTGACGCGCCGCGTGCCGTGGATGTCGTGCGCCTTGAGCTGCTGCCGGAAAAAGGCAGGACGGCGCGGGAGGCTGGAAAGTGAAACGCCGCCCCTCCCGCCTGTACGCCGCGGCGCTCGTGCTGGGCGCCATTCTGGCCGCTCCGGCCGCAATCGCTGCCACGCCCGGCTGCCCGGACGCAAAGACCTTCAGCAGCGGCGCCTTCATGTCCGACCTTTGCTGGTCCTGCATGTTCCCGATGCAGATTGGCGTGGCGGCGGGCGACACCTTTCCGCAGGATGCCGCCGCGCCCGTCTGCGTCTGCCCTAGCGCGGCTCTGATGGGTGTCCCGACGCCGGGCATCTCGGTGGGCATGTGGCAGCCCAATCACCTGGTGGAAACGGTACGCAAGCCCGGCTGCTTCCCCAGCATTGGCTCCTCTACCGGCCTGGCCTCGACGTTGTCGCTGCTCCAGGGAGGCGGGCAGGAAAAGCCCGACGACACGGGTTACCACTCCACGCACATCTACACGTTCCCGGTCGGCGCGATGACCGACATGTTGACCTCGTCGGTGTGCACCACCACCGCCAGCTACGACGTGGACATCACCTCGATGTCGGAGATCGACCCGACGCACAGCGATCCGATGCTGTCCATGACGGTCAACCCGGAGGCGACGCTGTTCGCCAACGTCATCGCACAGGCGGTGTGCATTGCAGACTCGCTGGCCTCCAGCGTCGGCAGGCCGCTGCTCAACGTGTACTGGTGCATGGGATCGTGGGGCAACACGTACCCGCTGACGGGGCACAACACCAGCCGCTCGCGCCTGCAAAGCTCAGGCCTCAACGGCTCGCGATCGCTGGCCACCTTCCACAAGCGCGGCATGGGCTACAAGACCTATGGCGACAGCGCCGTTTGCGCATCGCACACCGAGATGCTGCTGCCGAAGCAGCAATACAAGTACCAGGTGCTCTATCCGATGCCCCAGAAGGATGGCAACGACTGGATGGGCCGCAGCACGCTTCTCTCTCGCGAATGGCGACACCTGCCAATCGTCGGCGAGGACTGGGTGCAGGTTCTCTCGAACTACGTCAACTGCTGTGTCCATATTCCATAACGGACGTGCGACCAACGATGCGACAGATTCTGCTTTTCGCTCTTCTGGCCACTTCCTTTGCATCAGCTCAAGACGGCGGCGATGCCGGCCAGGCTGGCGCCGAGGCCGCGCGACAGATTCTGCAGGACGCCGCTGCGCCCAACGTCAACCTGCAGGGTGGGCGCAATCAGGCTGGCACGTACACCTTCAACGGGCAGACCTTCGAAGTCGCCGACATGATGCCGGGCGTGACGCGGTCCGACATGGACCAGATGCAGCAACGCACTCCGCGCGATCTGCAGCAGCTCGAGCGCGAGGGCGTCGCGGAGTTCAATCGAATGGCGCGCGAGGAAAGCTCGCGCGGCCAGGCGGCCCGCGCGTTGGTTGACAACTCCGCTGCCACGGACAACGCGGACGCGGTAGACCTTGCCTGGCTGACCGAGAGCGGCGTCATTCGCGATCGCCTCAACGAGGCGTTCGCCGACTGCACCTCCACAGCGGAGGTCGTGGCCGGCGAGCCGATTCCAGGCAATCGGTACCGGGAGACAAGCTGCACCCAGGTGCCAACGTCGTACCGGAGCGTGGCTCCGTGCTCGCGCGCCTTCGAGATCAGCGTGAGGAAGAAGCCAGGCAGTCCACCGCCGGCGCCCGATGCGCCTTCCTGCTCGACACTGGCCGAGCAGCTCGATCCGACGATGTGTCTGGACTACGAGGTCAAGCACACGTTGGTCTACGACGAAATGTGCGAGGCCGAAGCGACCTCCGCCACGTGCGAGAAGCAGTGGGAGTGCACCAGCCACCGGCCGCCGCTGGTCGATGAGACAGGGGCGCGCCTGAGCGCCGAGCAAGTCGCGGCGCTTGGCTTGCCGGAGCTCTACCCCGGCGCGGCGCCGACGTGCATGGCAGCGAGCGTGCGACTGAGCTGCCCTGTCTGCATCGACAATGGGCGCGGTGAGGTCTCTTGCTCGATGGTCAACCCGGAAGAGCCCGAGCCGATGACCTGCCAGGAGGGCTATCCGCCCAACGATCCGACGTGTACGGAGCGCAAGCGCGAGTGCGTCCTGTGGGATACCTCCGGCACCACTCCGCGCTGCCAACTCGAGTCGGTGCGCTTCCAGTGCAGCACCCCGGAGCTGATTCCGACCAATCGCGTTCTGGTCGGCAACAGTTGCGAAGCGCAGATCCAGTGCGTGGACGGCAGTTGCAACGGTGGGCAGGCGACGGAGGATCCGAGCATGTCCATGCAGGAGGCCATGGCACGCCTGGCGGTCACGGACACGATGCTCACCGACCGCAGCTACGACTCCGAAGGCCTCGCCGCCGCGGACGGTAGCGGCCAGATGAGCGAACGCCAGCGCGAAGCCTACGACAACATCCGCATGTTCCAGGGCGAGGCGATGACCTGCCAGAAGGGCTACGCAGGCCTTGTGGACTGCTGCGGCAAAACGAACACCGACGCCAACGCCGTCTACTGGGAGATCTACCAGCGTGTGAACCGGGATCGGCAGGCCGCCCGGCTGGCCGAGGAGGGCGGCACCAGCGCTTGGCGCGAGTGGGAGTCTGGGCGCGCCGACCTGGCCAGCCTGTCCAACCCCTTCACCTCCATGCGCGACAACGTGATGGGCGGAAGCGGGCGCACGCCCGAGGCGGTCACGATGACGGTGTGGGAGGAATTCATGCGCGTGGCGCGCGAGGTGATCAAGCCCGGCATGTCGCCGGAGTGGGCCTGCCACGACAGCGAGTTCGACCTGGCGATCCAGCGAGAGGTCGACATGTGCTCCTACGCCGGCACCTTCTGCAGCAAGCGTGTGCTCGGCGCATGCCTGAAGCGCAAGGAATCCTACTGCTGCTTCAAGTCCCCAATGAGCAAGGCCCTTCGCGCGAGCGCAGAGCCGGGCGGCGTCCTCAACCACGGCTCGGCGTCCAGCCCGGACTGCAGCGGGCTGCCGATCGATGACCTGGACAAGATCGACTGGAACGCAATCGATTTCACCCGGCTGGCCGTGTCGATGAATGACGGCGGCGCCTTCGACCGGACCACCGATCCCGCCCGTGCGAGCGAGAACTATACCGGCCAGGGGCAGTCCGGCCAGATGGCCGCGGGTCGCCAGGACGTGCGCACGCGCAGCGAGGATCGGCTGGGAAGTTTCGATGCCGATGGGGTCCGCACAGGCGTCGCCGATGACGCGCGTTCGCGGGCCTACTTCGAACAGACCGAGTCGACCCGAGCCGCAGCACGACTGAGCTTCGTTGCCTCGCGCGCTTTCGGTACCAGCGGCCGTCCCGTACCGGTGACGGTGGTTAGGCAAGGCTCGCTCGGACCCGCATCGGCCACGATCAGCCTGATCGCGGGGTCGCAAGACACAGCCGGCTTCCTGAGCGAGACCGTCTACTGGGGGAGCGGCGACACCAGTTCGCGCACCATCAGCCTGATGCCGCCCCGCGGTGCCGCTGGCCAGGTTGTCCTCGAGCTGACCGCGCACGAGGGCTCCGTCCATGGGCACGACGTCATCACCGTGGTGGTGGAGTAGGCATGCTGTTCCTCCGGCTCTTCTTCGGCGTCCTGGTGACCGGCGCGATCGCTACACTCGGCTACGCCGTCTACCTGACCTTCGAGCCGCTGAACGCCCCTCCCAAGGAGGAGCCGGAGCCGGCGCTGCTTGCTGCCAAGGTTGCGGTCAAGGAGCCCGTCGCAGTGGACAGCGAGGTTCCCGCCGGGGTCCAGGCCCCGGTCGCCCCCGCCAAGCCGGCCCTCGACAGGTTGCGCAAGTCGGTCAAGGTCGCCCGGTCCGCAGTAGGCGAGGCGAAGCGGGTAGGCACGGACATCGCCGACGCCGCGCCCGACGCCGAGGATCTGACCATCGAGAACGCCTGGCGCCAGGCCAGGCGCGCTACCGCCGCCGTCGTCGGAGAAGTGGAGCCCGTACTGGACACTGGCGCGCTGCCGACGGGCAGCCGCATACACGGCTCAGGGGCGCCGGCGCAGGGTGGGCGGGGGTACGCGCGCCCGCCGGGCGTGGATTGGTATCGCGAGGGCGGCAAGGGCGTCGAGTAATGGGCGCGGGCAGAGCCACCAGAGTGCTGGTTGTAGGTAATCGCCCTGCACCCTAAGATCATCCGCAACGGCATGCGGGCCGCTGGGCGCCGCCAACAATCGGGTATCAGGGGGAATGGTGAGCTGGAAACTGACTGTCGGCCTTGCCGGCCTGCTTGCGGCTGCTTGTAGCGTCAACAGCGGCGAAAGTACCGTCTCAGGAATCGAACCGCTTCAACCCGGTTTCATGTCGGAGGAAAGCGTCGCTGAAGCCGAGCGCAAGATCGCGAGCGGAGAATATGAAGTGCCGCCGGTGGCCGTCGCCACCCGATCCTTCATGGACAAGTACGACAATGCCGTGCTGGTTCGCGGCATACTGAACTATTGCGGCAGTGAAGCCATTTCCAAGACCCTCTTGCAAAAGCTGGTCGGCGCAGCAGTGCGCCACGACAGCACGCACGCCTTCACGATTATCCAGGCAGTTGACATGCGCGCGACGGGCGTCAGCATCGGTTTGGACATGGCAGAACTGTCACCCGAGCAGAAAGAGGAGACGTGTTCCACGCAGCTGACGCTGGTCGAGTACGCTATGGAAGCGTTTGACGAGTAGGGTCTCGCGACGGCCGTCTCCACGGGGTTATTCGGTATCGCGAGGGCCGCAACTTTCGGCAGCGCCGCGGCGCTTCAGCATGTCGGCAGACCCGAATGCGAAGCCGCCATGTTCACCGACGCCGAGAACAGCAACCCCAGTCCCGAGACCACCGACGCCGCCCCACAGGTCGACGCGAGGATCGCGCCCACGCCCGAAGTCATCGAGCTGGATGCGATCTTCTGCGCGGAGTTGGCGCTGATCGAGCAGACTGCCAAGGCCTATTCGAGCCTAGGCAGGCGGCTGCATGCGCTGCCCTGCATGGAATATGAGCGGTTTACGGTCGACGCCGAACTGGATCGCGAGCTGCTGACCCGCTATATCGCTCGGACCAAGGCGCTCGCGGTGCATCACCTGTCCTGCAGCACCGCGCCTTTCGACCCGTCCACCCATGACCTGTTCGAGGACGAATGGGAGGTGTGGCGCAGCTGCTACTGCCAGCGCGATACCAAGGTGACGCTGCGCGAGGCGGCGATGAGCTTCCGACCGTTGAAGGCCTGGGAGCGCATCGTCGCCCAGTTCGACCCTGTGGCGCTCGAGAGGGCCGGCGCCAGGTTAGATGCCCGAACGATCGCTGGCAGTTTCGGCATTCTGCGGGACTACGGACGGCAGAACGCGCAGATGAAGATCGTGCGCGGGCGCGTTGAAATCCCCATCCGCGTTTACGTTGAGAAGAACTACCGGGGCGTTGCCCACATGCGGGGTGACTCACTGCACGAACTGGGCAAGGCTATCGCGGCCACCCTCGCACGCGCTGAACTGAGCCCGGCGATCGGACACGGGCTGATCAGCCTCGGCCGCCAGCTTTGTCACGCCCCGGTGGTCAGCCGCCAGCGCGTGGATCTTGGCGACGGCGCCGACATCGTGCAGGGCTACGAGCACTTCAAGCTCTACCTGCCCACTGGGGTTGCCGAAGCGCTGAACATAGCCATTGCCGAGCACCGCGATGCGTGGGACTACTAGGAGGCCAGACGTGCTTCATTTGCAACCGCCCCCAACAGGCCGCCAAACAATGTGGAAGTCAGGTAGCATCTCGGAGTAGGGAACAGCCAGTCGGAAACAGCTCCGGATTTGCCGATGCACTCCGGGCCGTACAGGGGATCAAGTGAAGACCATTCGTTTCATGCGCAGCACAGCGCTCCTCGTTCTCATTCTAGGATTCTCGTTTGCGGCCGTTTCTCCGGTGATTGCATGGGGCTGGCTGCGCGCGCCGCCAGAGCCTCAGTTCGTTGAGAGCGGTGCCTTTGGCGAGTCGGTCTCACGCTATGTGGCAACACGAGATTGGGAGCGTGAGGTTGAGATGCTCCCATTTGACCGGACGAAGTTGGCCACCAAGCTTGCGCTCTACGGGGGAAGTGTTGGACTCATTGGGTTGGTGTTATTCATCATCTTTCAGATGGAGTTGGATCAACGGGCCAGGGCCTCGCGGCCGCCAGCGCCGCGCAAGACTGTTGTCGCTCCACCACCACGTCCAAAGCCAAACGCCAAAGTTCCGCTCCGTGACGCCGTCACGCAGGCCGGCCGCGCGTGGGGGCACCTGGAGAACCGCACAAAACGGATCGCAAATGCGTTTGCCGAGGGGCGCAAGAGCACCGTCGAGCCCCGAGATGGCGCGGGAGGCGGCAATGGCTGAGAGGTCATATCGACCAGCAGAAGGCGTTGTATTCGTCGGTGCCGCGATCGCAGGCAAGAAGAACGGGGGTGTGGCATGAAGTGTCCGAATTGCGACCTGATCAATGCCGACTTCGTACAGCGTTGCGATTGCGGATACACCTGGGCTGAGGGTGGTGACACGAACCCGGCCCAAAGATCCTCTTTTGCGGCCAAGCTCGGCATCTGGGTGCTCATCGTTCCCTTGGTGCTCGCTGTCGGTGCATTGGGGTCGAAAGCGGGGAAGTCTGTACTAAAGGGGGCGTCTGGTGCCGAGGATTTCAGTATCGAGGAGGTGCTTCAGGTCACAGCGCGACAGCTGAATGAGGGAAACCCCATGACTGTCGACCCCCACTCCAGAGTGGAAAAAGTTGTAGCTGGCCCGGGTCTACGCTTCACATACCTCTACACCCTCACCGATGTCGATGCGAAGACGGCCGATGCCGTGGATCTGCGCAAGGGCCTTGAGCCAATGGTACGACGCGTCGTTTGCTCGAATGACATGCGCTATTTTCGCGAGAATGGCGTAACGGTGTCTTACGAATTTTCTGATGCCGTGGGCAGGCCTTTGCTAGGCATTTCAATGCACCCGTCGCAGTGCGACCCTCAGTGATAATCGCTCTCGGAGCGAGCGTGATCGCCCACGTCATTGGTCGGACTGTTCCGTGCGCTAAGTTTTGACGGATGCTCTCATCGGCAAAGTGGGGTACTCGATCAGGAGCACCTCATGCCCGCAGATTGGTACGCACCGATGCGCGCGGTACGCAGCCTCGGCAGCCAGGCAAAGCGCCCCGGCAGCCTCGCAGGCCTGCACCAAGCCCGCCAGGAACACCTCTCGCAGTTCTTCACCGGCGACGACCTCGCGCAGCTGGTCTGGCGCATCGCCGTGGAAGGGCCGTCGCAGGGGCTCGACCGGCGCATCAGCGTGTTGGACAACTCGGTTGGCGCAGGCCGCTTGCTCCAGTTCGCGGACCCGGTCCGGCACATGGTCGCCGGCGTCGACATCCACGAGCCGACCATCGCTGCCCTGATGGACGCGGCCGACGCCGCCGACCTCGAGGCTGATTTCGTCGCGCTGGGCATGGAAGCCGTGGAGCCCAAGGGCTTCGACGTGGCGGTGGCCAATCCGCCCTTCAGCCTTCGCCTCGATTCGCCGACCCTGACGCCCTACAGCTGCACGACCTGGGGCGCCTTCGGTGCGAACACCGCGGCGGTCAGCCACGCCTACGCGGTGCACCAGGCGCTAGGCGCGGCCGATGTCGTGGCAGCCATCCTCCCGGCAAGCTACGCCGCCGAGACGTTCGCCAATCCAACGCCCGAGATGGACGGGCGCCTGCGCGCCCTGGTTGAGCTGCCGCGGGGTTGCTTCGCCCGCGAGGGCACCGACGTCCGAGTGAGCCTGCTGGTGTTCGGCCCGGACATGGACCGTGCCCCGACTCCCCAGCGGATCCAGCTGGACGACCTCGGCCGGGTGCCCCTGATCCCCGGCCTGCACCTGACGCAGCGCCACCGCAGCCCGCGCCCGTTGTCGGGCGCAACGGTTGAGGCGGCGCGCCCTTCGATCACCGGCGAGGTGACCGGCGATCCCCATGTCCGCATCGTCCACAACGGGCGGCATGTGTCTCTCAAGGCCGGATGCGCCTTCATGCGCGCGAAGGTGCTGAACCGGGTGCTGCGCGAGCCGGTCATGCCGATGGAAGGGCATCGCTACCCCAAGGGTGTGCGCTTCACGGGCCAGGGGCGCCTGGACGTCGAACTGTGGCTGCTGCAGCCCGATCCGATGGCCTGCCTCGCGTGGCTCGAGGAGGCCGTGCGGGCGTGCGGGGGCATCCCCGCGGTGGACGACGGCCTGCGTGGCTACCTGCGACGCCGCATCCGGCAACACGCCGTCGCCAGCACCCCGTACGGTCACTGGGTCGCAGGGCAGGGCCAGTCTGCGGGAGGCAAGGCCACAGTGACGCGCAAGCGCCTGCTGGACCCCACGAAGTGGGGATCGGCGCTACTGCAGGTGGGCGACCAGGTCGAGGTTGAGCTGCGCCCTGACGGCGACTACAGCATCCGCGTCGGCGACGAGCAGGTCACGTTGCGCCCGGACGCGATCAATGCAGACTTCGACCTGCCCGCCGCCAGCGTCAACGGTTGGCGAGAGGCGCACCCGACGCGCGAGGCGAGGTTCCCCGCCCTGGTCCAGGCCATCCGCGCGCACCTCGACGCCTGCGGCGCGTCCAAGGTGATCAGCTGGGATTACCAGATCGAAGATGCGGCAGAGCTCCTTCTCGGCCGCCACGGATTCTCGGCATGGCGGATGGGATGCGGAAAGGGCAGGCTGGGAATCGCGCTCGCTCTGGCCGGGGGCAAGCACAACGCCATCGTGGTCGAGGCGCGCCTAATTGACGAGTTGGTGCAGCAGCTCAGGGAGTCCGGCGTGGACCCCGGACTGTGGCAGGTCATCACGCGGCCAGAGCACTGCTCCAGCCTGCGCAAGATCAACATCGTCTCGTACTCGCGCCTGCGCCAGCCGGTGGCAGTCCGTGACGGCGCGGCCGGTCGCTACTTCAGCCGCCGCACCTACGCTCACCTGCTGAGGCGCCGCTTCAGCCTGTGCTGTGCTGACGAGGCCCAGTGCCTGCGCAACTCGGACACTGACCAGTCCCGGGCGCTCGCGATGCTCTCGCCGCGTCGGCGGTTTGGAATGAGCGGAACCCCAATGGCGAACATGGTGCAGTCCTTGCTTCCCCCGTTGGCGTGGGCCTTCGGCGACGGAACCGCGCTCCAGCCCTTCGGCAGGCATCGGGCTTTCCTGGAAGCCCGCCTGTGGACCAGCATGGACGGAGCCCGCCGCGGCGTCGATGAGTTCAGCGACCGGCATCTGGTACTCGAGTGGGTCACCCGCAGCTTTGAAGACGGGCTGCTGGTTGGCGCCAAGCGCCAGGTGCCGCGCATCGCCAAGGTCGGATTGCTGCGCGAATGGGCGGCGCCCCTGCTCAAGCGCCGCCACGAACTGGAGCCGAAGGTAGCTGCCCACTTCTCCACGCCAACGCCCAAGATCACGCATACCGAGCTTGCGTGGGATCGTGGCCACCTGGCGCATTACCTCACCGTTGCCGACGAATTCGTGGACTGGTATCGCGCCGCCATGGAGAAGGCGAACGGGCGCGGCCAGAATCTCAATCTCGTCGCGCTGCTGGCGCGCATCGGCGCCGTGGAGAAGGCTTGCAACATCCCGCAGTTCGTTAGCCAGTCGAAAGTGGCGGTCCCGGTGTACGGCCGGCTCACATCGAAGCAGCGCCATGTGCTTCGGCGGCTGGAGGAATGGACCGGGCAGGGGCACAAGTCCATCTGCTACGCAGACTCGCCCACCGCGGTGAATCTGTACGTGCGCGAGTTGCATGCAAGCGGCATCGAAGCTGTCCCGTTTCATGGCCAGCTGCCAATCGTGCGCCGGACGAAGGACCTGAACCGGCGATTCCGGTGGGGTGATGCGCCCGTGCTTGTGGCGAGCAAGGAGTGCGCGGAAAACGGCCTTAACCTCTGGCAGGCCTCGCGTGGCATCTTTGCTGCTCGCGACTGGAGCCACACGACAGAGGAGCAACTGATGCGCCGGCTTCTGCGGCCGCAGCAGACACAGCTGGTCGAGTTCGAGTTCGTCAACCTGCAGGGCTCGATCGACTGCTACCAGAACCAAATGACGCAACTGAAGGGCGAGAGCGCGGAGGCGGCGCTGGATTTCCTGGAGCCTGCGTCGAACGACGAAGAGTTCGTGCATCTTGACCGGATCCTGGCGGCCTTCGTAGACGACATGGCCAAGCGCTTCGGCTACGAGGGGCACGATTTCCGCAAGCTGCTGCGCGATGGAAAGCTGGCAGCATGAGGGCAACTTTCCGCCCCGGCGCGGCCGGATAGGGTAGCTTCATGAGCAAGCACAAGACCATCGGCGTGAGCCTCGGCGACGGCCACGCAACCCTGCAGATCCGCGGAAGCCGGCATGTGCGCACCGCGCGCATCTTGGGCCGCGAAGTGGACGGTGAGGGTGTCGAGCGCGTTTGGCTCGATCGAACCGTCCTGGCTCTACACGAGTTCGACCAGCTCAAGGACGGCTGGATCGGCACAGGCGCCATATCCACGGTGCTCGAGCGTCCGAGCGCCGCGGCGGTCGATGTCAGCTTTCCCTGACAGACGCCGAGGGACCAGTCCGATTGCGCCTTGCCCTGCGGGGGCATATGGTCGCGGCAGGGCATCCAGCCCGAGGAGTCTGTGATGGCTGCGAAGTACGTGCTTAGTCGGTCCGGTAGCCAGTACCGCTTTGTGTTGAAGGCCGGCAATGGCGAAACGATTCTGACCAGTGAGCGATACACTCAAAAAGCCGGCGCCGAGAACGGAATCGCGTCGGTCAAGGCGAACGCTGCGAACGATGCGCGCTACGTGCGCAAGAGTGCGAGCGACGGCAGTCCGATGTTTAACCTGAGGAGCGGGAACAACGAAGTCATCGGCACGAGCGAGACGTACTCTTCTGAGGCCGCAAGGGAGGCTGGAATTGCTTCCGTCAAGGCCAACGGTCCAAGCGCTCCCACCGAAGACGTGACTTAGTCGCACAACCCCAAATGAAAAACGCCCCCGCAAGTGCGGGGGCGCGGTGCTGGGCGTCAAACCACCCTGCGGAACACTCGAAGGGCAAGCAGGATCACTGCATGCCCCAGAACCATCATGGGCTCGAACAGGTCACGAACGGAACCGCTGTCCGTGGTGGTCGATACCGCGCTGCTGGCATTCATCTGCTCTCTCCTCACAGCCGGCATGCCGGCCATCGGTGGTGGTTATGCCCCGTTCCCGGGGCCTTGACGCTGGATCCATCGCCGCAGCACCGGTACCCACGGCAAGACCACATTGGTCAGCCACAGACAGTCGACCAACAAGCACACGAAACCGACTGCGTTGAGGACCAAGGCGGTCGGCTTGAGCGACGGATCGCCGTCCATCAGCCGTCCGGCGACCCAGTGGGTGATCGCGGCCGTCACGAGCAAGGTGACGAACATGGCCATCGTCTTGAGATGGCGCACCAGGAACACCGCGAACTCATTCACCTCGGCGCCCATGAGGTGCAAGGTGTCGTTGGTGAGGAAACGCCATCGGCGCTCCTTATCACGCTTCTTCATACCGCTTCTCCTTTCAGTTGCGGAAGGAGCACGCGGAATCCCGGCAGGGGCGCATGCCCCCTCGGGGTTCTCGGGAAGTGCCGAGTCACTTGCTCTTGCGAGCGAAACCCCAGCCGCCCGGATCGGCTCGGGTATCGCGCGCCGCAAAGTGATGTGGAAGTAGTCGACGAACGGGTGGTGCGTGGCTGCGTCGGTCGGCCACGTGAGAAAGGTAGCAGCCCCCGGTGCTGGCCAGCACACCGAAACCGCCCCCGCCGGCGGCCAGGTTGGACGCCAGAAACGGCTGGCGCCTGCGGGGTGGATGTACTGACTGACGCGTCGGCAGGGGAGACAGTGCTTCCCGCTCCTATGGCCCGAGCGCCCTGAGTCGGCCAAAGCCAGCAGTGGCGTCGACGTACAGCGAACGCTCCAGCGTAACGGACTACCTTGAGAGCGGTGCCGCTGCCTTGCGCAGCAGGAGGCCGATCGCGTCGGTCAGCACCATCAGCGGCTCGCACAGGTCGCGGAAAGCAGTGCTCCAGCTCTGATTGTCGAGGCGCATGGGGATCTCCTGGCAGGTCGCGAAGGCGCGCGTATTCCAAGCTCTAGCCTACCACCGTACCTCACCCGTCCGGCGCGAATCAGCCTTGGCGCGGCACCAGGTGTTCGGCCATCAACAGCACCTCCTTGAGGTGGGCATCGATGCCGTGCAGCGCGTACTGCTCGAGGATCGCTCCGAGCTGGGCGGCATGCTCAGGGGGCAAGTCGCGCCGGCACGCTGCCACCGCGGTGGCGAACGGGGCCGTTTCGTCAACCAAGGCACGCAATAGATTGCGCAGGGCCCTCGCGACAGGAGTGCCGGGCTGCTCCTGGATGGTCATCAGCGCCCGCTGCAAGGCCGTCTCGTCGCGCGAACGGTTGTGCCGGACGCGGGGCAATGCCAGCGCCGCGTTGACCAGGGGTCCCAGGGCCTGCTGCGCAGTCGAGTCGTACTCGCAGAGCAGGTCGAATGTCTCGCGCAGGCGGTCGGCGCGCAGGTCTTCCGCGGTCATCCCGTGCCGGACCATGGACATAACCGAATCCCGCAACGCTTCGCGCAGGAGCGCTACCGTCGGGTCGAATTCATGGTCGGGAATCGGGGACATTGGGAAGGCGGGCGCACGCGCGTAGACAGGACAGGATGCCCGAGCCGCCCTCCGCGCGCCACTGGGAATCACGAGTCCGGACGATAGGCGGTTTTCGGCGCTCCAGCGGTTCTTTCGTGCCGTTACCGCCCACGGGCCGACGCCTCGGCCCGCCTGCCAGTATGATGGCCCCGGGGGGTACGCATGGACAGAATGGACCAGAGACCGGGGCGGGATCGGCCGGTGTTCGTTGACCTGCTGGTGATCGGCGGAGTGCTGATTGCCCTCATGTACGGTGGCCTGCAACTTCTGGGCCGGACACACCTTGCGTGGGCAGACCGCTATGGTGACTCGCCCAAGCCAGCCCATCCAGCGACCGCAGCGCGAGCGCCGAAGCCGGGCAGCGGCTGGACCGTCGAGCAGGAGGCCGAATACCAGCGGCTGCGCGCGGAGGCCCTGGAGCGCCGCCTGAAGCACGAGGGCGCCGGTGCGCCACCCGCTTCCGAGGTTGAATCCCTCAAGGGCCAGCGCTGCATTGATGGCGTGCTGTTCGCCGAGGTCGACGGCGCCATCACCAACGTGGGCAGGTGCCCGCGCGGCCGAACAAACTAGCGCCTCGAGGTCGCTAATCGCAGGTGGGTGCCAGGCCCCGTGCGCGGCGCATCCGCCAACCCGTCGAGCAAGTCGCCGGGGTCCAGCTTGGACAAGACCCCCATCGTCCAGCGCAGCTGGGTGACCGGCGCGCCGTCGCTGTGGTGCTTGCCGACGTCGAGGATCACCGCGAAGGGCTGGCCAGCCGCAGTCGGAACCCAGGTGGTGTCGACCCGGCGCTGCAGGCCGATCTCTGCCAGTCGCAGGTTCACCTCGCGGGCCGTGATGCCAAGGTGCCGGCCGAGCTCGCGCGCGGAGAAGTGAGCTTGCTCGCCCCGCAGGCCGGTCAGGCCGAGCAGCTGGATGGGGTCCACACCGGACGTCTTGGCCACGGCCCTTGCCGCGCTCAACAGGGCCTGGTTTCCGGAAAGCCCGCAGCGTTCAGCCAGCCCGCAGGCTGCCTCGAACTCGGCCGCCAGGTGAGCTATCGGACCACGGTGCCGATCTCGTGCCGCCTCAGCCATGTTGCCTCCTACGCTTTGCCGGTTTCGCTCTGAATAAGCGCCTGCGCCTGTTCCGCGTTCAGTCCATGTGCCAGCTCGCGCGGATCCTGGTCGGGTCGCTGCGGCGGGACAACCACGGTGTAGCCACCGGCTCCGAACTCGGCGACTGGAGCGCCCCTGTGCTTTACCCACGCCGCCTGCGCGGCAAGGGCGACTACGGTGGCCTCCTCGATGGAAGCGGCAAACCCCAGCCCGGTCGATCGATCCCACGCGCCACCGTTGAGACACCGCGCGCAGAACCTGCCGTCACCATGCGTCACGAGAAATGGCTGATCCCACCATTCATCCAGTTCTGCACTGGACCGCTCGTCGTTAGGCGTGCAGTCGAAGCCCTCTGGCAGCTCAGGATCGACCGGGAGGGGAAGGCGTATGGCGCGCGTCTGCATGTCGCTGATTATGGACGCAAGTCATAGCCGGTTGCACGCCCCACGGAGGGGTGTTGTACGCTGCACTACTCACAGCCGGGGAGGCCAAATGCCTAATATTGCCAGCGTCTTCAAAGCAGAGATCGCGCGAATAGCCAGAAAAGAGGCCAAGCACCTAATCGATCCCCTGCGAAAGACGAACGCCACGCTCAGGTCAGAGGTCGCTAGCCTCAAGCGCAAGATCGTGGACCAGGATCGCGCACTCGCCGCACTGGCAAAGAGTCGCAGTACCAAGGCCGCCTCGGTTCCCGCCGAAACCGGTCGCGAGCCGGCGACGAAGCATCGGATCACCGCCAACGGCGTGAAGTCGCTCCGCGGCAAGCTGGGCCTGACTGCGGAGCAGTTGGGGGCGTTGGTCGGTGTTTCCGGCCAGACGGTGTACCTGTGGGAACACGGCAAGACCTCGCCGCGACCAAAGCCCCTGGCTGGCTTGGCCAAGCTGCGCACGATGGGCAAGAAGGAAGTCTCGGCGCTCTTCGCGCGGTAGACCAACGCCACCACCGGCCGTGGCCACTGGTCCATTGCGCTAGCTCAACGTGCTGTCCAGGTGCGACGGCAGCGCCCCGACGCAGATGATCCTGCGTTCTTCATCGGCATGGAAGTAGATCCTGACGCAACGACGCACGTCCCGTGAACTGTTGCCTTGGATGTGCAAGTCCACGGTAACCTGCTTGCCGTCCACCAATGCCTGGTACGCATCGGCGTAACGGTGATTCGTCGGCGCCGCGCCGATGGGGGTCAAGCGCAACCGGCTCTCCTGCAGGAAGCCCTCCCAGCGCTCCTTTGCTCCCTCTTCATCGCCCCAGCGCATGGGCCAGTAGTGGTCATGCAAAGCCTGGACGGCACGGTAGATGAGGGCCGAGTCCAGGTGGTCGATGCGCGAGGCAGCCCGTAGCGCCTTCTCCGCGAACATCACGCGCGGCGCCAGCGTGGGCGCCCACTCGGTGATTTCTGTCAGAGAGCTTGGATGTGCAGGCGGGCCATCCGTCTCCGGTGCGCCCCGGTCCCGGCCACCCGCGATCTGGGCCTCCAATGCGCGCAGCTTCGCGCGCAGACGCTTCGCCTCCGCCTGCGCCTCAGCCAGCTCTCCGCGGACCGCATCCGCCTCACCAATCGCATTGTCCAGCTGCCGCTGCAAGTCGGTCACGGCAGACGAGCGCGCGGGCATTTGCGCAGGTCCTGGGGATTGCTCGGGCGCATCGCTCGCCAAGGGCTTTTCCGATGGCGGCTGCAGCGGTGCGGGCGCGGTAGCCTCGCGGATGAATTCCAGAACGTCCCGGAAGCGGGGACTATTGCTGGCGGCCTTGCTTGCTGCTGCGATCAGCGCATTAACCTGTCGTGCGGCCGCTTCAAGGGTGTAGGCAACTGGCACCGCCTGCCTGGGGGGGTAGCTATGCCAGCTGCCTTCGTGGAGAACGTGCAGGCCTTGGTTGTAATCGGCGATCATGTGGCTTGTTAGCGCGCACTTCTGTGCGAGTGCTGGCAACCGCCTCATTGCGTTGGCATGACCGGTGGGGAAGACCCAGATCGTGTAGTTGCGATCCGGATCGGCGATGTCATCGCGAAGGCGGAAAAGAGCGAGGCTTGTGTCGATCGGTCTGTTCTCGGGAACCTGGTCGGACACGCAGAGCCCAGGCTCGGCGCGCCAGGCATCAAGCAACCCCGGTACTGATCGAGGGGGGGCTGGCAGTTTGACGCGGTCCTGCGTGGACAGCCGCAAGCCAACCATGCCGCCCTCGCCGGCCTCAAGACCGACAACGGTTCCTTCCAGCCGCCAGGTGCGAGCCGGCTCCTTGGCGTCCGGATGCTCCAGGCGCATCGCGAACAATCGCTGGGCAGCGGCGACCTCCAGTCGCACACCGCCCAGCTCGATCTCGTGTATGCCGGTTGCCCAGTGTGTGGGCAGCTCCGTACCGAGGCGAGATCCCAGCCACTCGAGAGCGGAGGCGACTGCCCGCCGGTAAGCGCTTGCTCCCTGAGTCAACGGCCATTCCAACGACAGGAGTTCGTGTGCAGTCACATTGGCCCGGAGGACTCGCGTCTTGGGCTCTCGTACGGTCCGACGCTTCTGCTCCTCGGCGCTCTTCGCCGCTTCCGCCTCAAGGATTGACTTCCAGCGTTGGTAACTCGCCGTGGAGTGGTCGACGCGAACCCACGCATCATCAATCAACTCCTCCAAGCGGCCCATCGCTGCGGCGTCCCACTGAGCCAGGCCTGCACGCTTTCGCTTGGCGGGGTTCACGAGCTCAGGAAGCAGCGAGTTAAGCTGCTTTCGCAAGGTTGGGTCGCAGGTCCGAATCAGCTGCTTGAGGTAGCGCAAGACCGACTTTGCGTCTCCCCAATCTGCACGACCCGATACGAGCAATCTGTAGAACTTCGCGAGCGCGAGCGTTTGAAGCTCGGCCCAGCCTGGCCGCGCCAAGAGGTCAAGGTCTCGTAGGAGCCATCCTGCTGCCGGTTGTTGAACTAAGGACTCTAGCGCACATTCAACGAAAGCGTCGTCGTCAATGGGCATGCTGGCCTCTAGCCCATCTACGTCCTCAAATAGCGCCGTTACTGGTTCTTGGTAGTCAAAGAGGAATAGCAGATACCCAGTTTCGGAATCCCCGAGCGATGCCAGCACGACACCCTCGGTTCCATCGGCGCGAAGCCGCACCAACCGCCCAGCCTCAAACTTTTCGCGCTTCGCAAGATGCCGCTCGAACACTGCCGCCATGCCTTCGAGACTGGCCAGCGCCTTCTTACGATCACCAAGCAAATTGAGTAGTTCGTGCGGGGCATCCGTATCCAGAGCGAGGCCGGGATCCGCGCGCGACCACCGATAAAGTTCGGGCAGTTGCTCAACTACGGCGTCGGGAAACGATCTGGCGTGAGGCCCAAGCGCGATCGGAACGGGAAACATGCCACCGGAGGTGGTCGCGATCCAGGCGGCGGCCAAGGCCGCATCTGGGTCTCCCGTATTTAATGCGTGTCCCGCGATGCAGAAGAGTGCGCGCGGCTGGAAGTCCAACTCCATCTGTCGCCTGACAAATGCCAAGGTCTCAGCTATCGACCACCGCTTCGTGGAACTACCCAATCTCGACCGCGGGACGGGTGGAAGTTTTTCGCATCCTTCGCACGGTACGACGGTCAGTTCGTTGAAGCGGGCGGCTAGGACGACGCACTCGCGGCCTTCCACCACGACAATCCGCCCGAATGCACTAAGGCTTCCTGCGTAGGCACGGGCCATCTCATCGAACGCAGCGGGTCTAAGCATGTCATTGAACATTGCGCGGCGAGCCCCAGATTGTCGACCACGCCTGCATACCACACGGACGACCAGACGCGAATTTCATGTGTACCTGCTGGTGGCGGGTCGCCCAGTTTATGCAACCGGGGAGGCTCGTGTCAGGGCTGCGCCGGGGACTCCAACGCCGCCAGCCGGCGGTCAATGTCGGCGTACCCCTTGGCCAGCGAGGCTTTGATCTCTGCCAGCGCGGCGCGCTGTTCCTCCCCGCGACCGAGGGCTGCCTCTAGTGCTGCCCGGGCACTTCGTTCGGCGTCGAGGGCCGCGGCATGCTGGTGCCTGAGCAACCTCTCTGATTCGGCCGCTGCCCGGGCAGATGCGAGGTCCGTCCTGGCCTCCGCCGCTTCCTGCAGAGCAGTCGCACGGGCCTCGTTGCGCTCAGGTCCGAAGTGGCCAAGTTGAAGCGGCGGCTCGCAGACCAGGACCGTGCCATCAATGCCTTGACGGGCCGACGCTCACCTGCGCCCAAGCTGGACGCGCAAGCTGACCCTGGCGGGCCCAGGCATCGGATCACTGCCGACGGTGTCAAGGCGCTCCGCAGCAGGCTGGGACTCAGTGCCGGCCAGTTGGGTTCCCTCGTCGGCGTGTCCGGCCAGACCATCTACCTATGGGAGCGCGGCAAGATTGCGCCGCGCGCCAAGCGGCTCGGAGTGCTGGTGAAGCTCCGGGGTATGGGGAAGAAGGAAGTCCAAGCTCTGTTTGCCGGGTAAGCCAGCTAGCATTCAAGCGGTCGGAAGGCTTGCACTAACGGATCCCGCTAACGATTTGCGAGTGCTTACTCGGCGGCATAAGATCGGCACAACAACGCATGTGGAGGGGGGGATGCGAATTCAGGGATTTGCAGCCGGACTTTTGTGGTTCGCATCGGCAATGGCCGCCGCCCAGCAGGCTGAGAAGCCAGGGCTCTTCGATCGAATCAAGCAGAAGGTGGGCGAGAACGTCACGGTCAACGGAAAACCTCTCACCGAGTCTTCCAGTCGCGAAGGCGGGCCGATGCGCAGCACGATGAATCATGCGCAAGCCAGCCTGTGGCGACAGCCAGTTTACACTCCTGAATCGCTTGATGGCGCGATGCACATTCGCGAGGGCATTGCAGGCCTGGATCAGTTCGGCCAGCAAGTTGCTGGGTTTCGCACATGCGACCTCTACCTGGTGTTTGCATCCCGGCTCGAAGGCGCGGAGGTGCCGGATTTCAAACTCGATCAATGCGCGGCCGACGAGTATGAGCTCGATCGCAAGCGCGGCGCCGTGCAGTCCTTCAACATCAGCAAGCCGGACGGCAGAGCTCAGATGCTCGCGGTGTACCGTCCAAAGATCGACGCACGGATCGAGAGGCTTCGCAGTCAGGACACGTTCTGGTATCGCCCCAATGTGATGGAGTACGGCGGCGGCCCGGGATTCTCGCCGACGACTTCGACATACACTCTCCAATACAACCCTCCGGATTTCGGCGATTCGCTGGCAGTCGGTAGCGGGTTCAGCGGCGAAGGATTTACGCTCTCAAACTACCCGCGTGATGAGACCCAAAAGCGCGTGCAGCATGTGCGGCCGGACATGGCGAAGTGGATTCTTGCGATTCCAGTTCGGCCGGAGGACCGCGATTGGTTCGAGCGCGGAGGGGCGAGCGGGCCGGATCAACGGATCTACTTCAGGGTCAAGCGGGCGTACGTCGAGCCTATGGGGACAAGTCGCCGGGTGAATCTGATGGAGGTCGACCTTTACAAGGTCCACCTTGATATGCGCTCCGGCTTGCGCAACGACGCTCCTTCCAAGGTGTTCATTATCGAGTAACCCGTGGGGCGCGCGGTTGGCGGCTAGTCTGGGCGTTAGCGCACCAGCTCCGTCCCGCTTGAGCGTTTCCCCTTGTCGCAAAGGCCGGGTTTGTTGGCCAGTGGCCTTTATCAGGGGCCGCCAGTGCGCTGCGGCGCCTCCCGAAGCAGCTGCATGAGCTGCTCTTGCCCGTTCACGAGAGCAGACTTGATGTCCGCCAGCAGGGCCTTGGCTTCCGCGCCTCCCGTGTGCGTGCTCTCTACCAGGGTCTGGGTGCTTCGGGCCGAATGGAGCACGTTCTCGATCTGCTCTCGGAGCATGCTCGAGGTCTGCGCTCGGGTCTGGGCCAGCTCTGCCTGCAGCGTGGAGACGATGCTCAACGCTGCGGCCAGCTCCGTTCTGGCTTCGGCCTGGGCCGCGTCCCGGCTGTTTCGCGCTTCCTCGGCTTCACGGCGGGCAGCGAGAAGGCGTTCGTCCGCCTCTGCAGCCAACGTCCGCGCCTCCAACCGGGCCGCATTGAGCTGGCGCTGGGCCTCGGCAAGGGCGGCTTGGCCAGCCTGCTCTCGCTTAACGCCTTCCTCCACGGCAGCAGCAAGCTCAGCCGCACGTCCTTTCGCGTTGGCGGCCTCGGCTTCGGCGATCGCCGCGGCGTCGCGGGCGTTACTGTGGGCCTCCTGCAGCTCGTCGCGTTCCTTGGCGAGCGCGTCCAGAAACTCTCGCAGGGTGATCAGTTCGCCCTGGGCCTTGGCCAGTTCCTTGGTCACGGCCTGTGCTGTAGCGCGCTCGGCGTCTCTGTCGGCGCGGAGGTCGGCGATGAACTGCTGCAGCGTAGCCTCCCGTTCGGTCAGCTTTTCCTCGCGCTGCAGGAGGTTGGCCTCCCGCGCGTCCAACTCAGCCTGACGGCTGTCCAGGGCGTGCTCGCGCTCGGCAACGGTCGCGCTGACCTGGGCCAGCGACGCTTCGGTCGCCTCCTTGATCTGGTCGAGCATGGTCATCGGGACCGCGCTTTGGGCCTGGCTGCCTAGCAGCTTGCCGTTCGCCCTGAACCAATCATCCACGTACTCCTGCAGGACCACGGGGCTTCCACCACCGGTCTGTCGTCCGGCGGCCGCCGCCCGCTGGACCACTTCGTCCCGCACGCGGGCGAAGGTCGGGGAGAGTCCGCGCATTACGACTGCCGTGATGGCCTCGTTCGCGAGTTCAGGTGTGATTGCGCGCGGTCTAGACACGGCAGCTCCTCGTTGGCGGTTGAAAGCCCACTGTTCCAAGCTGTAGGAATGTAGTGCAGGACGCATTATTACCGTGTTACGTAACACGTTGCAATGGGTAAGATAAGCCCGGATTATCGGCCCTATTGACTGTTTCACCTGTTTCACTTCCAATGCAGACATGGGAGCGGTCCGCGCGATGCAACCCGCTCGTCACCCCGGAGGCCGACATGCCTGAGCTCGATTACTTGGATCTCGCCGAAGACCATGGCGCGATCGTCCAGAAGCGCGGGACAGCGACCGTGGAGCAACTGGTCGCTGAGGCCGGACTCCGCTCCGACGCGCCCGCCGCCGATCTGGCCAGCCGCATCCGCCTGCTCATGCGATCTCGCCAGGCGCTTCGTCATGCGGTCGCCGAGCCGCACGCGATCTATATGCACCGCGCTATCCGCGACACACTGCAGACGCTTCGGCACAGCGATCTGGAGCGCTTTCGAGAGCCGATGTTCTTGAAGTGGTCTGGCCACTCACCCGTACAGTGGCTTGCCGGCAGCGACTTCGCAGACTCGCTCGACGTATTCCTCCGCAACGCCGATGACGATGAAGTTCTGGTCGAGGTGAAAACCCTGGCGCCCGAGGCGCTCGCGCAGACAGAACGCACCTACGAGCGGTTCTACGGGGACGTCATGGACCAGCTGATTGCTCAGTTGCGGGGACGGACGAGCGGCCAGCACACGGATGAGGACCAGGCGCTGCGATCCATGGAGGAAGACTCCGCGGCGTTGCGCACCTCGCTGTCGCGCGACTGGCCGAAGGCGGCCGACGTGAGCCGAGCGCTCGGATCAACGGCCGCGAACAGCAGCCAGCTCGCCACCCGGCTGCGCAGCGAAGGCCAGCTGCTAGGTGTCTACATTCCCTCGCCCAACCCCCACTATCGCTTCCCGCGGTGGCAGTTCAAGCCCGACGGCCAGCCGGTGCCGCACTTCGCGGAAATCCTGCAGGTGCTGCGCGAGGACGGCCCGTTCCTTGACGACAATCGCCGCACCACCGGCTGGGGCGAGGTCGAATGGTTCCTGGCCCCTCACGTACTCCTGGACGACCTGCCGCCGGCGGACGTGCTGGCGACGGATCCGGCCCGAGTCCTTGCCGCCGCGAGGGCCGAGTTCCAGGAGGATGCCTGATGGTGGGAGGAATTCGTTGGCCGGACTTCGCTCCCCCTCTGTTCGAGCCGCCAACGGACATCCCCCTGTACCGGGTCGTCGAAGATTCCCCCCACTGGGGACCGCTCGATGCAAACCCGATGAGCAAGGCGCGCTTCGCCCTGCTCGGCACACATGCGATGTTCTATGTCTCCGACAGCCCAGCAGGCGCCCTGTGGGAAGCGTTGCTGAGGCACACCCGCTTCGGTGCGCGAGGCGTGTGCCAGGTCCCCGTTGCCAAGCTCAAAGGCCAGAGCCTGGTGCAGGTGCGCCTGGTGCGCGACAACGTCAAGGTGCTGCGCCTGAGTCGGCCGGAATTGCTGCACCTGTTCCCTGACGGGGACGGGCCCGAGGTCGAAGCGATCAGCCATCTCATTGCGACCCCGGATCACACGCTTACGCACCCGGTCGCACGCGCGTTACTGGAGAGACTCCAAGGACTAACGCCTCCGATCCCGCACATGCCCATGCTCTCGTGGAAGTCGCGGCAGTTCCCAGATGCCACCGTCTTCCTCGCCTATGAACCCCAGGTGGATGCGACCTATTGGCAACTGGACGGCGACCCGACGCCCTTGGACACGCCCCGCGGCAGGCTGCTGCTACGCGAGGCGCTGGCTCGCCACGGGTTCCACTGGTCGCCTGCCGATACCATCCCGCCGCTCTCGGGGGATGATCCGGAATGACCACGACACCTCAGCGCATCGACATGCTGGTGAGCGACGCGCTCTCGCAGGCCCTGGTGCGACCCACCGATCAGCCATTCCCGAGCGCGGCGCCCGTGCTCACGGCAGAACAGATCAAATCCAATCTGCTCGAGTGGGACGCCAAGTACACGGCCGCGAAGTCCGACGCCACCCTCAAGGCCGTGCGGGCAGATTGGCAGGTGTTCACCTCCTGGTGCGAGCGCAACCAGGCGTGGGCGCTGCCCGTTGAGTCCAAGCACCTCCTGCGCTTCCTCATGGACCAGGTAGTGCTCGGCAAGAAGCGATCAACGATCGGCCGCTACATCAACACGATCCGCCTCGTTCACCGCGGCGCGCAGCTCGCGGACCCGACCGCCTACCCACTGTGGAAGCTCGAGTGGGAAGGTGTAGTCAAGGCGCTGGCGAGGAACCGGGCGAATGCCGCGCGGCAGGCCGTGCCGATGCGCTCGTCCCACGTCAGCCAACTGCTCGCATCGCTGGGTGAGAGCCTGATGGACCTCCGGGACGCCGCCCTGATCAGCCTGGCTTCGGACACGCTGTGCAGAGAAGCGGAGCTAGCCAGGCTCACACTGGAGGATCTGAAGCCCTCTGGCAATGGCTGGTCGGTCGACCTGCGCTTCAGCAAGACCGATCAGGAAGGCATCGGCACCACGCGCTATTGCAGTCCTGACACCAAGAAGCGCATTGACGCATGGTGCGCCGCCGCTGGGATTGAGAGCGGCTACTTGTTCCTTCCCGTCGGCCGGTCCTCCACATTCCAATTGCCGCCGCCCGACGCGCGCAAGCCACTCGGCGCGATCCAAGTGGCCCGGATCTTCCGCCGGCGAGCGGTGAGGGCGGGCGTGCCCGATGGACACCAGTTCACCGGTCACTCCGCTCGGGTCGGCTCGGCGATCGAACTCCTAGAGGCAGGCTTCTCTGTCACCGACGTGCAGTACGCGGGTGGCTGGAACGATCCTGATCAGGTGCTGCACTATGGCAAGACAGCGCTTGCTGGACAGAACGCGATGGCGAAGCTTCGTCGGACTCGTTAAATTCGCGGCTGATCGCACTGGCCGCATCGTCCAAAAGTCGAACGCGCGGCACATGGCCGGAGTTCGGGGCCGATAGCGTTATCGCTATTGGATGTTGCTGCGTTCCTACCAGGGGGGGGGAAGATGCGCTGTAGCTGGATTCTCTATGCCTTGCTCACAACGGTCGCGGCTCCAGCTCTCGCCGCAGACGACTGGGTGGTTATCGGTGAATCAACGTCCGACGACGAGTACGCCATCAAGAGCGGCACGGGGCAGATAGCCCTGGACGGCGCCGGGAAGGTGCTTATGGGGTTCAGCCGAGATACGCGTAAAAATGCCCCACAGAACTCAAATAATTCTTTCGGTGCAATGACTTAGCCGATATTTATCTTCTCGGCCGGTTGCGCCAGAAGATCGAGCGTCGGGCACGGTGCGCCTGTCACCACGTGGCGAC
>JAEWZE010000028.1 GCA_023395465.1 Pseudomonadota bacterium
CCGATGAACTTCTTCGAACGCCAGGCGCAGGCGCGCCGCAACACGTCGCGGCTGGTGCTGCTGTTCGCGTTGGCGGTGGTGGGGATCGTGGTGGCCGTCGACCTGGGCGTGCTGCTGGTGTTCGGCGGCGACCCCGCGCTGCTGACCCTGTCGACGCTGCTGGCACTGGGCGTGGTCGGGATCGGTTCGCTGTACCGCGTGGCCTCGCTGCGCGGCGGCGGCGAGGCGGTGGCGCAGCAGATGGGCGGGGTGCCGGTGGCCGAGGACACCACCGACCTGCACCTCCGTCGCTTGCGCAACGTGGTCGAGGAGATGTCGATCGCCTCGGGCGTGCCGGTGCCCAAGGTCTACGTGATGGAGCACGAACCGGGGATCAACGCCTTCGCGGCGGGCTATTCGACCTCCGACGCGGTGATCGCGGTCACCCGCGGCGCGCTGGACCGGCTCAACCGCGACGAGCTGCAGGGCGTGATCGCCCATGAATACAGCCACATCCTCAACGGCGACATGCGCCTGAACATCCGCCTGATCGGCGTGCTGTTCGGGATCCTGATGCTGGGCCTGATCGGCCGCAAGATCCTGCAGCACGGCGGCACCGTGCGCGGGCGCGGTGCGATGCCGGTCCTGGTCGGTGCGCTGATCGCGCTGCTGGTCGGCTACGTCGGCCTGTTCTTCGGACGCATGATCAAGGCCGCGGTCAGCCGCAGCCGCGAAGTGCTGGCTGATGCCTCGGCGGTGCAGTTCACTCGCCAGACCAGCGGCCTGGCCGGCGCATTGAAGAAGATCGCCGGGCTGCACGACGGGTCGCGCCTGGCCGAACGGGCCGACGCCGAGGAGGTCAGCCACATGCTGTTCGGCGACGGCACCGGCCTGCGCGGCCTGTTCGCCACCCACCCGCCGGTGCTGCAGCGGATCCAGGCGCTGGAGCCTTCGTTCCGGGCCGAGAGCCTGGAGCGGCTGAAGGCGCAGTGGCTCACCGTGCCACCGAGCGGTCTGGAAGAGGACGTGCAGATGGGCCTGGCGGGGCCGGGGCACGGTTCGCTGCCGCAGCTGTCTGCGCGAATCGACCTCACGCCGCCGATGGTGTCCTCCCAGGTCGCCGATCCGCGCGACGACGACTATCGTCGCGCCGACACGATCGTGGCGACGATGCCGGACGAGCTGCGCGCGATGGCCGGGCGCCGCGACGGCGCCGGGATGCTGCTGCTGGGACTGCTGCTGGATGGCGACGCCGACGTGGCCGACCGGCAGCGCAGCGAGATCGTCGCCAGGCTGGGCGTGCAGGTGGCCGCGGAAGCGCGGCGGCTGCGCGAGGAGTTCCTGGAGGCGCTGCATCCGTTGCTGCGCATGCCGCTGGCAGCGCTGGCCTTCCCGGCCATGCGCCTGCGTCCGCGTCCTGAACTCGCCACCTTCCTGGACACCGTGCACGCGGTCGTGCATGCCGACGGCCGCGTGAGCCTGTTCGAGTACTGCCTCGGCCGCCTGCTGGAAGTCCAGCTGCGCGAGGCGCTCGACCCGGGGCGTTACGCGCGCTTCGGCCGGCGCAAGCCCGGCAACGTGCGCCGGGAATTCGCCACCCTGCTCGCGGTCGTCGCCCATGCCGGCAATCCGCAGGATCCCGAGGCCGCGCGCCGCGCCTACCTGGCCGGCATGCAGCGCGTGCTGCCGCGCGACCACCTGCCGTACGCGCCGCCTGCCGAAGGCGTGCTGGCACTGGACGCGGTCTGGGAGCCGCTGGACGCGCTCGATCCGCTGGCCAAGCAAGTCACGGTCGAGGCGATCACCGCTGCGGTGTCCCATGACGGCCGCGTGTCGGTGGCCGAATCCGAACTGCTGCGCACGATCTGCGGCGTGCTGCATTGCCCGCTGCCGCCGATGCTCGAACGTCACTGAAGCGGCCCGGGCACGCGTGCGGCGCGTGCGCGCAAGCCAACTGGCTGCGCGGGTCCGAGGCCACGGCCACAGGCACGGGGCCTCGCCCGCGAGGACGGCCACCGGCAACGCCTGCCCCTTCATTCCGGTTCGGCGAAGGAGAGTGGGGCGACTTCTGGCGTATGCACGATCTCGACGAGGTGCTCGGCGCGGTCGTCCTCCAGCGCGATGACGAAGCCCTGCTGTTCGACGCCATCGACCCGCAGGCCGACCGGCGTCGCGCCGGCTGGCTGCTGGCGCACATGGATCCGGTAGACGCTGTCGCCGTAGTGATAGCGCAGGGAATAGCCCGGCCAGCCGGCCGGAATGCACGGCGCAATCTGCAGCGTGTCGCCGCGGCGCTGCAGGCCCAGCAGCGATTCGACGATCAGCCGGTACATCCAGCCGGACGAACCGGTGTACCAGCTCCATCCGCCGCGGCCCACGTGCGGCGCGACCGCGTAGACGTCGGCCGCGACCACGTACGGTTCGACCTTGTACGTCGCGATCCCGGCGGCGTCGCGGGCGTGGTTGATCGGGTTGATCATGCCAAGCAGTTCCCATGCCCTGGCGCTGTCGCCCACGCGGGCGAAGGCCATCGTCGCCCAGATCGCGGCATGCGTGTACTGGCCCCCGTTCTCGCGCACGCCAGGTACGTAGCCGCGGATGTAGCCCGGGTCCTGCGCGGTCGTGTCGAACGGCGGGTCGAGCAGCTGGATCAGGCCGGCGTCGCGTCGCACCAGGTGCGCGTCCAGCGACGCGAGGGCGCGCCGCGCGCGCTACGGCGCACCGGCGCCCGACAGCACCGACCAGCTCTGGGCGATCGAGTCGATCCTGCATTCGTCGCTTTCGGTCGAGCCGAGCGGGGCGCCGTTGTCGAACCAGGCACGCCGGTACCAGGCGCCATCCCAGCCGTGCGTCTCCAGCGCCTCGCGCAGCCGCTCGGCCGCGGTCCGGCATTCACCGGCGAAGCCGTGGTCGCCGCGCATCCGCGCCAGGGGATCGAAGCGCCCGCGCGCGTCGTACAGGAAGAAGCCCAGCCAGACGCTTTCGCCGCGCCCGCGCTCGCCGACCCGGTTCATGCCGTCGTTCCAGTCGCCCGTGGCCATCAGCGGCAGGCCGCGCTCGCCCAGCAGCCGCATGCCCCGCCGCAGGGAACGCACGCAGTGCTGGTACAGGTCTTCGCTCAGGCCCGAGCGCAGCGGCAGGTCGTAGTACGACTCCTCGTCGGGATTGACCGGGCGCCCCTCGATGTAGTGCACCCGCTCGTCGAGCACGCCGGCATCGCCGGTCAGCTCCACGTAGCGCGCCGCGGCCACCGGCAGCCACAGGTAGTCATCCGAACAGCGCGTGCGGACGCCCCGGTCGAGCG